>NZ_AHZC01000099.1 GCF_000247475.1 Rhizobium sp. PDO1-076 | reverse complement strand
CAAGAATCGGCACGATCGAGGAGCTGCAGGCAAAGTTCCCTGCCTTCCTGAAGAGCGACGCGGCAACCGCTCCCTGGATCCCGGCCGTTACCCAGTAATCCTGGCTCGCAGGACCCAATCCGGACGCACCGCACCAACAGGCGCGTCCCATTCCATTTCGCATGAGGACGATGATGACGAGCCCCGACCTGCCCAAGCCGCAATATGCCCGCAACATGAAACTGATCGGCCACAGCGACATTGGCGGCCGGGGCGACGGGCTGCAACTGATGGTGCATCGCGGCCATGCCTATGTCGCGCATCCCTGGTCGCAAGGCTTTTCGATCATTGACGTGCGCGACCCGAAACATCCGCAGACCGTCAACTACGTCGCCGCGCCCGCAAACACCTGGAACATTCATCTCCAGACACATGACGACCTTCTGCTGGTCATCAACGCGCTTGATCTCTTCGCCGATGTCGAGACCTTCGCCGACGAGAAGACCTACTACACCCATTCCGTCGGCGAGACGGTCGCCGCGCGCAAGCGCGAACGGGCCTGGACAGCCGGCATGACGGTCTACGACGTCTCGTCGCCGGCAAGCCCGCGCAAGATCGGCCAGCTCGATATCGACGGCATCGGCTTCCACCGGCTCTGGTATGTCGGTGGCCGCTACGCCTATGCCTCGGCGCTGACGGAGGGATTCACCGACTATATCTTCGTGACCATCGATCTCATCGATCCGACGAAACCCGAAATCGTTGGCCGCTGGTGGCTGCCGGGCATGAACAAGGCGGCGGGTGAAGAACCGAGCTGGGGTACGGGGCGACGCTTTGCCCTGCATCATGCGCTTGTCCACGGCGACACCGCCTATGCCTGCTGGCGCGATGGCGGGCTGACACTTCTCGACATCAAGGATCATTCGGCGCCGAAGCTGATCAAGCATCACAACTGGTCGCCACCTTATGGCGGCGGCACGCATTCGCCATTGCCGCTTCCCGGCCGAGATCTGCTGGTGGTGGCCGACGAAGCTGTGCTCGACAACGAGGAAGACGGGCGCAAGCACACCTGGATCTTCGACATCCGCGTGCCGGAAAACCCGGTCAGCATCTCGACCTTCCCGATCCCCGCCGAGGCAGACTACGCCAACAAGGGTGGTCACTTCGGGCCGCACAATCTGCATGAAAATCGCCCCGGCTCCTTCGTGTCGGAAACGCTGATCTTCGCGACCTGGCAGAATGCCGGCATCCGCGCTTTCGACATATCCGACCCCTATCATCCGGTCGAAACCGGCGCGCTGGTGCCCGCCGATCCCGTCACCATGACCGACCGCAGAGCGGGCCGGCCGAAGGTGATCCAGTCGGCGGATGTTTTCGTCGATATCAAGGGCCTCATCTACGCCACCGACTACAATGCTGGCCTCGAAATCATCGAGTATGGTGGCTGATCCGGGCGCGACAAAGCCATCCACAAAGCGGGGAATCATGCCGAAACAGATCCTCTTCAATGCCTTCAGCATGAACTGCGTCGGCCACATAAATCATGGGCTGTGGACGCATCCCCGCGACCAATCGACCGAATTCAACACGCTGCGCTACTGGACCGATCTTGCCCGCACGCTGGAGCGGGGCCTGTTCGACGGGATCTTCCTCGCCGACATTCTCGGTGTCTACGATGTCTATGGCGGTTCGGTGGACCTGACCCTGCGCGAAAGCATCCAGCTGCCGGTCCACGATCCGATGATGCTGGTCTCGGCCATGTCCGCAGTTACCGAACATCTCGGCTTCGGCGTAACGGTGAATGCCAATGCCGAACCGCCCTACCTCTTCGCCCGCCGCATGTCGACGCTCGACCATCTGACGGGCGGACGCATGGGCTGGAACATCGTCACCGGCTATCTCGACAGCGCCGCGCGCGCCATCGGCAACAGCGCCATGACCGCACATGACGACCGTTACGACCAGGCGGAAGAAGCGCTCGAACTGCTCTACAAGCTCTGGGAAGGAAGTTGGGACGATGATGCCGTTCGGAAGGACAAGACGAACCGGGTCTATGCCGATCCCGCCAAGGTCCACGCGATCCATCATGCCGGCCGCTTTTACCGATCCGAAGGTTATCACCTTACGGCCCCCTCCCCGCAACGCACGCCGGTGCTCTACCAGGCCGGCACGTCGGAGCGCGGCCGCCGCTTTGCCGCACGCCATGCCGAATGCATCTTCATATCTGCGCCCGATGCGGCCACGGCTCGGAAAACCTCACGTTTGCTGCGGGCCGATGCCGTCGAGGCAGGTCGCAAGCCAGAGGACATCAAGATCTTTGTCGGCATTTCGATCGTACCTAGCGCGACCGAAGCGGAGGCGCAGGAGAAACACGTCGACTACTGCCGATATGCGAGCCCGGAAGCAGGTATGGCGCATTTCTCTGCCGGTTCCGGTATTGACCTCGCAAAACTCGATCTGGATGACCCGATCGTAAAAGACAGCGCACCCGGTAATGCGATCCAATCGGGTATCGAGGCCGCGCGCAAACGCGGGCTGACCAAGCGGCAATTGCTGGACGGCCTGGGGATTGGAGGTCGTTATCCGACCTTTGTCGGTACAGGGTCGCAGATCGCCGACAGTCTGGCACGCTTTGTTGAAGAGGGCGAGATCGACGGCTTCAACCTGACGCGGACAGTCGTTCCGGAAAGCTACGAGGATTTCGTGACTTTCGTCGTGCCCGAGCTACAGGCACGCGGGCTCTACAAGACGGCTTACAGTGGTAGCACGCTGCGTCACCAGCTTTTCGGGGCCGGTCCGCGGCTCTCAAGCCCTCATCCGGCCGCCGACGCACGTCGCCGGAAGATCCAGCTTCAGACTGACCCGCAATAGAATTCGCCCGGTCATCTGACCGGGCGTTTGATGTTCGAGCCTATGCGATCAAACGACGGCGTCGTGCGACGGCTTTTCCCAGAGATTGATGCCGCCCTCGACCGCGTAACGATCGATTTCTGCCAGTTCCTCCGCCGTAAAGTCGAGATTCTTCAAGGCTTCGACATTTTCGGCTACCTGCTTGGCGGAGCTGGCACCGATCAACGCCGAGGTGACGCGCGGGTCACGAAGCACCCAGGCGATGGCGAACTGGGCGAGCGACTGGCCGCGGCGATTGGCAATCTCGTTGAGCGCGCGGGCCCGCACGATATTCTCATCCTTCAGATGTTCCGACCGCAGGAAATCGCCGCCCGGACGGTTGACGCGGGCGTCCTCCGGAATGCCGTTCAGATATTTGTTGGTGAGCAGTCCCTGAGCCAGTGGGGTAAAGGCGATCACCCCTGCCCCCACCTCATCAGAGGCGGCGAACAGATCCTTCTCCGGCCAGCGGTTGAAGAGATTGTAGGCAGGCTGGTTGATCAGCAGCGGCACGTTGCGTTCCTTTAGCAGGGCTGCGATCTCGCGAGTCTTGTTGCCGGAATAGGAGGAAATCCCGACATAGAGCGCCTTCCCCTGCCTTACGGCCTGGGCCAGCGCATCAGCAGTTTCCTCGAGCGGTGTCTCGGCGTCGAAGCGATGCGAGTAGAAGACGTCGACATAGTCGATCGCAAGCCGCTTCAAGCTCTGGTCAAGACTGGAGAGCAGTGCCTTCTTCGAGCCGCCGCCGCGACCGTATGGACCCGGCCACATGTCCCAACCCGCCTTGGTCGAGATGATCAGTTCATCGCGATAGCCGGCAAAATCCTCTCGTAGGATACGGCCGAAATTGATTTCGGCGCTGCCGGCAGGCGGGCCGTAGTTGTTGGCGAGGTCGAAATGCGTGATGCCGACATCGAAAGCCTTAAACAGGATCGAGCGCTGGGTCTCGATCGGTGTGGTGTCACCAAAATTGTGCCAGAGGCCGAGGGAGATGGCCGGTAGCTTGAGGCCGCTTCGACCGACACGGCGAAACTTGGCATCGTCGTAGCGGTTTGGATCAGGGAGATAGGTCATTTCAAAGGTCCTATTGTCAAAGAAAAGGCCGGCACGTGACAGAGCCACGCACCGGCAAGTTGGCATGCCAGGGATCAGAGTGCGCCATGCCGGGGCGGCAGGGTACCGTTGAGATAGAAGTTGCCGATATGGTGATACTTCCAGCGCACCGGATCATGCAGTGAATGTGTCCTTGCATTGCGCCAGTAGCGATCGAGGCCATAGCTCTCCAGCGTCGATCGGGCACCGCCAAACTCGATGAGCTTGGTCGCCGCGAGCTGCGCGACTTCGGTTCCAAGCGCCTTCACTTCAGCGACCGCAATCGAGGCCTCGGCAACCGTCGTGGCATTGGGCTCAGCCGTGGCGCGATCAAGGATGCGCCCTGCACGGGCAAGCAGCGCATCGGCCGCATGAACCCGAATGGCGACATCACCGACGCCGTGAATCGTGTGCGGATCCTCGTAGCCGTGTTCGATGCTCAGCTCGAAGAACGGCCGCGCATGGGCGCGGACATAGGAGATCGTTTCGGCAAGCGCCCCACGCGCGATCCCGACCTGGACCGCCGCATGGATGATCTGCGCAAAGGGGCCCATCGGCGTCGGGGTCTCAAAGCTCTTGTCGTGATCGACGATCTGGAAGTGGGTCACCTCGATTTCGTCGAAAGTCACCGTGCCGCTGCCCGTCGACCGCTGGCCGAAGGACGACCAGTCATCGACGAAATCGAGGCCGGGCGTCGCTCGGTCGACGAAGACCAGATAGACCCGATCGCCGGGACCCTTGGCAACGGCAACGACGATGTGTGCAAACAGCGACCCGGTGGCGTAGAACTTCTGACCGCTGAGGTAGAGCTTCCCATCGCGCTCGGCAAAGTGCGTCTTATAGTCGACAGGCGTCTTCGTACCGATCTCGGTGAAGGCATTGCCGAGGCGATCACCGTCCAGAACGCGGCGGAAATAATGCCGCTTCTGTTCCTCAGTTCCGTTCAACCGCAGCGCCTCAACCATGTAGAAATGGTTCTGCGGGATCTGCCCGATCGAAGAATCCGCCGCCGAGATGATGGCGGTGACTTCGGCCAGCGTGACGGCCGAAACACCGGCCCCGCCATATTCCTTCGGGATGCTGATCGCCCAGAGACCGCTTTGCGAAAAGCGGTCGATCTCGCCGAGCGGCAGACGCCGCTCGCGGTCACGCTGGGCAGCACCGACGGCGAATTCCCGTGCCAGATCCTTGGCCACCTGGATGGCCTCGGCATCGTCGCGGATGACATGCGCAAGCGTCCTGCGCGGAGCGATATGCGGAGCCGGACGGCCGGCAGTGAGTGCTGCCTCCCGGTGCAGTTTGCGATCATTCGTGCTCATCGCGGGGCTCAATTCCAGGCATGACGCGGCGGGTGAACGCCATTCAGGTAATAATTGCCGACATGGTAGAACTTCCAGCGGACCGGATCATGCAGCGTATGAACGCGGGCATTGCGCCAGTGACGGTCGAGACCATGCTCGGCAAGCGTCGAGCGCGTTCCAGCAAGCTCGAACAGCTTATTGGTCGAGAGGATCGCGATTTCGGTGGTCAGTACCTTGGACTCGCCCGTCTTGATGGTCGCTTCGGATACCGTTTCCAGCGTCGGATTGGCGCGCGCCACGTCGATGCTGCGTCCGGCGATTTCCAGCAGGGCTTCGGCCGCATGCAGCTTGATCTTCAGGTCACCGATCTGGGCGATGGTGAAGAGGTCTTCACCGGCCGTCGCCTTGCCACTGTCGATCCAGGGACGGCTGAACTTGCTGACGAATTCGATCGTGTCGTCGATCGTTCCGCGCGCAATGCCGACATCGATCGCCGACTGAATGATCTGCGAAACCGGGCCGCCGACGGTCGGGTGATCGAAGGAGGTGACCTTCAAGGCACGGCCCTTCGGCACACGCACATTCTCGATCTTGACCGAACCGGAAGCGGTGGTCCGCTGACCGAAGCTCGACCAGTTGTTGGTGACCGTGAGGCCCGGCGCTTCGCGGTCGGCGAAAACCAGATAACCCTGCCCTGTCTCGTCGACACCGACAATCGGGACGATATGGGCAAGCAGCGCGCCGGTCGTGTAGAACTTCTCGCCGTTGACGATGACGTCATCGCCGTCATGCACGACCTTGGTTTCGAAATCGGCGACGGTCTTGCTCTTTGCCTCGGAGAAGGCGTTGCCGTAACGGATGCCTTCCAGCGCCCAGCCGAAGAACAGCTTCTTTTGCTCTTCCGTACCGTCAAGGTCCACAGTCGCAACGATCGCCAGATGGTTCTGAGTGATCTGGGCAATGGCCGGATCGGCGGCGGCAATCGTGGCGATTACCTTGGCCAGCGTCGCATAGGAGACCTCAGGGCCGCCATAGGCCTTGGGCACATTGATGCTCCAGAGGCCGCTCTGCGAGTATTCGTCAAGCTCGGCGATCGGCAGCAGACCCTCGCGGTCGCGGAGCGCCGCACCGGACTTGAAGCTCGCTGCCAGTTTCTCGGCGATCTCGATTGCCTCTTCGTCGGTCTTGATCACATGCGCCGGCTTGGCGGGGCGCGGTCGCGCCGTGAACGGGTCGGTGGAATTGACCCGCGGATGGACGCTGTAATCGATCTTGGTTTCGCTAATGTTTCCCATGGGAAAGCCCCTTGATGGTTGAGCCGTCGATCTCAGCTGGCATTGGCCAGCACGGTCGCCTGGTTGCGTTTGTAGGTTTCGATGTCGCGGTAACGATTGGCCGGATGCGCCTTGGGCAGATAGGGCCCCTCGCCGAACAGTTTTTCGCGCAGGGTGCCGGGCTTGTAGCCGGTCGGGTAGACGCCACGTTTCTGAAGCTCGGGCACGAGATAACCGACGATGTCCTCGAAGCTTTCGGGGGTGACGGCATAGGCAAGGTTGAAGCCGTCGACATCGGTCTCCTCGACCCAGGCCTGCAACTCATCCGCCACGGTCGAAGGCGAGCCGACAATCACGGGTCCCATGCCGCCGATGCCGCCCCATTCAGCGAGTTCCTTGATCGTCCAGCGCTTGTTCGGATCGCCTTCCGACAGGCTCTCGATCGCCGAATGGATGGCGTTGGTCTCCACCTTGCGGACGAGATCGTCGGGCGCGTAGTGGGAGAAGTCGACACCGGTCCAGCCGGACATGAAGACCAGCGAGCCGTCATAGGAAACGTAGTCGAGGTAGTCGCGGAACTTCGCACGCGCTTTATCGTCGGTCTCGTCAACGATCACCGTGAGGAGATTATAGATGCGGAATTTGGAGGCGTCGCGGCCAACGGCGGCTGCACGGGAGCGTACGTCACGGACATAGTTCTTTAGGATCGTCTTGGTCTGGGCTGCGACGAAAACGCATTCGGCGTGCTCGGCGGCAAACTGCTTGCCCGGACCCGAGGCCCCGGCTTGGTAGAGAACAGGTGTGCGTTGCGGCGACGGTTCGGTCAGCGCATAGCCCGGCACGTCGAAGAAGCGACCCTTATGGCCGATCTCATGCACCCTAGAGGGATCAGTGAAGATCCGTTTCTCGCGGTCGCGCAGCACAGCGCCCTCCTCCCAGGAACCTTCGAGCAGCTTATAGATGACCTCCAGATACTCATGAGCCACCTCGTAGCGGTTATCATGCGAGCGCAGACCGCCCTGCCCGATATTCTTCGCACCGCTCTCCAGATAGGAGGTGACGATGTTCCAGCCGACGCGGCCCTTCGTGAGGTGGTCAGCCGTCGCAAGGCGTCGGGCAAAGGGATAGGGATGCTCGAATGATATTGACGCCGTGATGCCGATACCCAGGTGCTCGGTAGCCAGCGCAATGGGCGCTGCAAGCTGGATCGGGTCATTGACCGGGATCTGCGCCGCCTGGTGAATGGCGTGGTAGTTGTTTGACTTGTAGACATCGTAGTAGCCGATCACATCGGCGATAAAGATGCCGTCAAAGATGCCTTTTTCCAGTGTCCGGGCGAGATCCTGCCAATAGTCGAGATCTTTGTATTTCCAAGACCTATCGCGTGGATGCGCCCATAGTCCGGGCGACTGATGGCCAACGCAATTCATGTCGAAAGCGTTGAAATGTATCTGCTTGCTCATTCCTATATCCCATCCGGATTTCAGGCTGCCATGGCATTAGCATCGCCAATCACATCCGAATGAACAGTTATTATATATTTTTTATAGACTGTTTGTTGGAAATTTTTTTCTGATGGTTGGGGCACTCCTGGGCTCGTGCACATCCAGAGTGAGGCTCAGCGTCCAGGTCCCCCACCATTGGAAAGAATTTATCGTCCGACACCGGATTTCGCAAAAATCTACTTTGTCTACCAACTTTATAGTCAATAAGCTATGCCCTTCAGATGCGGGAGCAGTGCAGCATGACGGCCATCAATCCGATTTTTGCCTCATCGGGTACATCGATCTTCGAAGCGATGTCACGACTGGCCACCGATACCGGAGCCATCAATCTCGGCCAAGGCTTTCCCGAAGGGTTTGAACCGCAGGAATTGATCGAGGCGGCTGTGATCGCGTTGCGGACGGGATCGCACCAATATCCACCCATGATGGGCCTTCCGGCTCTGCGACAAGCCGTTGCAGACAATGCGCGGCGGTTTCTGGGTCTATCGGTGGATTGGGAACGCGAGGTGCTGGTCACATCTGGTGCGACGGAAGCACTCGCCGACACGTTCCTTGCGCTCCTTCAGCCGGACGACGAGGTCATTCTCATTGAACCTGTCTACGACGCCTATGCGACCCTCATCCGTCGAGCCGGCGGACGTGTCGTACCCGTTCGCCTCGCTCCGCCCGACTGGGCGATCGATACCGAGCGTCTACGCGCGGCGATCACCGACCGCACCCGCCTCATTGTCGTCAACACGCCGATGAACCCGATCGGCAAGATTTTCACGCCCGAGGAGCGGCAACTGATTGCCGATATCGCCATCGAGCAAGACCTGGTGATCGTTGCGGACGAAGTCTACGAGCATCTCGTCTTTGACGACCGCCCGTTTCACTCGTTCTTCGCGCTGCCGTCCATCCGCGATCGCGTGGTCCGCATCGGCTCGGCAGGCAAGAGCTTTTCTCTGACAGGGTGGAAGGTCGGTTACGTGACGGCAGAGTCCCACCTGCTGCAGCCGATCGCCCGGGCGCACCAATATGTCACATTCACCACGCCCCCGGCACTGCAGTCTGCGGTCGCGGTTGGACTGAATCTGCCGGATGCTTATTTCCTAAATCTGCGCAAGGCGCTTGCCGGCCGCCGCGACGTGCTGGTCTCCGGGCTGCGTCAGGCGGGTTTCAACGTGGCGGATGTTCCAGCCACCTATTTCGCCGTCGCCGACATTTCCCCCCTCGACCGAAAGGCCGATGATCTCGCCTTTGCCCGGCATCTGACTCTTTCCTCCGGCGTCACGCCCGTACCGGTATCCTCGTTTTACGGCGCGCGCGACGTGACCTCCCATATCCGCTTCTGTTTCGCCAAAAGCGAATCCACGCTGAAGGAAGCCGTGGAGCGGCTGGCCCGCTGGCGCGCCGGCGAGGCGCTAGAGGTCGCGTCGTGAACCTGCACTCCCGGCGCTCCGATTGGAGCCTCGCCATTGCCGAACTCAAAGATCGGTACGGTGCAGATGCCCAAACGGGACAATCCGCGCTTTCGCTGCATGCCGGCGACGAAAGCCATCATGACAGGCAATCGCCCGGCGTGGTCGTCTATCCCGCAAGCACACAGGATGTAGCCGACATCGTACAGATCGCCATACGCTACGGCATACCGGTAACACCGTTCGGCGCCGGATCTGGGCTGGAAGGCGGTGCGGTTCCGGAAGTCGGCGCGATCTCGCTCGACACCAGCCGGCTGAACTCGATCATCGAGATCCGCCCAGACGACATGATCGCCCGGGTCGGCGCGGGCGTGCGCCGCCTGGATCTCAACAAGCACCTGCGCGACACCGGCCTCTTCTTTCCCGTCGACCCCGGTGCCAATGCCTCTATCGGTGGCATGGCGTCGACCGGTGCCAGCGGCACCAATGCCGTGCGCTATGGCGTGATGCGGGAAAACGTTCTCGGACTGACCGTCGTGACCGGCACCGGCGAGATCGTCAAAACAGGTACGCTTGCCCGTAAATCCTCCTCCGGCTACGACCTCACCCGTCTGTTCGTCGGCTCGGAAGGTACGCTCGGCATCGTCACCGAAGTGACGCTGCGCCTGCATCCCCTCCCCGATGCCAAGTCGGCCCATGCGAGCTTCGAAACACTGGCAGGCGCCGTCGAAGCAGTAACCGCGATCAAGAAGGCAGGCCTTGCCATCGGTCGCGTCGAACTCATCGATCAGCCGCTGGTCGAGGTAATCAACCGTCGTGGCGCGCTTTCGCTGCCGCCCCTGCCAGCTCTCTTCTTCGAATTTCACGGCTATGCGAGCGAAATCGAAGGCCTTGCCTCGACGATTGGCGGGCTGATCGAAGACTGCGGCGGCACGCCCCTGATCTGGGCAGAGACCCAAGCCGCGGCCAACCTGCTCTGGACCATCCGGCGCGACTGCCTCGCCTGGGCCAAGGCCGAACGCCCCGGTGCCCATTCCTGGCCGAGTGATGTCTGCGTGCCGATCTCGAAGCTGGCAGACGTGATCCTCGAAACGCGCAACGACGTCGCAACATCTGCCATCCCAGCCTACATCGTCGGCCATGTCGGCGACGGCAATTTCCACTGCGTCTTTATGCTGCGCGACGACGAGGAAGACGAGGTCGCCCTTTACGCCGACCGCATCGTACGCCGGGCGCTTGCAGTTGGCGGAACCGCCAGCGGCGAACACGGCGTCGGCCTCGGCAAGCGCGATTTCCAGCTTGAAGAACATGGGATCGAAGCGGTGCGCATGATGCACGCCATCAAGGCCACTCTCGACCCCCACAACATCCTCAACCCCGGCAAGGTCCTCCCGGACCTTTAAGGCTGAGACCCATCAAACGAAAAGGACAAACCTGCATGCGCCTGTCTTCTGTCTTCCTCAATGCCCTCGCGGCAACCTCGGTGCTGATCGCCAGCCATACGCTGGCACTGGCCGAAACGATCAAGTTCGGCGTCACCGCCGGTCCGCACGCGCAGATCGCCGAAGCCATCGTGCCGATTGCCAAGGCCAAGGGTCTCGACATCCAGATCGTCGAATTCTCCGACGGCGCCCTGATCGACCCTGCCACCAACGATGGCGACCTGGATGCCAATGGCTTCCAGCATACGCCCTATCTCGACCGCCAGAACGCCGATCGTGGCCTCAACCTCGTCGCCGTCGGCGGCAAAACTGTCCTCCTGCCAATGGCCGGCTATTCCCGCAAGTACAAGACCATCGCCGAACTGCCCGAAGGCGCCCAAGTCACGATCCCGAACGATCCGAGTAACCTCGGCCGCGCTCTGAAGCTTCTCGAAGCCGGTGGCCTGATCAAGCTCACGCCAGGTCTCACCTTCAACGCCACCGAACTCGACATCATCGACAATCCAAAGAACATCAAGATCCTGCCTCTCGAAACGGCGCAGCTTCCCCGCTCGCTCGAAGACGTGGATTTCTCGGTCATCACCTCGCACTTCGCCCTCTCGGCGGGCCTCAATCCGAGCAAGGACGGCATCCTCATCGAAGACGAGCTGTCGGAATACTTCTGCCTGATCGCGGTCGCCGAGAAAAACAAGGATGCGGCCTGGGTGAAGACGCTGGTTGAGTCCTACAAGTCGCCGGAAGTGAAGGCCTTCATCGAAAAGACCTTCGCCGGCAACATCGTCGCAGGTTGGTGAGATGAGCATCCTCGCCCTCGATCTCGCGAAGGAAGCAAGGGAGGCGCCGAAGCCGGCGCTAACCGAGGCCCAAGCGAGATCCGTCATCGAAATCGAAGACCTCCGCAAGGTCTATGATCCGGCAGCCCCCGCGGTGCTCGACGGGATAAACCTGTCAGTCGCGGAAGGCTCGATTCATGGGATTATCGGCCGATCGGGGGCGGGGAAAAGCACGCTGGTGCGCTGCCTGAACGGCCTGGTCAAGCCGACCAGCGGCCGCATTCGGGTATCCGATCAGGAGATCACCGGTCTCAATATCGCGGCACTGCGCTCCGCCCGCCGGCGGATCGGCATGATCTTCCAGCATTTCAGCCTGCTCTCGTCGCGGACGGCAGCCGGCAATGTGGCGCTGCCGCTCGAAATTGCCGGCATCGCGAAGAGCGAGATCGACCGGCGCGTGTCGGAACTGCTCGACCTCGTCGGCCTGTCCGCCAAGGCCAATGCCTATCCGGCGGAACTCTCTGGTGGGCAGAAGCAGCGTATCGGGATCGCCCGCGCGCTTGCGCTGAAACCCGACGTGCTGCTGTCCGACGAGGCGACGTCGGCGCTCGATCCGGAGACAACCGAACAGATCCTCGACCTCTTGCGGGACATCAACCGGCGCATGGGCCTGACCATCGTGCTCATCACCCACGAGATGGATGTGGTGCGTCGGATCGCCGACCATGTGACCGTCATCGAGGCCGGTCGCATTATCGAAGGCGGCCCGACCTTCGACGTCTTCGCCTTCCCGGAGACCGTGACGGCCAAATCCTTCCTGTCCAGCATCGTTGCCCATGAACTCCCCCAGGAAGTGACGCGAACGCTTCTGGCTGTGCCCACCGAGGCGACGGATCCGGTCTTGCGGATCATCTTTACCGGAGATGCGGCCCATGCCCCTGTCCTTTCGGACCTGGTCACCCGCTTCGGCATCCGGCCCAACATCCTCCACGGTCGCGTCGACTATATCGGCGGAAAGCCGCTTGGCATCCTCACCATCGTGGCAGAAGCTATCGGCGACAAGCAGCCTGCCGTCATCACCTATCTTTCCGCACTCGGTTTACATTGCGAGGTCATCGGACATGCTGTTCGATCTGTTTCCGCCGGCTCTCATCGCGCTACTGCTTGAATCGCTCAAGCAGACGCTGACCATGGTGGCGGTCGCCGCCCTTCTGTCCACGGTGATCGGCCTGCCGCTCGGCATCCTGCTCGTCGTCACGGCGCCTGGCCAGTTTCTCGAGCGTCCCCTTCTCAACCGGGTCATCGGCACGGTCGTCAACCTCGTGCGCTCGACACCCTTCATCATCCTGATGGTTGCCATCATCCCCTTCACCCGACTGATTGCCGGCACGACCGTCGGCACCTTTGCTGCAATCGTGCCGCTGACGGTCGCCATCACGCCGCTCTTTTCGCGGCTCGCGGAAGCGGCCATGCGGGAAGTCGACCAGAGCCTGATCGAGGCGGCGCTCAGCATGGGCGCGACCCCGCTGCAGGTCATCCTGAAGGTCATTCTGCCGGAGGCCCTGCCCGGTATCGTCGCCGGACAGACCGTCACCCTCGTCAGCCTGATCGGTTACTCCGCCATGGCGGGCACTGTCGGCGGCGGCGGCTTGGGCGATCTCGGCATCCGCTTCGGCTACCAGCGCTTCATGCCTGAGGTCATGATCGCGGTCGTGGTCGTTCTCGTGGTGATCGTGCAATCGGTGCAGATGGCCGGCGACTACGCAGCCCGCCTTGTCAATCACCGCATCGCTCGCAGTCGCAGCGCGGCCTGACTTCAAACAGCTCACATTCGACCAAGGAGTATTCCATGACGATCCAGAACATCACCGCGCAACTGCCCTTCGTGGACATCTCGCGCTTTCACGGGTCTGCGGACGAGCGCAAGGCCTTCATCGAGGAACTGAAGACGATCCTCCACGATCACGGCTTCTTCTATCTTACAGGACACGGCGTCGATCCCAAGCTGATCACCGATGTGGTTGCCACTGCGAAGCGCTTCTTCGCCCTGCCGCTGGACGAGAAACTGAAGATCGAGATGGTCAAGTCGCCGCATTTCCGCGGCTATAACCGCGCAGGCTACGAGCGGACGCGAGGACAGCAGGACTGGCGCGAACAGTTGGACGTGAACACCGAAGGCGAACCGGTCGAAATCGGCCCGGATACCCCCGCCTGGAAACGTCTGTTCGGTCCCAACCAGTGGCCGGAGGCGATCCCGGAGCTGAAGCCCCTGCTGCTCGCCTATCAGGCCGAAGTCACACGCATCGGCATCGAAGTGTTGCAGGCGATCGCGGTTGCACTCGGCCAGCCGGAGGATGTCTTTGCTGAAATCTACGAGCCGCAGCCTTCGCAGCTTCTGAAGATCATCCGTTATCCCGGCCGCGAAGTGGCCGAGACCGACCAGGGCGTGGGCGCCCACAAGGATGGCGGATTCGTTACCGTGCTTCTGCAGGACACCGTTCCCGGCCTGCGCGTCCAGACAGAGGACGGCGTCTGGCTCCAGGCCCCGCCCGTACCCGGCACCTTTGTCATCAACACCGGCGAATTGCTGGAGCTGGCGACCAATGGCTTCGTCCGCGCAGATGTTCATGACGTGGTGGCACCGCCGGCCGGCACAGAACGCTTCTCTGTCGCCTTCTTCCTCGGCTCACGGTATGACGCCACAATTCCTGTCATCGAGCTTCCGGAAAACCTCAAGCGCAAGGAACGCGGCGTATCGGTTGATCCGCTCAACCCGATCTTCCGCGAAGTCGGGCAGAACCACCTGAAAAGCCGCCTGCGCTCGCATCCGGACGTCGCACGCGCCCATCACGCAGATCTTCTGACGCCCGAAGATCGCAATGCGGTGCCCTCGGCCTATTGAGAGCCCTGTCCCGAAGGCGCCAAATCGTTGGCGCCTTCGGGACATGTTTGTATAGTATTTTTATGGATTATATTTTCGCAGGCGGTCTCGATGGCCAAAATGTTTTTCGTCTGAGCCCGAAACAAAAGTCGACCGTACTTGGTCAAACCACCTCGATTTCGACATCCTGCGTGCTGTCTTCCCAAATTGGACAACATCAGGAAAAACAGATGAAAAACACTCTCGGAAACACCTTCTCGTTCACCCGCCGCCTGACGCTTGGAGCAGCGCTCGCAGCAGCCGTCGCGACCTTTGCCGCACCGCTTCCCTCCTTTGCCGAGGACAATGAAATCAAGGTCGGCATCATCAGCGGCGAGGACGAGGACGTCTGGCGCGCTGTACAGGAAGAGGGCGCCAAGCACGGTCTGAAGATCGAGACCGTCGTCTTCAACGATTATACCCAGCCGAACGAAGCGCTTGAGCGCGGCGATATCGACGCCAACGCATTCCAGCACCAGCCCTATCTCGACAATCAGATCAAGCAGCATGGCTACAAGATCAAAGCCGTCGGCTTCACCGGCGTCTGGCCGATCGGCCTTTATTCCAAGAAGGCCAAGTCCGTCGCCGAGATTGCTGAAGGCGCAACGATCGGCGTTCCCAACGATCCATCGAACGAAGGCCGTGCCCTGCGCGTGCTGCAGAACGAAGGCCTGATCAAGTTGAAGGACGGAACCGGCATTCTGGCCACCATTGCAGACATCGCGGAAAACCCGAAGAATATCGAGATCAAGGAACTTGACGCTGGCATCGTCGGCCGTTCGATCGACGACCTCGACGCCGCCGTGGTCAATACCGACTGGGCATTGAAGGCAGGCCTGTCGCCGGCCGAGCGCATCGCTCAGGAACCCACCGCCGACAACCCTTACCGCAACTTCATCGCGGTCAAGGAAGGCACAGAGAACGACGAATGGGTGAAGACGCTCGTCGCATCTTACCAGAACGAGAACGTCCGCGCGGTCTTCGAGAAGGTCTACAAAGGCACGGGCCTCGTTGCCTACTAACCCTGACAGAACATTCCTTCACGAGGCGGCTGGTCTTTCCTGCCGCCTCGTCGCTGTTTTCGGAGCGAAGCATGAGCATTCATACACGGGGGCCGAGGCCCGCCCCAGACACGACAACAAATCCTGATGTCATCGAACTCGTCGACATCAGCCGTCGCTTTGGCGACGTCCAGGCTCTCGACGGCATTTCGCTGACCGTCGCCAAGGGCGAAGTCCTTGGTATCATCGGCCGCAGCGGCGCAGGAAAATCGACGTTGATCCGGTGCCTCAACGGCCTTGAGAGACCGGATCGTGGCTCGATCCGGATCGAGGGCACGGATATTGCGGCACTCTCCGAGGCTGATCTCCAGCCACTCCGGCGTCGAATCGGAATGATCTTTCAGCATTTCAACCTGTTGTCCGCCAAGACGGTCGAAGAGAACGTCGCGCTGCCACTCAAGATCGCGGGCGTCTCCAGGGTGGAGCGCCTCGCCCGGGCACGCGAGTTGCTTGACCTCGTGGGCCTGACGGACAAGGCAAGGGCCTATCCCGCCTCGCTGTCCGGCGGCCAGAAACAGCGCGTCGGCATTGCACGGGCGCTCGCCGCCAAACCCGCCCTGCTGCTTTCGGACGAAGCAACATCGGCACTCGATCCCGAGACGACCCGATCGATCCTGGCCCTGTTGCGCGACATCAATCGCAAGCTCGGCCTGACCATCGTGCTCATTACGCATGAAATGGATGTCGTGCGTGAAGTGGCCGACCGTGTCGCGGTCATCGAAGACGGCCGTATCGTCGAAGAGGATGCGGTCTGGCGGGTGTTTTCCAACCCCCGCGCCGAGATCACCCAGAGCCTCCTCCAGGGAAGCCGTCCGCAACTGCCGCAATTCATTGCGGAACAACTCGAGCCGGTGCAGGCGGGGAGCGATGCGATTCTCAGCCTCGACGTCGCAGGCACCGCTGTTGAGCCGACCCTCTCCGCAATCGCCTCTCTGGCTGCAGACGGTGTCCGTGTCGTCCACGGAGGTATCGACCACATCCAGTCGAACCCGGTTGCCCGCTACTTCCTCGCCGTGCCGGCACAGGCGGGCCTGGTCTCGCGCGTAACAACAACACTGACGGCGCAAGGTGCGCGCCTGGAGGGCCTCGGCCATGTCACCAATCCTGTTTGAACTGCTGATCAAATCGCTATGGGAAACCGTCCTGATGACACTGGCATCCGGCGCGATCTCCTTCGTCGCCGGTCTGCCACTCGGGCTGGCACTGGTTGCAACAGCGAAAGGGGGGATTGCGGAAAACCTGTGGATCAACCGAACTCTCGGCTCGGTCGTCAACGGTTTCCGGTCGGTCCCCTTCATTATTCTTCTGGTGGCCCTGATCCCGGTAACGCGGTTGATCGTCGGCACGGCACTCGGAACCTGGGCGGCGATCGTGCCGCTCGCGATCGCGGCAACCCCCTACTATGCCCGGATTGCCGAAGTGTCCTTGCGTGAGGTGGACCGGGGGCTCATCGATGCGGTCCGCGCCATGGGCGGCAATCGGTGGACGATCCTGCGTGAAGTCCTTGTGCCCGAAGCGCTGCCAGGCCTCGTCGCGGGTTTCACGGTGACCCTGGTCACGCTGGTTGGCGCCTCGGCCATGTCAGGCGCGATTGGCGCGGGCGGCCTCGGCGACCTTGCCATCCGATATGGCTATCAACGCTTTGAAACGACCGTGATGATTGCCGTAGTCATCGTCCTCATTGTGTTGGTGAGCCTAATCCAGTGGGCTGGCGACCGGATCGTCACAGCGCTTGAACGGCGCTGACAGGTTTGCCCGTCGCTCACGCAGGCGGCGGGCCTGCAGGTTGAGGGCACAGAGGAGATTCTGATGCTCCGATTGGCGTGCAAATTAGAAAGGACTCTCGCCCGGGTGATCCGATTTGATCGACCGTATCTCTACTAAATTTATAAACTCAATAAATTGAATGTCATGAGATCAACCTGTCGAGGAGAGGACATCATGACAAGCATTTCACGCCGCAACTTCACCATTCTGGCCGCAGCTTCCGCTCTGACGGCATCGTTTGCCGTTACCAGTGCCTGGAGCTCGGATGTGACGATCAATATCGGCTACCAGCCGATCGTCGAACCCTCTCGCGTTCCCCAGGCTGATGGCACGTATGAGGCCGCCACGAAAGCGAAGATCAACTGGCAGAAATTCGACGGTGGAGCCGATGTCATCGCCGCGATCGCCTCCGGCGCGCTCGATATCGGCTATGTCGGCTCGTCGCCACTCGCAGCCGCAGCCAGCCGTGAGCTGCCGATCGAAACCATCGCGCTGGTTGGGCTGATCAGCGAAGCCGAAGCACTCGCAGTCCGCGACATCTCCAAGCCGGAAGAACTCGCCGGCAAGAAAATCGCCACGCCCTTCGTATCGACGGCCCATTACAGCCTTCTCACGGCTCTGAAGCACTGGAACATCGATCCGAAGTCGGTGGAGATCCTCAACCTGCGTCCGCCGGAAATTGCAGCAGCATGGTCGCGCGGTGACATCGACGGCGCCTATGTCTGGGATCCGGTTCTGGCCGAAATCAAGAAGTCCGGCACCGTTCTCGCGACCTCTGCCGACGTGGCAAACTGGGGTGGCCCGACCTTCGACGCCTGGATCGTCAGCAAGTCCTTCGCCGAAGCACATCCCGATCTGGTCGCGACCTTCGTCAAGGTCACAGGCGATGCGACGGCAGCCTATCGCGCCAACCCTGACGCCTGGAACGCCACCTCAGCGGAAGCAGAGAAGATTGCCCGATTGACAGGCGCGAAGCAGGACGAGGTACCGGCTCTCCTGAAGGGTTATGTCTTCCCGACACTGGAGGAACAGGCCGGTGCAGACTTGCTGGGCGGTGGCACGGTCAAGGCTGTGGCTGCGACGGCGGCATTCCTCAAGGAGCAGGGCAAGATCCCCGGCACGCTCGCAGACTATAGCGGCTATGTCTCCCCCCGTTGGGTAAACGACGCCTCCAAGCTGTCCTTCTGACATCCAATAACAACCGGGTCGGCGCAGCAGAGTGCATGCGCCGGCCCGTTTTGTCTTCCACAAAGGTAATTCCGATGACCAGCCAACTTGCGTTCGACAACACCAGCCTCGCCTATCCGGGACGTCGCGGTTCTGACCCCGAACTGCTCGTGCTCGACCGGATCAGCCTCTCGGTATCGAGCGGCGAGTTTGTCGTCATCATCGGACGCTCCGGCTCTGGCAAGACAAGCCTCCTCAATCTGGCTGCGGGCTTCCAGCGCCCGACGTCAGGCGCAGTGCTTGTCGACGGGCAGCCGATAACAGGCCCGGGCGCCGAACGCGCCGTCGTCTTCCAGGACGATGCGCTCTATCCGTGGCTGAACGCCCGCGACAACGTGGCCTTCCCTTTGGCCCTGAAGGGTGTCGGGCAGAAGGAACGGCGGCAGATTGCAAACGACCTGCTGAACCGCGTCGGCTTGTCCGATGCTGGTGACCGCCAGATATGGGAACTGTCAGGAGGCATGCGCCAGCGTGTCGGCATTGCCAGGGCATTGGCAGCCAATCCCCGCTTCCTTTTGCTGGACGAACCGCTGGGCGCACTCGATGCGTTGACGCGCTCGAAGCTGCAGCTTTTCCTCCTGAACATCTGGCAGGAGAGCAAAGCCGGCACCTTGTTGATCACGCACAGCATCGACGAAGCCCTTCTGCTTGCCACCCGCATCGTCGTTCTTCATCCCGATCCAGGCCGGATCGGAACCATCCTGGAGAGCGGTTTCGGAGCGGAAATCCTCGCTGGTGCGGATGCACGCCGGGTGCGGCAATCACCGCTGTTCCGCAGCATGCATGATGGCCTGACAACGTTGATCCATGAGACGTCGCCCAAGGAGTTGGCAGCATGACACTGATTTCCGAGATCGAGCAGCCTGGCCGCGATGTTGACGGGCACACCGCGTCAGCGAGAACCAACGAGATGAAGCAGCCGGCCGAACGGCCCGCCTATCGGATACCGACGTTTGTTTACTCGCTGATCACAGGCCTCAGTCTGCTTGCAGGCTGGTGGCTTGCCTCTGCCTATGGAGCGGTCTCGCCTGTCTTCCTACCCTCCCCCGTTGTCGTCGCAACGTCATTCTGGTCTCTCATTTCAGTCGGCTTCGTCGACTCCACACTGCTGGAACACCTCGTGGCCAGCCTCACACGTGTGCTGGGCGGCCTTGGGATCTCGGTTCTGATCGGTGTTCCGGCCGGCCTGGTGATAGCCACGAGCCGGATCGGGCGCGGCGTGCTGGATCCCATCGTCGAATTCCTTCGCCCGCTCCCGCCGCTTGCCTATCTGCCATTGATCATCATCTGGGTCGGCATTGGTGAAGCATCCAAGATCACCGTCATCGCCCTGTCGATGCTTCCGCCGATCATTCTCTCGACCAGTGCCGGCGTACGGTCAGTGCCAGTCGATTTCATCAATGCCGCCCGCTCGTTTGGAGCAAGTAGATCGCAAGTCCTGGGTCGTGTCGTCGTCCCGGCCACGATCCCGTCCATCCTGACCGGGCTGCGGATTGCGCTTGGAACCGGGTGGTCGACCTTGGTTGCGGCAGAGCTCGTGGCAGCCTCACAAGGACTTGGCTTCATGATCCAGTCCGCAGCCCAATTTCTCGTAACGGATATCGTGATCGCCGGCATCGTGGTGATCGCAATCGTCGCCTTTGCTCTGGAATGGGTGGCGCGCTGGGCTGAACGTCGCTTCGTTCCATGGGCAAATCTGTCGCCGCGCGACTAAGGTAATCGTCCTGCTCGTGGCAGATGGTTAAGGTGGAAGATCAGGCCCACCCGAAAGTTTCGGACGAAGACGAGACTGGACCAGTATCTCCGCGAAAAGGGCCGTAGCTCTTTGTCGCCATTCAAGCCGCCAGACCGGACCCGTTCACGACATGCCTGCCAATGGCCGCCCGCAACTCCGCGGGACTTTCGTAGAGCCGATTGTCCAGCTCGATCACATGGAACTTCACCGCGATGAAACGCAGACGGTTCTCATGGGGCACTGCGATACCGACGGGGACCCCGCCGTATTCCACCACCTGCAGCTCCATCACACCGATCTCCATTTTCTACAAATTTAATGTACTATGATCGGGGTATGAGGCCAAAGAAATGCGCACTTTTGCAGAATTAAATTCTAATATTGCTGCTTATGCGCCGTAGAACGAACGGAATGTTTCCAAAGATGGCTTTGGCAGCATCGTTTCGCCTGAGATCACTGGATTGTGGAATATGACCACCGCCGCAAGCTGAGCTGCTGGCTGCCCCATCTGGAAATAATATCTACTATTTTTATAGACAATAGGTTCTTGTTTCTTCGCAACGCGGCGAATCTGCACGATATTCGACCCGTAGCGTTGGAGCCTGAGCGATGTCGCAAGATCGTAGTCACGTGGATACCTTCATTCTTCCCGGCCTCAACGGCTCTGGCGACGGTCACTGGCAGTCGCACTGGACCCGCGACAACCCAAGCGCGCACGCGATAGAACAGGATGACTGGACCTGTCCGCGCCTGACCGTCTGGCAGGACAGACTGGATCAGGCGCTGACCTCTTCCGACGGCGTCTGGATCGTCGCGCACAGCCTCGGCTGTATCCTCGCCGCGAACCTCGCTGACCGCCCATCGGCCAGCAAGGTTCGCGGTGCGCTCTTGGTAGCTCCATGCGATCTTGATCGTGTCGAGGAACTGCATCCCTGTATTGTCAACTTCGGCGACATGCCGACCAGACATCTGCCATTCCCGTCCATGGTCGTTGCCAGCCGCAACGATCCTTACATGAGTTTTGAGACAGCAAGGCGCTATGCCAACCTGTGGGGCAGCGAACTGGCGGATATGGGGAACGCAGGGCACATCAACATCCTCAGCGGCCACGGACGTTGGCCACTCGGCTATCAGCTCCTGAACAGTGTCAAGGCACGCGAGATCGACGCTAGAAAGTCAAGGGAACGAAAACTCGCCTCTGTTCCCAGCCCTGCCCCATCGCAGACAGGTGCCCGCCTTTGAGTTTCGAGCAGCACACCTTAATAGAAAACAAATTCTACCAAATTTATGTATTTTGAAATCCTGTTGGTTCCCGATGCAGGTTTTTACCGAGATGATGACGTCACATCGGCTCGGACGTGGACTAAGGAGTGCGCCTCCGGACACGGAGCCGATCCCCTATCACTTGAGGATCTTACGATGTCCAAATCCATTATCGAACAAGCCTATCGCCGCCGCTCCGTCCTGAAGACGATGCTCGCAACCGGGGCGCTTCCCCTTCTCTCTCCGAACATCTTCACCTCCGCCTTCGCCGCAGGCAACCAATTTGCAGGACGCTCGATCAACCTGCTGATCATCCAGCCGCATGTCGTCACCGGCAAGAAGATAGCCGAGGACTTCGAGAAGTTGACCGGCGCGAAGGTCAACGTGACTTCGGTACCCTATGATCAGGTGAGCGTGAAGGCGACCCTCGACTTCCAGTCGGGTGTAGGTGAATTCGACGTCATCGACTATTTCTACACCTATAAGGGCCAGCTCGCCGAAGACGGCGTGATCGAGGACGTCACCGATCTGATCGAGCGCGACAAGGCTGAGATCCAGCCGGACGACTATATCCAGACCATCTACGACCAGTACACCCTGCATGAAGGTCGCCGCTACGGCCTGCCCTATGACGGCGATAGCCACGTGCTGTTCTACAACAAGGAACTCTTCGACCGGTACGGTCTGAAGCCGCCGACGACCTGGGACGAATACAACGAAAACGCCAAGGTCATTACCGAAGCGGAATCGAAGAACGGCATCTATGGTGCCGCCGTGCTCGGCGCCAAGATCCCGGTCATCATCCTCTCCACCTATGCAAACCGCCTGACCGGCTTCGGCGGCAACTTCCTGAAGGACGATGGCACCTCTGCCCTCGACAGCGCGGAAGCGGTCGAAGCGCTGAAATCGCTTCTGGCCAGTGCGCCGCATGCGCTGCCGACACCGCTCGAGACCCGCTTCGAGGAAGGTCTCCCGGCCTTTCTCAACGGCAAGGCAGCACAGATCGACTTCTGGACGGACCTCGGCGGCTATGCCCAGGATCCGAAGGGCTCGAAAATCGTCGACAAATGGGGTGTGACCCGCATCCCGGTCGGCGGCGCCAACAAGACGCCGCGGCTTGCGTTCAATGCCGGTTTCGGTTTCGCCATCACCTCCGGCTCAAAGAACAAGGATGTCGCCTGGGAACTGATCAAGCTGGCCACCGGCAAGGACTATCACGAAGAACTGCTGACACTGACCGGCTCCGGCATCGACCCCGCACGCCAATCGGGCCTGAAGTCGGAGAAGTTCAAGGCCTTCCAGCCGCTCGTCCAGCCGCTGCTTGACGACGGCGCGCTCGAAAGCAGCCTCGCCTGGCCGACCGCCGTCTACGCGCCAAAGCTCGAAAATACGCTGACGGACGAACTGGCTCTTGCGCTCGCCGGGACAAAGAGCGCCGAGCAGGCGATCGCCGATGCTCACAAGGCCTGGACAGACATCATCGGGGCCAATGGCTGACCTTTGGAGCCGCACAAGGCTGGCGAAGCGGCGTTGAAGGATCGACAGGTGTGCCCCCGCTCCGGCGCGGGGCACACTTTCCCATGATGTGGCGACACAATTGCAAGGCATGACGCGATGACAGCGATAGACCTATCTCTCGGCCAGAGACCGGCGGACTTGGCATTTAAGGATGGACGACTGGCTTTCCAGCGCCTCGGCCGCTGGCTGTGGATCTCACCGATCCTGCTCGGACTTGCGGTCACCCTGGTTTATCCGACACTGTTCCTGATCGCGCTTGCGCTCAGCAAAAGCACGCTCGGCAAGCCCTTCCGCGACTTCGTCGGGCTGAAACCCATACTCGCCGTGCTGCAGGACCCGCTGTTCCTGACCTCCATGGCCAAGAGCATCACTTACGCCTTTGTGACAGCGAGCATCCAACTGGTGCTCGGCTTCCTGATCGCGCTCCTGTTCACCCAGCTCTTGAAGGCTGGCCGATTTCTGGTGAGCCTGATCCTGCTGCCCCTAATGACACCGCCCGTGATGGTCGGGATTGCATGGAAACTCATCCTCGCTCCGGCCGGCGGCCTCCTGAACGGCGTCCTGCTTGATTTGGGCCTCATCTCCGCCCCCATCAGCATTCTCGGAGATCCCGTGCTCGCCTGGATCGCAATCGCCGTTGCCGACATCTGGCAATGGACTCCCTTCATCGTCATCCTGAGCTTCGCAGCCCTCTCGACCATACCTGAGGGCGTCCATGAAGCCGCGATCGTAGACGGCGCCTCGCCGCTGCAACGCCTCTGGCACATCACCCTGCCCCTGGTTGCAGCCCCCCTCTCCTCGATCTATCTCTTGAAGCTGATCCTGTCGTTTAAGCTCTTCGACCTCGTCTATGTTCTTACCTTCGGCGGTCCAGGCTTTGCCACCACGACGACGGGATTCTCCATCTATCGGAGAGCGCTCGAGCAGTTCGACGTCGCGCACGCCGCAGCCGAGACGCTCATCTACAGCCTCGTCATCGGCCTCGTGCTCTGGCCCGTCATCCGCCTGCACCAGCATCTGGAAAGGAAGGATGCATGAGCATCTCGTCCGCCAATATCCGCCTCGCGGCAGCAACCGCACCGATCTTGATCTTCTTCACCCTGCCGATCGCCTACCTCGTCTCGGTTTCGTTCAAGACGCAGGACGACATACTCAGCGGTCAGTTCCTGCCGACGAGCCCGACACTCGACAACTGGCCGGCAGCCTTCGAAGCGGCGCATCTGTCAACCTTCATCGTCAACTCGGTCGCGATCTCCCTGCTGGCAGGTGCGCTGACACTGCTCCTGACGCTGCCGGCGGCCTATGCGGTGCTGCGTCTCGGGATTGGCGGCAAATGGCTGGCTGACCTGACGCTCTCAAGCTACATGGCGCCACCGATCGTCGCCCTCATTCCGTTGTTCTATCTGCTCAAGACGATCGGCCTCCTCAATACCCATGCCGGCCTCGTGCTCCTCTATGGCTTTGCCAACATCCCCGTTGCCTTCTGGCTGCTCACGCCCTTCCTCAGAAGGATGCCACTTGAGATCGAACAGGCGGCAGCCCTCGATGGCGCCGGGCCGCTTCGCATTCTGATCCACATCGTCATACCGATCATCGCGCCCGGGATCGTCGCCACGCTCATTATCGTCTCGGTGCTCGCCTATAATGAATTCCTCTTCGCCTCCGCGTTCACCTTCTCGGACGAGACCCGCACGCTTCCGGTCGGCATCTCCCTCTTCCAGGGCGATCGCCTGGTGAACTTCGGCCAGATGGCAGCAGCGTCACTCGCCGGCATTGCGCCAGTCTATGTGGTCGCCCTTTTCCTGCAACGTTATCTCGTGGCGGGCCTCGCCCATGGCGGCCTCAAATAGTCGGCTGAAATGGTCCGTTCGTTTCGCCGCAGCAAAGGGTAGGATTTTTCCCGGAAGCTTCCTCTTTCGCAATGATTAATGTCTATAGAAATTATCATCTACCTTATCGTGTATCTATCGGATCTGAATCTCGGCATGGCCGGATACAGATCCATCACATGCTGCCTTCCAGAAGGAATTGCGACGGCAGCCAACACGAGGAGTGAGGACAATGACCAAAAGCACCAACAGCGAAACGCTGGCGCTGCATGCCGGCTGGCGTGCCGATCCGACAACGGGCGCGGTCCAGCCGCCGATCTATCAGACGACCTCCTTCCAGTTCCAGAACGCCGACCATGCAACGCGGCTCTTCGCGCTTGAGGAACTCGGCCCCATCTATACCCGCATCGGCAACCCGACCAATGACGTGTTGGAGCAGCGTCTCGCGGCCCTCGAAGGCGGTGCCGCAGCCCTCGTGCTCGCCTCCGGCCAGGCGGCCTCGGCCTTCGCAGTCCAGAACCTCGCCAAGGCCGGCGACAACATCGTCAGCTCGACCGATCTCTACGGCGGCACCTGGAACCTCTTCGCCAACACGCTGAAGGACCAGGGCATTGAGGTCCGGTTCGTCGATCCCCAGGACCCTGAAGCCTTTGCCCGCGCCACGGATGATCGCACGCGCGCTTACTATGCAGAGACATTGCCCAATCCGAAGCTACAGGTGTTCCCGATCGCGGAAGTGGCCGCCATCGGCCGCAAGCTGGGCATCCCGCTGATTGTCGACAATACGGCAGCGCCGCTGCTCGCCCGCCCATTCGACCACGGGGCAGCCGTGGTGGTCTACTCGACCACGAAATATATCGGCGGCCATGGCTCTTCGATCGGTGGCGCTATCATCGATGGCGGCAATTTCGACTGGGAAGCGGCCGGAAGCCGTCAGCCGGCGCTCAATTCGCCCGATCCGAGCTATCACGGCGCCGTCTGGGTAGAGGCCACCAAGGCAATCGGCCCCGTTGCTTACATCATCAAGGCACGAACGACGCTGCTGCGAGACCTCGGCGCATCCCAGTCGCCGTTCAATTCTTTCCTGACGCTGCAGGGCATCGAAACCCTGCCGCTGCGCATCGAGCGCCACAGCAGCAATGCGCAGAAGGTCGCCGAATTTCTTCAAAAGCGCCCCGAAGTCAGCCGCGTCATCTATCCGGGCCTGCAGTCCGGAACCGCGCGCGAACGGGCGGACAAATATCTGACCGGCGGTTATGGCGGTCTGGTCGGTTTCGAACTGAAGGCCGGCCGTGACGCCGGTCGCCGTTTCATCGATGCGCTGGAACTGCACTACCACGTCGCCAATATCGGCGATGCCCGCAGCCTCGCCATCCACCCGGCCTCGACCACCCATTCGCAGCTAACCGCCGAAGATCAGCTGAAGACGGGCGTCACGCCGGGCTACGTCCGCCTCTCGGTGGGCATCGAGCACATCGATGACATCCTGGCAGATCTCGAACGCGGCCTCGCCGCCACCGAAGCCTTCAAGGCGGCGGCTGAATAACAAAAGCGGCGCATCACTCTCGGTTTCAGGCGGGGCGGTCCAGTCGGACTGTCCCGCTTTTTTTGTGTCCGGAGGCCGGTGGCCGCATTGTCCCAGACGTCCGGTCGCAGAACAGCGCGGCATCTGGCTGACGACAACCGGTTTCTCATGAGCGGAAACCACTCATGACGGCGTGCCATTGGCGGCCGGCCTGTGAAGGCGACGACGCATGCCGGCCAAAGGGCTCCACGCGCAGGCGACAAGCATGTCCCAAACCCTGCAGCGAATTCAGGAATAAATTCTACCAAATTACTAGACAAAGAATAACCAGTCTTTCTCTTTGGACGACTGGACCGCTACCTTGAGCATGATCATTGCCAATCATCCGAACGAGGGATCCA
Organism: Rhizobium sp. PDO1-076; assembly: GCF_000247475.1. Taxonomy (GTDB): domain Bacteria; phylum Pseudomonadota; class Alphaproteobacteria; order Rhizobiales; family Rhizobiaceae; genus Allorhizobium. The sequence goes on along the minus strand of NZ_AHZC01000099.1, from coordinate 27,322 downwards.
TGACCGCTCACACCCACCATCGAGTTTGTCGCCGCGACTGAAGTCGGCATTGCCGTCACGAAAACGACGGCCATTGGCACTCAGGCACCGAGTACAGCGTTCTCGGCATGGCGCTCCCCTTCAACACTCCACATTGACAGTAACCAAGCCCTAGGACCTATCACATGACATTTCGTCAACGCGTGTTCTCGATTTCCCGACGCCATCTCCTGCTCGCGGGTTCAGCCCTCATCGCCGCCAATATGATGGCATCTGCAGCGGCCGTCCCTGTTTTCGCCGATGACGCGCAAGATGGTGGAGATATCGTCTTCCTGATCGATTCCCTGGGCAACACCTGGATCCCGAACAACAGCGCGATTTCCAGCTTCCAGGGGCACATCTGGGGGCATGTCGCGGACAAGCTCGTTTATGTCGACGCAGAGGGCAAGGTCAGCCCCTGGTTGGCCGAAAGCTGGGAGCAGAACGCCGAGGCAACTCAATTTACCCTTCACCTCAAGGAGGGCGTGACCTTTTCCGATGGTACCCCGCTCGACGCGACGGCGGTCGTCGCCAACCTCGACATCTGGTATGCCGGTCGCAAAGCCGAGGGCATCAATCCGATCGGCCTGTTCCCTAAGACCTATGACCATGCAGAAGTCGTTGATGCGAAGACTGTGAAGGTCTCCTTCAAGAAGCCGACCCTCGGCTTCATCCCGACCCTTGGCTATCACGGGTCCATTCTGATTTCCCCCAAGACGCTGGCACAGCCTGCATCGGAGCAGGCAGACCTGAGCAAGACCTCAGGCAGCGGCCCCTATGTCGTCGAGGCCTGGAAAGAAGGCGACTACGTCAAGCTGGTCAAGCGGAAGGATTATAACTGGGGTCCGGCGGCTGTGGGACAAACAGGCCCGGCCCACCTCGACAGCATCACCTATAAGCTGGTCACAGAGCCATCCCTGCGCGTCTCCGCCGTCCAGTCCGGCCAGGCGGACGTCGCATACAATGCCTCGCCCCAGGAGCTGAAGTCGATCAAGGAAGAGGGCTTCACCGTCGCCACGCCGCGTTATCTCGGCTTCGTCAATGGCTGGGCCGTCAACACCAAGCTAGAGCCCTACAACGACGTGAAGGTGCGCCAGGCGCTGCAGGCCGGCATCAACCGACAGGAAATCATCGATACAGTCTATACCCCCGACTGGAAGCTGCCGACCTCCTTCATCCAGGCCAATGTCCCCGGTGCGACCGACCAGAGCGCACTTCTCGCCTATGATCCGGCCAAGGCCGAAAAGCTTCTTGACCAGGCAGGCTGGACCAAGGGCGCCGACGGCATCCGCGTGAAGGATGGCAAGCCGCTGCAACTGACCTTGCACTCCAATCCCTACCTGGCCACCGCCAAGGCCGTCGACGAGCTGATCTCCCAGCAACTCGGCAAGATCGGTTGGAAAGTCGATATCCGCGCCTATGACGTTGTTACCTTCACCGAGAAGGTTAAGTTTGGCGGTCCGGCAGTCCCAGCTTACGAAGTCACCCGCAGCTTCATCGACGCCGGCACCGTCGCTGGCATCCTGACCGATGCCAACAATGGTGAGAACTGGTTCGCTCTTGGTCAGAGCGACGAGAAGATCAATGAGCTGCGCGACAAGATTGCCGGCGCGCCCTCAATCGAGCAGCGCAACCCCCTGCTCGAAGAGTTGCAGCATTACGTCCTGGATCAGGGCTATTTCATTCCCCGCACGCAGATCGTCCAGCGCATCTACGTCCAGTCCCCGAAGCTCACGGGCGAGACTTACAATGGGGTCGCCTATGCCAGCTTCTATACCGCCAAGCTCGCTCAGTAACGCAGCAAGTCACGCAGTCCGAACGCAAGCAATGTGAGGGGCACCCGGCATGAGAAATGCCTATCTGACATACGCAGCAAAGCGTCTGGCCCAGGCCGTGGTCGTCATTCTGATGGCCTATGTCTTCACCTTCGTGGTGGTCAGTATCCTGCCGGGCGACCCCGTCACATCCGTCCTCCGAGACCCGCAAAACGGGTTCACGGAGGCGGAGATCGCCGAGATCATTGCAGCACAAGGCCTGGACCAACCGATCTACGTGCAGCTCTGGAACTCGCTCTCGCATTTTGTGACAGGAGACTTCGGCCTGTCCATGCGCTCCAGCAGACCGGTGTCTACCTTGATTGCCGAAGTCCTGCCGTCCACCCTGATCCTCGCAAGCTCGGCGCTTGCGGTGGCGCTGGCCCTGGCACTTCTGATCGCCTACGGCACCCAGTTCCTGCCAAAACGCTATGGACAAGGCGCGCTGCGCGCCTTTCCGTCCCTCTTCCTTTCAGTGCCGAGCTTCGTCATAGGCCTGACGCTCATTCACCTCTTCGGCTTCCAGCTAGGGCTGTTCCGCGTCATTGAACCAGACAGTTTCTGGGCAACTTTCTTTGCCGCCGTCGCCCTCGGCATTCCGGTCTCGGCCAAGATCGCCGAAGTTTTGATCGCCAATCTAGACCACGAATCGCGCCAGGAATATGCCGCTGTGGCGCGCGGGCGGGGACTTGGACAGACGCGGCTATTCTTCAAGCATCTCTTCAAGCCCTCCTCGCTTCCGGTGGTGACCGTGATTGCGCTTGCCGTCGGCGACCTGCTCGGTGACACACTGATCACGGAAGCCGTCTTCGGCCGCAATGGCGTCGGCAGCCTGGTGCAGCGCTCGGTGGTGACACAGGACCTGCCCGTCCTGCAGGCCGTGGTCTCGCTCGCCGCCGTCGTCTTCGTGCTCGTGAACCTCATCGCCGACCTCGTCTACCCGCTGCTCGATCCGCGCGTGAAGCTGGTCGGTGGGCGCAAGCGCCAGGTCGTGGACAGTGAGACAGAAGCCACCAATACGCCGAAGGAAGTGACCGCATGACCATCCTGTCTGCCCCCGGCCCCATCGTTCGCACGAGGAGTGCAGCGCGCTTTTCCGCCCTGCGCATCCCCGTGCCGGTGCTGGTCTCCTTCATCATCGTCGCCGTGGTCATTGGCTGGTCGGCCTTTCCCGGCCTCTTTACCAACTACGACCCGGTCTCCGGCGTACCGGCCGACAAGCTGCAGGCTCCCAGTCTGACCCATTGGTTCGGCACCGACCATCTCGGACGCGACCTCTATACGCGCGTCGTCTATGGCGCGGCCTCCTCCGTCACCAGCGCCTTCCTCGCTGTCAGCATCGGCCTCTTCACGGGTGGCTTCATCGGTCTGCTCGCGGGCTTCCTGGGCGGCTGGGTCGATATCGTGCTCGCCCGTCTCGTGGATTTCCTGCTCTCCATTCCCCGCTTCCTGCTCGCGGTCATCATCGTCACGGCTCTCGGCTTCGACACGATGAACGCCGCAATCGCGACAGGGGTCTGGGAAGTGGCCGTCTTTGCCCGTGTGATGCGTGCCGAAGTCATCAAGACGCGCCAGGCGACCTTTGTCGAGGCCGCCTTCCTATCGGGCGGATCGAACTGGCACATCCTGACACGCCACGTACTGCCCAATGCCTCGCGCTCCATTCTGCCGCTGGCCGTCCTGCAGTTTGGCCTGTCGATCCTCGTCATCGCCGGCCTTGCCTTCCTTGGCTACGGCGATCCGCCACCCGCTTCCGACTGGGGCCTGCTGATCTCGATCGGCAAGGATTACTTGAAATGGCCCTGGCTGGTTTACGCCCCTGCGCTCGTCACGATCGCGACCGTCCTCTCCGTCAATAGGATCAGCCGATGGCTCCGCAAGACAGACTGACCCCCGCCCTTTCCCGCATCAACACGGCCTCTTCCGTCCTCAAGCCGCAAGCGCCTCTGCTGCGGGTGAATGACCTCCGCGTGTCCTATGGCACACAGGAAGTCGTGACCGGCGTCGGCTTCGAACTCGGCCGAGGCAAAAGCCTCGCGCTGATCGGTGAATCGGGCTCCGGCAAGTCGACGATCGCCCGTGCTGTGCTCAGGCTCCTTCCCCATGGCGGCAGCGCCTCTGGCCGGATCGAGTTCCAGGGCCAGGAGATCCTGGGACTGTCCGAACGCCAGTTTCGGCCGCTGAGAGGACGGGCCATCGGCTTTGTCCCGCAGGATCCCGGCCACTCACTCAATCCGGTCCGCACGATCGGCGCCCAGGCGCAGGAGGCAGCAGCCCTTCTCGACGAGCCGGACAAGGCGGTGCGCACGGCACTGATCCTCGACACCTTCGCCCAGGTCGGCCTCGACAATCCGCAGCGTGTCTATGATTCCTATCCGCACCAGCTCTCGGGTGGCATGCTCCAGCGTGTCCTGATCGGGCTCGCGGTGTTGCCGCGCCCTGCCCTTCTCGTCGCCGACGAACCGACATCCGCTCTCGACGTGACGATCCAGAAGCGCATCCTCGACCTCCTCTCGAAGCTTCAGGCAGATCTGGATATCAGCCTGATTTTGATTACCCATGACCTGGCCATCGCCTCGGAACGGGCAGACACGCTGGTCGTGCTGAAAGACGGCCTGGTGCAGGAGAGCGGCAAGACACAGGCCGTCTTCTCGGCGCCTGCTTCGGCTTATGCCCGCAAGCTGCATGCGGATGTGCCGGCGCTCAATCCCGAGCGTTACGCCACTCTGCGTGATCCTGGCCTTAGATATCTCGATCCGGCAGCCGGCATCGCAGCCAAGATCGACGTCAAGGCCGTGTCAAAGACCTTCACGGTCGACGGCAAGGTGCTGACCGCCGTCGACGGGGTGACTTTTTCCGTCAAGGCCGGCACCACCCATGCACTGGTCGGCGAATCCGGCTCAGGCAAGACGACCACGATCCGGCTGCTGCTTGGCCTTGAGGAACCGGATGCCGGCAGCATTGCGGTCGCCGGCGAGCAGTTCTCAGGCCGAAGCGCATCCGCCCGACGCACCGCCTGGCGCCACCTGCAACTGGTCTACCAGAACCCCTTCACCTCGCTTGATCCAACCTGGAAGATCGAGCATCTCGTGCGCGAACCGCTCGACCGCTTCAAGATCGGCACCAGCCGGGCGCGCAGCGAACGGGTCCGCGAGGCGTTGCGCAATGTCGGCCTCGGTGAAGCCTTCCTTCAGCGCAAGCCTGGCGCGCTGTCCGGTGGACAGCGACAGCGTGTGGCGATTGCCCGCGCCCTGGTGCTCAAACCCGATGTGATCGTGCTCGATGAGCCGACATCGGCGCTCGATGTGAGCGTCCAGGCCGATATCGTCGAGGTACTGCTGTCGCTGCAGGCCAATCTGGGCCTCACCTATGTCTTCGTGTCGCACGACCTCGCTCTGGTTCGTCAACTCGCACACACGGTATCCGTCATGCGCCATGGCCGGATCGTCGAACACGGCACGGTGTCTGCGATCTTCGACCACCCACAGCAGTCCTACACACGCACCCTGCTCGACAGCATTCCGGCTGGCGTCTCGCCATCTTCGAACGCGCAATCACTGACGAGCTTGCGCAAGGAGAAAATCGCATGACCCTTGCCCTGCAAACGACGGCCACCGACCAAGCCTTTCGCGCCAAGACCAGATTGGGGTTCAATACCCGCGTCTCGTTCAACGAGATCGACGGCCCGGCAAAAGGCCTGCGCGAAGGTATCGCACTCTACCAGGCGGCGGAAGCGCTGGGTTACCAGTCCGGCTGGTCCTACCAGCGCCATTTCGACAACTATCTGTCCTCGCCACTGCCCTTCTTTGCAGCGGTCGGGCAGCACACCAGCCACATCAGCCTCGGCTCGGCCGTCATCCCGATGCGTTACCAGGAACCTATTCTGCTGGCTGAAGCCGCCGGAACGACTGACCTACTTATCGGCGAACGTCTGGAACTGGCCATTTCCACCGGTGAGAACTCGGCCTTCGACGCGGTCTTCGGCGCCGTCGACACGGATGCTCGCACAGAGGCGAAACGACGACAGGCTCGTTTTCTCTCAGCCATTCGCGGCGAAGTTCTGCACATCGTCGACGGCCCCGGCCAGGGCGCGCCGGAAGGCACGCCGCTGCGCGTGACGCCGCACAGCCCGACGCTGCGGTCGCGAATCCGCCAGGGCGTCGCGAGCCTCCCCTCGGCCATCCAGGCTGCCGAACTCGGCATCGGCCTGATCACCGGGACCGTTCAACACGGCCAGGCAGAAGGCGAAAGCTTCGGCGCCTATCAGGCCCGCATCATCGAGGCCTACCGCTCGACATGGCGCAGGCTCTGGGGCACCGAGCCGCCACCGGTGGCGGTCGCCGCCTCGATCCTGGTCGGCACCACGGCGGACCTGCGCGAGAAATATGCGACCTATGATCTTGAACGCCGCACCCTCGGAATCGCTGCCTCGCGTCCGAAAGGCGCCCTGCCGGCACTCGGCCCGACCCAACTGCCCTCCGGCCGGCAGATATCCCCGGTCTTCCAGGGAACGCCGGACAAGGTGCTGGAAGCCGTGCTCGATGATCCCGGTCTGGCCGCTGCCAACGAAATCATCCTCTTCCTGCCGCCGGCCTTCGGGCTCGACGAGAACATCCGGCTGCTGACCGATCTCGCCGAGACCGTGGCGCCGCATCTGGGTTGGTCTCCCACATCCTGACGAAACGCATTCCAGAACGCGCCCAAGCCAGCACGTTCGCGAATAAATTTTCTACAAAATCCATAGAAAGAGAATGACCTGTCTTCCTGCCGCTCTGATCGCCCTTTAAGTTAGCTCAACAAGTCAGCAATCCTGGAGAACTCCTGAAATGGCCGCCGAATTCATCAGCGTCACATTCCCCAACGGATCCAACGATATCAGTCCCATTCCGGACGCCCCCGTCGATCCGGCTTTCCTGCAGCGTTATGCCCGCGCGCTCGACGACTATGGCTTCAACTATACGCTGATCCCATACTCATCAGCGTCCTTCGATCCGTTCACGCTCGGCGCGACCATTCTCGCCCATACAAAGCAGATCAAGATCATCGTCGCCCTGCGCCCCAACACCGTCTATCCGACGGTCGCGGCGAAATCGCTAGCGACGCTGGACCAGTTGAGCGGCGGGCGCGTCGTCGTCCACTTCATCGCCGGCGGCAGTGACGACGAGCAGGCCCGCGAAGGCGACTTCCTCAACAAGGAAGAACGTTACGAGCGCCAGGAAGAGTATATCCGCATTCTGCGCCTCGCCTGGACTTCGACGGAGCCTTTCGATTTCGACGGCAAATATTACCAGTTCAAGCAGTTTCGCAGCGCCGTGCGCCCGACCAAGTGCCTGATCCCTATCTCGCTCGGCGGTTCCTCCGATACGGCCTATCGCATCGGCGGCGCGCTCTGCGATATTTTTGGCCTTTGGGGCGAACCCTTGGCGGAAACCAAGCAGCAGATCGAACGCATCTACGCGGAAGCGGCCAAGGCCGGCCGCACCGACAGGCCGCGCATCTGGGTGACCTTCCGTCCGATCGTCGCGGAAACAGACGAATTGGCCTGGGCCAAAGCCCATCGCATTCTCGATGCCCTGAACGAAAACCGCGCCAAGGGTCTCGGACGGACACCTCCGGCCGCAGCAGCGCCGGCCAATGTCGGCTCGCAGCGCCTGCTCGACATCGCCAAGCGCGGCGACGTGCATGACCGCGCCCTATGGTATCCGACAGTGACGGCAACGAACGCCAGCGGTGCCACCACCGCGCTGGTCGGTTCTCCGCGCACCATCGCCGATTCCATCCTCGACTATATCGACCTTGGGGCCGACCTGATCTCCATCCGCGGCTATGACAACTACAACGACGCCGTCGATTACGGCCGTTACGTCCTGCCGCTGGTGCGTGAAGGCATCCGCGAACGCGAGGAAGCCGCCAAGAAGGCAGCAGCCTGACACCTGTGAATCGGCACGAACGAGACATCGTCATGCCGTGCTCCGCTCTTGCCTGGCAGCCGGACATCATAGCCGGCGGCCATCTCTTTGCAGGCTTCGAAAGGCATTCGTGATGGCCCATGACCACATCCTCCTTGATGCGACCGTGCGCAGCGTCGCAGCTGCCGCACCGGATGCGGACCGCGAAAACCGGTTTCCCTGGGAGGGTATCCGCGCCGTGCATGCGGCGGGACTGCTCGAAAGCACGGTCGCAACCCGCTTTGGCGGCCAGGGCGCCTCGCTTTACGACGCGGCCCAGATCCTTGCCTCGATTGGACGCGGAGACCCGTCGGTCGCGCTGATCAGTGCCATGACACTGTTCAATCATCTGGGCCAGGCAGCGCGCAACCACTGGCCGGAAGCGCTCTATGCGCGCCTCCTTGACGAAGCCAAGCAGCGCCCGCTGCTGCTCAACGCCGCACGTGTCGAACCAGAACTGGGGTCGCCAGCGCGCGGCGGCCTGCCGGCGACGCGTGCCCGCCGCACGCCAAGCGGCTGGTCGATCAGCGGTCGCAAGCGCTTCGTCACCGGCGCTCGCGGTCTCACCCATTTTCTCGTCTGGGCACATACGGATGAAACGCCCACCCGTGTCGGCACCTTTGTCGTGCCTGCAGGAACGCCGGGCATCCATATCATCGAGAACTGGAACAGCCTCGGCATGCGTGCCTCCGGCTCCCATGACGTCGAATTCACCGATGTCGTTGTGCCACTGGACGATGTGCTCGACCTGACCGGTACCGACGCAGCCCCACAGGACAATCGGGGCCACGCGTCGATCACCCTCGCGCTGACCGCAATCTATGTGGGCGTGGCCGAAGCCGCGCAAGCGGCTTTCAACGCCTTCGCCCATGAGCGTGTGCCGACCAATCTCGGCTACCCGATTGCCAAGACCGAACGCCTGATCACACTGTCCGGCGAGATCGACCTACTGGTCGGAAGCGCCCGCCAGATCATCTTTGATGCGCTGCATCACGGCCTGGGCGATGCCGAACGGCTGATCAGGGCGCGCCTGGTCGCCGGCCGGCAGCTACGCGACGCGGTGCAACTGGCCGTGCGCGGCATCGGTAATCCCGGCCTCAATGTCGATGTCGGGCTGGAGCGCCACTACCGCGACATACAGGCGGTGCTCGTGCATGCCCCGCAGGAGGATACCGCTATTTCCATTCTCGGCCGTTCCGCCTTCGATCACTGGGCCCGGGAAACCGCCACAGAGCGGGAACCCTCATCCATCCTCAAGACGGCCTGAAGCAGTGCTGCAGAGCCCTCAGGCTTTCCCTCTCCCACCTTGTCCGAGACAATCCTCATGACACGCTACATCATCATCGGCGCAGGTGCGGTCGGCGCAAGCCTCGCGGCCGAATTCGAATACCGGGGCATCCCTTACGCGCTCGTCGGTCGCGGCGCACAACTCGCCCATATCGTCAGCGAAGGGCTGACCTATCGCCGACCAGGCGGAACCCGCGTCGTGAGGTTGAACGCCTTCGACACGGCCAATCCACCAGCGCTCTTGCCTGACGACATCCTGTTGCTGACAGTCAAAAGCCAGGACGTCGAAACGGCTACACAATTTTGGGCCTCGCGGGAACTCCAAGGCTCGGGACTGGCCGCAGATCTGCCCCTGGTAACATTCCAGAACGGCCTGGCCGCGGAAGACCTGGCGCTGCGGCGATTCTCCCGCGTCTATGCAGCCAGCATCATGGTCCCGGCCCGCTTCACCGAGATCGGCGAAGTCGTCGTTGCGGGCGAGCCGCAGCTTGGCATTGTCACGCTCGGCCGCTATCCGCAGGGACTGGATGATACTGCACAGCGGATCGCGGTCGACCTGGCCGCCGCCGGTTATCTCGTCGAAACCCGACACGACATCCGCCGCTGGAAGGCCGCGAAGCTGGAGCACAACGTCACCAACGCGGTCGAACTTTTCAAGGGAACGGACGAGGCCCGCGCAAAGGCAGCCCAAGCCCTTGCCACCGAAGCCAGGCAAGTTCTGTTGGCGGCCGGCTACGATCCGGCGGCACGCTCGGAACGAACCATCGACATTTCGGATTGGCGCATAGCCGAAGACAGCGGTATCGAACGGGGCCAGCAATCCACCTGGCAAAGCTTCACACGCGGCACGTCGAGCGAGGTGGATTACCTCAACGGCGAAATCGTCAGGCTCGCCCGCCTGCATGGAGTCGATGCGCCCCTGAACACGGCGATCCAGCAAGCGGCGGCCAGGCTGGCGCGTGATGGCGGAAAGCCCGGTATGATCGACATCGGCGACATCCTCAGGCACATCTGATCCACGATTATCCCACCTGCACGCGGTCCAGTCTTCGTCACCGACGGCCGCCAAATTTCGGAAACACAAGAGCAAACCATGGCAGTCCCCATATCGGAGCAAATCCTCACGGTCGCAGGATCTCTCTTCTACAAGGAAGGTATCCGTGCCGTCGGCATCGACCGGATCATCGAGGAAGCCAGCGTCGCCAAGGCGACGCTGTACCGGCATTTTCCCTCAAAGGATCATCTGGTTGCCGCTTATCTTTTGCAACGACATGAGAGGGTTCTCGCCTCGCTCGAGGACGTCGAGCAATCGAAGGACGCGCCGCGAGAGCAGATCGCCACCATCTTCCAACGACTGTTCGAAAAGGCAGAGAGCCCCGAGTTTCGCGGCTGCGCATTCGCGCTCGCCGTTGCCGAACATGGCGACTCTGAGCGGGTCGTCACGGTCGCACGCAGGCACAAGCAGGCCGTCCTCGACATCTTCCGCAAGATCCTGTCGCACCCCCAGGGGGCGCCTGCGGAAACCGCACGACACCTCACGCTCCTTTACGAAGGGGCGCTCGCCACGATCGCCGTCAGCCGCGACGCCAATGCCGCCCTGATCGCTCGTGATTGCGCCCTGACCGTCTTCGACAACGCCCAGAGAACCTGACCATGACCAAATCAATCGACTATTTCTTCAGCGTAGGCTCGCCCTGGGCCTATATCGGCTTCGATGCCTTCCTCGATCTTGCCGCCCGCCACAAGGCGGAGGTGCGCCCGCACATCATTCAGCTGATCGAGGAAAACGGGGCAATCTACTCCCGCAACCGCCCCGATGCGCGCCGTGCCTACTGGCTCCGCGACCTCGCCCGCTGGGCGGCGCTCCGCAACAAGCCGCTGGCGCTCGAAAATCGCGCGGGTCTATCCGATCCAAGCCCTGCCGGTCGGCTGGTGGTTGCCGCGCAGATCGACGGTCTCGACTGGAGCAGCCTGACCAAGGCTTTGCAGGCAGCCCTGTGGGGTCGGGCCGAAGATATCGGCAAAGCTGATCTCCGTACGGCAATCGTCACAAAAGCCGGGTTCGATGCCGAGGCCCTCGAAGACCGCATCGGGGATGCCGATGTGCAGGCCGTGCTCGACGCCAATTTCCAGCGCGCCAAAGAGGCCGGCGTCTTCGGCATCCCGACCTTCCGCTACGAGGGCGAACTCTATTGGGGCCAGGATAGCCTGCCATTCCTGGAGCGCCATTTGGCCGGCGAACCGATCCTCGCCTGACATCGCCATGATACACATTATTTCGGAGGCAGACGCATGACCGCCTTGCCAAACTCTGTCACCGACACCTTGCTGGAGCGCTTTGGCGACCGCTTCTCGCAGGCGCTCGCCTTACGCCAGCAGCATGGACAGGGTGAATCCTATCATGCCGCAGCCCTCCCGGATGCCGTCGTCTTCGCCGAAACGACCGAGGAGGTCTCGGTGATCGTACGGCTTTGCGCGGCACACCAGGTGCCGGTCATAGCCTTCGGCGCTGGCACCTCGCTCGAAGGCCATTTGTCGGCGGTGCGTGGCGGCATCTCGATCGACCTTTCCCGCATGGAAAAGGTCCTGCGGGTGAGCGCCGAGGACCTCGACTGCACGGTCGAGGCTGGCGTCACGCGTGAACAGTTGAACACCTGGCTGCGCGATCATGGTCTTTTCTTTCCCATTGATCCCGGCGCCAATGCCACGCTCGGCGGCATGGCGTCGACCCGGGCCTCGGGCACGAATGCCGTCCGTTATGGGACGATGCGGGAGAATGTCCTGTCGTTGAAGGTGGTGCTGCCCAGTGGCCAGATCATCCAGACCGGCGGCCGGGCGCGCAAATCCTCCGCCGGTTACGACCTGACGCGGCTGTTCGTTGGCGCAGAAGGCACGCTCGGCATTATCACCGAGGTGACCCTGCGCCTGCACGGCATCCCAGAAACAACGGCGGCGGCCCTCTGCTCCTTCCCCACCATCGACCGGGCAATAGACACGGCAATTGCAGTCATCCAGCTCGGCATCCCCGTTGCCCGCATGGAATTCATGGATCGCGGTCTGATCGCTGCGGTCAATCGCTATGCCGGGCTGTCTTTGAAGGTCGAAGACACCCTCGCCTTCGAATTCCACGGCTCACCCGCCTATACCCGCGAGCAGATCGATCAGGTCGCGGCGCTCGCGGCAGACAACGGTGGCCAGGACTTCGACTGGGCAACCTCACCCGAAGAGCGCAACCGGCTGTGGAAGGCGCGCCACAACGCCTTTTATGCCGTCGTCTCGCAGCGTCCGAACGCCCGAGGCTGGTCGTCCGATGTCTGCGTGCCGGTCTCGGCGCTTGGCGAATGCATTCTCTTCACCCGCGAACTGCTGGTCGATTGCCCCGTACCCGCCGCCATTCTCGGCCATGTTGGCGACGGGAACTACCACGTGGTTTTCGCCATTGATCCTGACAATCCTGACGAACTGGCCAAGGTCGCCGCGATCAACAAGAAGATGGTGGAGAAGGCGCTGCAGCTCGGCGGCACCTCGACCGGTGAACACGGTATCGGCACCGGCAAGATCGACTATCTGCGCCAAGAACACGGCGATGCCGTCGACCTGATGCAGGTGATCAAGCAAGCGATCGATCCGCTCGACATCATGAATCCAGGCAAGATCCTGCCCGCCTGACCAAGGCAGGGCTCAGACAACTGGCACGCTCTGGACGGGCCGACACGGGACTTGACGCGCATTGCCGAGAAAAACACGAGCAGAAATCGCGTGACACCGACGGCTTCCGGCCGCACTCCTTCCATTGTGGCTGGTTCTCGGCACGCATGCACGACAGGCAAGTTGCGGTCAAACCGAACCCTGACGACCCGCCCCCGATCGTATCATCGCCGACTTTCCGGCAGACTCAGACACAGTGCAAGGGTGAACCATGGTATGATCCGCAAGGCTGGCTGGCGGACCGTGTCCCGACGACCTGCCGACCGCGGAACGCCGCTCGGCAACGCGGACCGAGACCTGGACGCGGTGCACTCGTCCAGCGGCGCTCGCACCTAGCATGCAATACTAAACCTATAGGAAATATTGACAAAGGAGCAGGGCAGCAGCATTTTTCGGTGCAGGTCGCGCCGACTGTGCTGGAGGCAGGCCCGTTTTCTCGGCAAGCAATCCAGGTTTGGAAGCAGGAGAGCAGCTGAAATGACAAGAGTGAAGCCCGGTAGTCAGGTGTCCCCTCCTCCTTTCGGTTTAAAAATATTGCTTTATCTTACGACGTCTGCATGGCGTCCATCAGAAGCGCTAAGTCCCCATCTAGCGCTCTGGATAGCGGATATGGCGCAAAGGGGATGGATGATACGCCTCGCTACGCCCAGAAACTATTTTCTCTGGCAACGAGTCCGGAACAGGAACTGCGGAAAAGTTGCTGTGGTTGTACTGGCACACCCAGTGCAGGGATTGACGGTGGCCGAGTTGCACGTCCTTTTTGCCACCGATCTGTTTAACGCGCAGCGGGACCACACGCGAGACGACCCACGGTCTCCACAATGTCACATGGATGCCCTGGATGACCTTTGCCGAGGAATTGTTACCGGAATGACTGGACTGGCGATTGTCTCCAGAGCACATATCTTCGCGGCAGCGCAAAGGAAGCTCGTCGAAGCTTTGCCGGGTTACTAAGGTTGGCAGATATTGCATTGCTCGGGCCAACACATATTGGGCTGGCTGGACGGTAGTCCCAACGATGACCGCCGACACTACCTCCGTCCAAATCAATCTGAGTATGTCGCAACATAGAACGGGTTTTCGCCCATATGGATGGATGGGTTTTCTCCCATCCGGATCAGTCCTGGATCCTCGTTTCTATCCAACAGGATGTATCGTTTGGGGTCGCCGAGTGGAAGAGACGAAATTATGATTTCGTCATCGGATAGAACCTTGCAAACCATACGCCGGACAATTTCCTCAACCTGGGGTTCTGTAAGCTCGCCGGGAAGCTCCCATTGACAAACTTCAATACTGCCTTCGTTCTTGACCAACGTCCATTTCGCCATGCGTCGCTCCTGTTTTCTCAGCTCTTTAAGTCCTGAAGTGAAGATTGGTTTCACGCGGAGTGCGACGCGATGATCCAGAGCTGATCCATTTTGATATTGATCATATGTATCACCACTGAGAAAATGGCATCTTCCTGTGAGAGCCTCTCACAATGTCCGCCGAACCACCAGTTCCCCCATCCATTCTGATACCCGCTATGCCGCCGAAATACGGAAGTCGTGCCCATCTGGTCGGGCAAATCACCGTTGTGAAGGCAAAGTGAAGCTAGACAATCTCAATAATCTACTTAATATATAGATATTGATTGATGGAGGAAGATCATGCTGCGCATCACCATGCCCGATCCACAGCAGTCCAGGTCGCGCCATTCAGCACAGACGCGGGTAGCGATTATCGGCGGTGGATACACTGGCGCTATCATTGCGTTTCATCTCGCGAATCGCAGCCATGAGAGCGTCGATCAAATCGCGATTTTTGAACCGAGGGCTAGCCTTGGCGCTGGCCTTGCGTACTCAACCGATGACGCCAGCCTTAGACTTAACGTTGCGGCGCATCGCATGCGCGCGGTACCTGGAGACCCTGGAGCGTTTTCGTCCTGGCTTGAGGCAACGGGTCGCCTCTCTATTGATGTCGCATCAATCACCAGCGGCGGCACGTTTGCCAGACGCCGTGACTTTGGTGCGTTCATGGACAGCCTGCTCCAGCCTAAAGTTGAAACTGGGCAAATCCGCCATGTTCGTGAGCAGCTTGTTCGACTGGATCGCAAATCAAACGAATGGATCCTGACAGGTGACAAGGGAACGGTCGTTACCGCCGATGTGGTTGTCATTGCGACCGGACATGCACCCTCAAAAATTCCCGATCAGGTTCCCGCACGACTCGTGGGAACGAAACGTTGTATCGGGGCGGCAGAAATTGCTGAAAGCCAAATCGATGCGAACGAGCACGTCCTGATCGTCGGCGCCGGACTGACATCGCTTGACGCTTTAGCGTCGCTCAGATCAAGACACCATAAGGGCCAAATATCGATACTGTCACGTACCGGTCTTTTGCCGCGCAAGCAGGCAGGTGGCGATTTCACTCCCTTTGGTGATTTTGATCTCGAAAGGCCGACGGCCCGAGAGGTGCTAAAGCGAATCCGTCACTTGGTCCAGCAAGTGACGGACCAGGGAATGCCGTGGCAGAGTGTCATGGATGCACTGCGGCACCAGGGGCAGCCGCTATGGATGCGTATGCAGGCATCAGAGCAGGCGCGTGTCCTGCGCCACCTACGCCGATGGTACGAAGTGCATCGGTTTCGGATGCCTCCGCAGATAGAAGCGCTCCTGAGGGAAGAAAATAATCTGCCGACTCTGTCATTTATAACCGGCCATCTTAAATCAGTGCGGATGCCTGAGGACAAAATCTGCGTGGAAATAAAAGGCGCGAAGCCCTCCGCCGTGCAGAAGCTCCAGGTTGATCGCATTGTCGTGGCGACAGGTCCAGACCAGAAGAATGTCCTGGACTACCAGGGTTTCTTGAAAGACCTGGCAACCAGCGGCACCCTCCAGCCCGATTCACTTGGTCTCGGCATCGCATGTGACAAGCACTGCCGCGCCATATCACGTGGTGGAAGGCCTCAGGCATCACTGATGATTGCAGGCCCTCTCACACGCGGTACGTTTGGGGAAATCACCGGTGTTCCCGAGATAGCGGCTCAGGCCACGTGTATCGTCGAGACTATTCTTAGAACCACAGTGCGCCCCGTTCGCATCATCGAAATTAGCACACATGATTGATGTGAAATTGCCGGAACATACAAAGATCAACCAGCCGGTCGGATGGAATCTGAGTCGACCACCGACGACGACACAGGCTTGGAGCGCAACCTCGATCTCGAGGTGATGGGCTTCACCGCTGCGGGAAATGTCGATGCAGCAGCGGTGTCGAGGACGGCCAGTTGAGCCCAAGATGTCCGCGTATCTGTCTCGTCGGCGAGTCTGTCCTTTTCAGCCGGGGGCTGCTGCCGCATTGCCCCGCCCCTTCTGCCATCCTCGGCCATGTCGGCGATAGAAATTATAACCTTGTCTTTGCAATCGATCAGGGCAAAGGCGAGTAACTGGCCAAGGTCGCCGCGATCAAAAAGAAGATGGCGCAAGAGGCCTTGTCGCTCCGCGAAATCTCGACCGCGAGCATGGCATCGGAACTAGATCGATGATCGGCACGAGGAGTTTGCGAGCTGTGGAATTGATGATGGTGATCAATCACGCCATCGATTCAATCGACATCATGACACCGGGCAAGATCATCATGCCCACCTGAAACATACAGGGTCCAGACAGGCCACTCGCTCTTGTCGACCCGATCCGGGATGGACGCATTTGGCAGGAAACGACACGACAAGAGAAGAGCGAGACACCGACGGCTTCAGGCCGCACTCCTCCCATTGGGGGGTGTTTTCGGCACGGATGGTCGACGGCCGCCTCGAGGTCAAACCGCACCCTGACGACCCAGACCCCAACCAGATCATCGACAACTTTCCGGCAGCACTCAGGCACCGGGCGAGGATCACCCATCCGATGGTCCGCAAGGGCTGGCTGGAAAACGGCCCAGGTCCGGACCAGATGCGTGGACGCGACGAGTTTGTTTCAGTGTCTTGGGAGACGGCGCTGGACCTGCTGGCGGCGGAACTTCGCCGCGTCCGCGACGTCGCTGGCCCCGGCGGCATCTTCGGCGGTTCCTATGGATGGGCGAGTGCCGGTCGTTTTCACCATGCCCAGAGCCAGATCCATCGTTTTCTGACTATCGCCTGCGGCGGCTATGTAGGCTCGGTCACGAGCTATTCCTCCGGTGCCTCACAAGTACTGATCCCGCACATCATGGGTGATTATGAAGGGCTGACGAAGCGCAACGTAACCTGGGAGCAAGTCGCTGAACACACCGACATCGTACTCGCCTTCGGCGGCATGGCGCTGAAAAATGCCATGGTCGCCGGCGGTGGCGTCAGCCGGCATGTCGAGCGGGGTGCAATGCAACAAGCGGCCGATCGAGGCTGCGAATTCGTCCTCGCCAGCCCCTTGCGCGCGGATCTCCCGGACGAAGTCGGCGCGACATGGCTGCCTTGCGTGCCCGGCAGCGACACGGCACTGATGATGGCGCTTGTCCATACGCTTGTTGTCGAGGAAAGACACGACCGCGCCTTCCTCGATCGCTACACCACGGGCTGGCCGATCTTCGAGCGTTATCTGCTGGGAGAAACGGATGGGCTGCCGAAGGATGCTGAATGGGCCGCTCCGATCACCGGAATCGCAGCCGCGGATATCGTGTCACTCGCCAGACGCCTTGCTGGAAAACGCTCACTGATGGTCGTCGCCCACGCGCTTCAACGCGCAGAACATGGCGAACAGCCCGTCTGGATGGGCATGGTGCTCAGTGCCGCCCTCGGCCAGATCGGCTTGCCCGGCGGCGGTTATGCCTATGCGCTCGGCGCCATCGCCTATTACGGGCGTCGCACCAACGACGTGCCAATCCCGACCTTTCCGCAGTGCCGGAACCCAATCCGCGACTACATCCCGGTCGCACGCATCGCCGACATGCTTCTCCATCCGGGAGAGACCTATCGCTTCAACGGCGAAACCCGGACCTACCCGACAATCAAGTTGGTCTACTGGGCCGGCGGAAACCCCTTCCATCATCATCAGGACCTCAACCGCCTGCGCCAGGCCCTTGCGAAACTCGATACAATGGTCGTCCATGAAAGTGCCTGGACAGCAACCGCCCGCCATGCCGACATCGTTTTGCCCGCGACCATGACGCTGGAGCGGCAAGACATCGGCGCCAGTTCAAACGATCCGCTGCTGATCCCCATGCATGCCGTCGCCAACCCACACGGGCAGGCACGAGACGACTACGCGATCTTCGCCGACCTCAGCGAACGTCTCGGCGCGGGCCAAGCCTTCACCGAGGGCCGCACAGTCCGCGAATGGCTCGTCCATCTCTACGAACCAACCCGGCAGGCACTTGCCGAAAACGGCCTGCCTGCCCCGAACTTCGATGCCTTCTTTGAAAGCGAGGGGCTCGTCCTGCCGCAGAAGCCGGATGACGGCGGCTATTTGCGCGCCTTCCGCGAAGCTCCAGACACCCATCCGCTGACAACACCGAGCGGCCGGCTCGAGATCTATTCACAGACAATCGCCAGCTTCGGCGAAGCCGATTGCCCGGGCCATCCAACCTGGCTCGGCCAGCCTTATGTGCCGAGTGCCGAGACGCCCTATGTCCTAATCTCCAACCAGCCGCGCACCCGGCTTCACAGCCAGCTCGATTTCGGCGACCACAGCGCGGCGGCCAAGCATCATGGACGGGAAGTCCTCACCATGAACCCGCAGGATGCGGCAAAAGACGGGATCTCCGAAGGCGACATCTTGAAGCTTTCGAACGCCCGCGGCGCCTGCCTCGCCACCGTCCGCCTCTCCGAGGGCATCCGGGGAGGCGTCGTGCAACTGCCGACCGGCGCGTGGTATGATCCGGAAGATCCCCGCGAGGAAAAACCGCTCTGCGTGCACGGCAATCCGAATGTGCTCACCCGCGACATCGGCACATCCGCCTTGGCGCAGGGTTGCACCGGCCAATTGACAACGGTCAGGATCGAACGCTTCAATAATCCCCTGCCAAAGTTGCGGGCATTTGAACCGCCGGAGGAATTCCTCACACCCTCTGAGCGCTAGGAAATAGTCACCCATCCTGTCAATACCACCGAATGGTACGAACCTGAGCGTGCAACGTCACGGTTGAACGCTTTGAATGAATCGGAGCCACCGGCACAGAATCGAGATGAAAGAAGTGCGATCTCGACAATCCTTGCCCTCTTGTGGGCGCACCATTTCCAACGCCGGTTTGCCTCCGGCGAGCTCGACACGGTGCACAAGCGCAAGAAGCTCCTGGTGGCATACGCGGGAGAGCATTGTAGACCGCTTAAATTTGGTCATGTCGGATCCCTCGCCGCTCCATAGAGCTTCATGACCAGGTCGCGGTTGACGATAACGCGAACCGGATAACCCGGCCGGATCGTCAGCGTTGGCTGAACGTTGAGCTGGCGACGAACGATCTGCTGGCCGATGTCGGAGGCGCTGTCCTGAGCGCTCTCTCGAATGGCGCGGGCAATGTCGCTTTCGTCGTCGGAAGATAATTCCGTGCCGATCCCAAGCAGTGTCGAAAGTGCTGCGGCCTTCAAGAGTTGCCCCCAATGATGATCGACTTCATCCTCGAGCCCGGAGAACCCTTGCGTATCCGCACCTTGCAGACGCTCCAGCACGATGGATGAGCCGTCCGGCATGATGAGTCTGTTCCAGACCAGCAGCACGCGTGACTGCCCAAAGGCAACCTGGCTGTCGTACTGGCCGATCAGACGCGCGCCTTGTGGAATGAGCAGATGCGAGCCAGTCGGGCTGTCGTAGACATGCTCAGTCACCTGCGCCGTGATCTGGCCAGGCAGATCGGATTTGATGCCGGTAATCAGGGCCGCCGGAATGACTGTACCCGCCTGCACGACATAGGGAGACACCTTCTCCTGCACCCGGTCGCCACTGACGGTGCGCCGGTCAGTCTCGCCGTTGAGAAAGGCGAGCTTGCGGTCCTGCATGTTCTGCGCGGACCCGCCGTCCAGCGGCGGCGTCTCGGACACAATGGGCATGCCGGTGGCGGGATCGACGGCAGTCGTGGGTGCACTTGCCGATGCGATTGTCTGGCCTCCCATCGCTCGCTCCCCACGACTGTCGGTGAACAGCTTTGCTAGGCGGGCAGCTTCGATCTCGGCAAGACGGCGTTGTTCTTCTGGACCGACACGCGGCGTCTGGACGCTGGGTGTTACGATAGGCTTTCCTGCCTCCTGCGCTCGCAGGATCGGCCGGCCGAGGTCCCCCGGTAGCGCCGGGCCCAGTTTCGGAATGTTGGTGTAGTCTCTCGGCAGGCTGGCCAGGCCATCGGCCGGCGTCGTGTTGTCGGTGTTGTAGAGTTCCGTCGCTGTCTGGTTGCCGCGCCGGTTCGTATCGAGCGCCCAGAACAGCGCCGCCGCAATGGCGATACTGGCCACGCCGCCAAGACCGATCAGCACCTTGCGTGACAGGCGCGTGACGCGCTGTGGTTCGGGCCGCAAGCGCAGTTCAGCCTTGAGGCCCATATCCGATGAGTTTGCAGACCCCGTCATCGGCTGCGCTCCGAGGAGAACAGTGTGGTCCGCTTCGCCACTGTTCGACCATCGGTGCGGACGATCCGAACACGCTTTGCGCTGTCCCCGTCGCCAAGCCGCAATTCGGCCGCAGCAAACAGCCGATCGACGACATAATAGTTCTGACGGGCGCGGTAGTTGACCAGCTCGGAATTGCCGGAGGGTCCGATGACGAACAGCGGCGGCATTTCGCCCTGCCCGATGCCGGAGGGAAATTCGATGTAGACTTTTGCGCCATCGTCAAAGGCACGCATCGGCCGCCAGGGTGCTGGATCGCCTTCGATGCGGTACCGGAAGTTCAGCTTCGAGATGTCGATGCCGGTGGCAACGGCTTGTGTCTCTGCCGCCCTCACATTCTGCCGTCGCAGTGCGATCAACTGGTCCTGCGGATATTGCCATGAGACCGATGCCATGTAGGTCGAAGGGGTGGACCGCAGTTCCAGATGGTAGGTCCGCCGGTCGGTATTGATGACCAGATTGGTCTGAAGATCGGGGCGCGTCGGCTTCACCAGGATATGTACTTGCTTTGAAGCTGCCGTACCGCTTTCAGTATCGCCGATGATCCAGCGCACGGTGTCACCGGCCGCCACCGGACCGGAGCCGACCAGTTGCTCGCCGGGCTGAAGGGCGATATCCGTCACCTGTCCCGGCGCCGCATAAACCTGGTAGAGCGCGCCAGCCGAAAAGGGATAGACCTGCACGGCGTTGATAAAGCCATCACGAACCGGCTGGATGCGGGCAGCTTCGTTAGCCAGCGAGATCCGAGTCTTCGGATCGACAGCCTCCGTCTTAGCCTTCTCCCCATTGATTGGCTTCAACTGGCCGGGCAGCGGCAGGGGCTTCGGCAGTTCGACCACCTTCACCGGACCGACCGGATCGGCAGTCAGCACGGCGGGCGCCGCATCGTCGTAGTCGATCTCCGGCGGGATGTATTTTTTCGCACAGCCGGCAAGTGCCGAGGCGGATAGTAGCGTTGCCAGCAGCAGTGATGCACTTTTCCTGCATACCTCCTTCATTGCGAAAGCTCCTTCGACCAGTTGATTGCGTTGACATAGACACCGAGTGGATTGGCGCGCAGCTTTTCAGCGGTGCGCGGTGTCTGGATCACGACGGTCAGGATGGCAGTCCAGCGTTCGGTGGCCGAAAGCTGGCCATTCTCGAACTGCCGTTCGGTCCAGGCGATGCGGAAACTGTCTGGTGATGCCCGGATGACGCTGGAGATCTCAACGGCGATCTGGTTCTTGCCGACCTTCGTGAACGGATCGTTGGCACGCGCATAATCGTTCAGCGCAATCGCCCCGCGATCGGTGGTGTATTCGTAGGCGCGAAGCCAGTTCTGCCGCACGATCACGGGATCGGCCGGAATACTGCGAACCTGCTCGATGAAACGGGCGAGATGCCAAGCAATCTGCGGATCAGTCGGCCGATAGTCGGTCACCGCCGAGGCAACGGCCTGCGCCTCCCCGAACTTATTGACCTGCACCACCCATGGCACCACGGTCCCACGTGTCGACTGCCAGACCAGGGCGGACGCAAAACCGCCAGCCAGAAACAGAGAACTGAAGGCCATCACCCGCCAGTTTTTCGCCTGCACGCGAGCGGAGCCTATGCGCTCGTCCCAGACCTGCGCTGCCTTCTGGTAGGGGGTTTCGGGTTCCGGGGTGCGTGCGTAGCGCACGGAAGGTCGCCTAAAAATGGTCATCAACGGTCATCCTGATTGAGAGAGACGGACATGGAGCCGCCGCTGTGATCGGCGGAGCGGACCGTATGGGCAGCCGTGCTGACACCGTGACTGACGGTGCTGCTCCGCTTCATGCGCTGCGCCCAATCGGGCGGCGTCGAGAGCGAAACGTCGGAGCCGGACACATCAGCGCGACTTGGAGACCACGAACCGGCAAAGGAGGGATCGTTGGCGGCATCTGACATGCCGACGCCGACCTCGTTCTTGCCACCTGTCGCCTTCCATGCGCCGGCCTGTCCGGAGCGATAGCTGGAGCTCATGGATTGGGATGCGCCGGAGACCATGGCCCTGCCCTTGTACATGGCGAGACCTGCGGCTGCTTTTGCGACACTGGCAAAACCGGCAGCTCCACCGCCAGTCCCTGTTGATCCCACGGTTGCGTCACCAAGACCGTAGGCGGTCCTGGCACCGCCCACGAGAGTTGCCCCACCCCTCGCCGCCCCGCCGAAAACACTTGTTGCAGCTCCCAGTCCAGCCCTGGCACCCATATAGCCGGCGGCCCCGAGACCGGCCGCGGCAAGACCGGTTCCGACGGCGGCACCGGCGCCGAGTTGCGGAGCGCCGGACACCAGGCCCGAGGCGATACCGGGACCGAAGATTGACAGGCCCATCAGCGAAAGAGCGCCGAGTACCAGCGACAGCGCCTCGGTGATGGTCGGCTGTTGGGAAAAGCCGGACGTGAACTCGTCGAACAATCCGGAGCCGATGCCGACGATCACGGCCAGCACCAGTATCTTGACGCCGGAGGCGACGATGTTTCCAAGCACCTTTTCGGCAAGGAAGGAGGTTTTATTGAACAGTGCGAAGGGGATCAGGACGAAGCCTGCGAGCGTCGTCAGCTTGAACTCGATCAGCGTGACAAAGATCTGAATGGCGAGGATGAAAAAGGCGACGAGAACGATGACCCAGGCGACCATCAGCACGAAGATCTGCACGAAATTCTCGAAGAAGGCGATGTAGCCCATCAACTCGCCGGCGGCCTGAAGTATGGGATTGCCGGCATCGATGCCCACCTGCGCGACGCGGCCGGGCTGCAACAGTTCCGAAGCAGAGAGGCTTGAGCCGCCGGCCTTGAGTCCGAGCCCGGAAAAGCTTTCGAAGACGATTCCGGCGAGCCGGTTGAAGTTGCCGATGATGAAGGCAAAGAAGCCGATATAGAGGGTCTTCTTCACAAGCCGCTGCAGCACATCCTCATCCGCGCCCCATGCCCAGAATAGACCGGCGAGAACGATATCGATGACGATCAGGGTCGAGGTGAGAAAGGCGACTTCGCCGCCGAGCAGGCCGAAGCCGCTATCAATATAAGCAGTGAAGGTCTCGAGAAAACGGTCGATGATGCCGGTATTGTTCATGGCGACGGCACCTCGCCGGTCTTTGGCGCGACCGGTCGATCGGTTGCGAAGAACCGGCGGCGATTTTCCGCCCAGGCCTTGCGGCAGGCAGCGTCAACGGCCGCGGCCATGCCAAGGTCGCGGCAGCGCGCGAGCCAAGTGTTGACGGGCTCGCCGCCCGGACGCCCGATACTGGAGCCTTTTGCATCGTTTGCGTCTTCTTCTTGCAGGGCCACGATTGTGGCGGTCAGCCCTGCACCAAGTGCGAAGACGGCAAGCATCCGGGCGGCGATCTTCAGGTCCATTGTCTCCACCCTCTTCAATCGTGGAACATACGGACGCTGGACGGACTGTAGGCCGAGCCGGTCATGAAGCGGCCGAACTGAGCGCGAGCCTGCTCCTGTGCTGCCGCAGCCCTCGCCTGTTCCAGCGCACTGGCCCTGCCCTGTGCAGCCAGCATGGCGGTCAGATCAGCGAGCTGTTTCGCCTGCACGGCCATGAGCTGATTGCCGGCCTGGGTCGCCTGCAGCACGCCGACCGCCGACTGGCTGGCATCGACCAGTTCGCTGGTCTGCGCCTGCGTGCCTTCGATGTTGTCGACAGCCACGGCTCCCGCCTTCAACGAATGCTCGAAAGCGGATACCGATTGCTGCCAGCGCTGTTGCGCGGCGGATGCAAGCTGAGAGGCCGACCGATCGCCAGCCGCGAAATCACGATAAGTGGCGTTAAATTGCTCTTCGATATTCTGGACCTCATAGGCAAGCTGGTCTGCTTCCCCGAGCAGGTCTTTCATCTCGGAAAAATTCCCCTCGATCTGCGAGAGCATCGAGGTCGGAAGGCTGGTGAGGTTCTTCGCCTGATTAATCAGCATCTGCGCTTCGTTCTGAAGCGACGTGATCTGGTTCTGGATCTGCTCCAGCGCCCTGGCAGCCGATAGCAGGTTCTGGCTGTAGTTCGTCGGATCGTAGACGATCAGCGCCGATGCGGGTGAGGACGCCAGTGTGACACCAAGGACGCTGGTTGCAAGGGCACGGCGCCAGCGAACGCCCAGGGATAAATGCTTCATGGGGCAATCTCCTCTTCGGGTGACAGGGGGATGGAGGCCGGACCGCTCGTCCTTTCGACCGACTGATCGATGACGTTGGTGAGGTCGGGAACAAGATCTGCGGCCCAACGCAGGCTGCTGGCCTCAAGCCAGGCTTCAAGGAAGTAAGGGCGCGCGCCATCGCGGATCAGCGCGTCGATCAGCGCATGGTCGGCCTTGGTCGATGCGGCGCAAAGCGTCAGTGCTACGGATCCAAGGCCAAGTTCGAACAGCCGATTTCCTCTGCGGCTCTGGCAGTAATAGTCCCGTTTCGGGGTCGCCCTTGCGATGATCTCGATCTGGCGGGCATTGAGCCCAAATCGTTCGTAGATAGAGGTTATCTGCGGCTCTATAGCCCGCTCGTTGGCGAGGAAGATGCGTGTCGGGCAGCTTTCGACGATGGCGGGCGCGATCGGCGAGGCCTCGATGTCGGCGAGCGACTGTGAGGAGAAGACAACGCTGACATTCTTCTTGCGCAGCGTCTTCAGCCATTCCTTGATTTTCTGGGCGAAGCCGCCGTCATCAAGTGCCCGCCAGCCTTCGTCGATGATCAGCAGGCTCGGCCGTCCGTCGAAGCGGGATTCGATCCGGTGGAACAGGTAGGAGAGAACGGCGGGTGCTGCTCCCGTGCCGATAAGTCCTTCGGTCTCGAACGCCTGCACCTGTGCGTCGCCAAGCCATTCCATTTCTGCATCGAGCAGGCGACCGTATGGGCCACCGATGCAGTAAGGCCGCAAAGCCTGCTTGAGCGCCGATGATTGCAACAGCACCGTCAGGCCGGTGATGGTCCGCTCCCCGATCGGCGCGGAAGCCAGGGACGTCAGTGCCGTCCAGAGATGTTCCTTGATATCAGGCGTGATGGTCACGCCCTCGCGGATCAGGATATCGACGAGCCAGTCGGCGGCCCAGGCCCGTTCCGGCGTATCACGGATCCCGGCAAGCGGCTGGAGTGACACGGTGTCGATAGGCGATGCATCGTCGGAGAGTGAACCGCCCAAATCCTGCCAGTCGCCATTCATGGCGAGCGTTGCGGCGCGTATGCTCCCGCCGAAGTCGAAGGCGAAAACCTGGGAGCGGAGATAGCGGCGGAACTGCAGGGCCATCATCGCCAGCAGCACGGATTTCCCGGCGCCGGTCGGACCGACGATCATGGTGTGGCCGACATCGCCGACATGCAGCGAAAACCGGAACGGCGTCGATCCCTCGGTGCGCGCATAAAACAGCGGCGGCGCGTCGAAATGTTCGTCCTTAGCCGGTCCCGCCCAGACTGCGGACAGCGGGATCATGTGGGCGAGGTTCAGCGTCGAGATCGGCGGCTGGCGGACATTGGCATAGGTCTGGCCGGGAATGCTGCCGAGCCATGCCTCGATGGCATTGACGCTTTCGATGATTGCCGTGAAATCCCGTGACTGGATGACTTTTTCCGTCAGCCGCAGTTTCTCGTCGGCAATCGCCGGATCGGTGTCCCAGACGGTGACCGTGGCAGTGACATAGGCTTCCCCGACCTGGTCGGAGCCGAGATCCTGCAGAGCTGCATCCGCATCGGCCGCCTTGTTGGCGGCATCGCTATCGACCAACACCGATTGCTCGTTGGTGAGCACTTCCTTCAGGATCGCGGCAATGGATTTGCGTTTGGCGAACCACTGCCGCCTGATCTTCGCAACGAGCCGGGTCGCGTCGGTTTTGTCGAGCATAATCGCCCGGGTGCTCCACCGATAGGGAAAGGCAAGCCGGTTGAGATCGTCGAAGATGCCAGGAAAGGTGACCGTCGGAAACCCGATCACCGTCAGCGTCCGCAGATGGAAATCGCCAAGCCTCGGCTCCAGGCCGCCGGCCAAAGGCTGATCGGCCAGCAGCGCGTCAAGGTAGACAGGTGTTTCCGGAACACGAACACGATGGCGTTTGGTGGAAATGGTCGAATGCAGATAGGTGAGCGTCTCTGCATCATCCAGCCATCCGGCTTCGGGCACGAAGCCTTCCACGAGATGGAGGATACGATCCGTTCTGTCGACGAAACTGTTCAGCAGTTCCCATGGATCGACGCCGCCTTTCTCCCGCCCCTCGTAAAGCCAGCTCTCGATCCGCGAGGCTTCTTCGGCGGGTGGCAGCCACACGAAGCTCAGGAAATAGCTGCTCTCGTAGAGAAGGCCGGATTCCTCGAATTGTTCGCGCCGCTCTATGTCGAGAAGCGCAGATGCCGAATCCGGAAACAGGCTTTCTGGATAGTCGGTGGCGGGGTTTCTCTGAGCTTCGACGAAGACCGCCCAGCCGGAGCCGAGGCGACGCAGCGCGTTGTTGAGCCGCGCTGTGGTGCCGACCAGCTCGGCCGGCGTGGCGCTGTCGAGATCGGGTCCGCGAAACCGGGCGGTGCGCTGGAACGAGCCGTCCTTGTTGAGGACAACGCCCGGGGCGACCAGCGCCGCCCATGGCAGGAAGTCGGCCAGCTGTGAGGAGCGTTTGCGGTATTCGGCAAGGTTCATCATCTGCAAACCCTCACACGCCCATGTGCGCCGGATAGCGCAGGTGCCTGCGCCCGACATCGACGAATTGGGCATCGCGTTTGGCTGCCCAGACGGCCACGAAATGGCCGATGGCCCAGATCACCAGCCCGGCGATCCAGAGGCGAAGGCCGAGGCTGACGGCAGCAGCAAGCGTGCCGTTGGCAATGGCCACGGCACGGGGAGCGCCGCCGAGCAGAATCGGCTCGGCGAGCGACCGATGCACGGTGGCGAAGAAACCACGCACCTCGTCTTCCTGCTGAAAACCGCCGACCATCAGACCAGTGCTCCGCCGCCGAAGGAAAAGAACGACAGGAAGAAGGAACTGGCCGCAAATGCGATGCTCAACCCGAAGACGATCT
>NZ_AHZC01000100.1 GCF_000247475.1 Rhizobium sp. PDO1-076 | reverse complement strand
GCGGAATGAGGTTCGAGGTCTGCTTTGCCGCCATGATGCCGGCAATGCGCGCCGTGGCGATAACGTCGCCTTTCTTGGCATTGCCGTCCCGGATGATCTGCAGCGTCTCGGCTGCCATGCGTACCTGGCCTTCGGCCATCGCCACGCGAACCGTCTCGGCCTTGTCGCCGACATCGACCATGTGCGCTTCGCCTGTTGCGCCGATATGGGTGAGGCCGGGTCGGTCGCTGCTCATTCGGCGGCCATCGTCCCGGACGCGCCGGTCAGCAGGGCACGGGTGGCTGCCGTGACGTCGTCCTGGCGCATCAGGCTTTCGCCGACCAGGAAGGTGGTGATACCGACCGCCTGCATGCGTTGGCAGTCAGCATGGGTGAAGATGCCGCTCTCGCCGACCAGAAGCCTGTTGGCCGGAACCATTGGCGCGAGTTCTTCGCTGACCGTGAGGCTGACGTCGAAGGTGCGAAGATTTCGGTTGTTGATGCCGATCAGTGGCGAGGCAAGCTTCAGGGCTCGTTCCATCTCCTCGGCGTCGTGCACTTCGACGAGCACGTCCATGCCGAGCGCCAGCGCCTCGCTTTCAAGCTCTGCCGCCTGATCGTCGGACAGCGAAGCCATGATCAGCAGGATGCAGTCGGCACCCCAGGCGCGAGCCTCGACGATCTGATAGGTCTCGAACATGAAATCCTTGCGCAGCGCCGGCAACGAGCAGGCATCGCGGGCAGCGCCGAGAAACTCCGGCGCGCCCTGGAAGCTCGGCGCGTCGGTCAGCACCGACAGGCATGCCGCACCGCCGGCCTCATAGGCTGCAGCCAGAGACGGCGGATCGAAATCGGGACGGATCAGGCCTTTTGACGGGCTCGCCTTCTTGATTTCAGCAATCAGGCCAAAATGACCTTCGGCCTGTGCCCTGACAAGCGCCTTGTAAAAGCCGCGTGGTGCGCTCTGTGTCTCGATCGTCGCCCTGAGAGTTTCGATCGGGCGCGCGGCCTTGGCCGCTGCTATTTCTTCGCGCTTGTAGATTTCGATGCGTTTGAGAATGTCTGTCATGAAGGAAGCTTAGCTCGACACGGCGGAATTGGAAATGGCGATCAGTTTCTCCAGCGCGGCGCGAGCACTGCCGCTGTCGAGCGAACGGCTGGCGAGGTGCATGCCTTCGGGGATGTCGGCAGCCTTGCCGGCCACGATCAGCGAGGCTGCTGCATTGCACAGCGCCACGTCGCGATAGGCGGTCTTGGCTCCATTCAGAACATCGAGCAGCGCGGCAGCATTGACGATGCCGTCACCGCCGCGGATGGCTTCCAGTCCGACAGTCGGCACACCGAAGTCAGCGGGTGTCAGTTCGAACGTGGTGATCTCGCCATCTTTCAACGCCGCGACCTGCGAGGGGCCTGTGGTGGTGATTTCGTCGAGGCCACTGCCATGGACTACCCAGGCGCTTGTCAGTCCGAGATCGCGCAGGGCTTCCGCACCCGGTATCAGCCATTCCGGCGAATAGACGCCGAACAACTGACGCTTGACATTGGCCGGGCTCGACAGCGGGCCGATGATGTTGAAAATCGTCCGCGTTCCCAACTCCACCCGCGTCGGGCTGACATGGCGCATGGCCGGATGGTGCAATTGCGCGAACATGAACCCGATGCCCGCTTCCCGGATGCAGCGTGCGATCATGTCGGGATCGATGTCCAGCTTGACGCCCAGTTGTGAAAGGGCGTCTGCCGTTCCGGACTTCGAGCTCAATGCCCTGTTGCCATGCTTGGCGACGGGAACACCCGCACCGGCAACGATCAGAGCCGCCAGTGTCGAGATGTTGTAGGTATTTGTCCCGTCGCCGCCTGTGCCGACAATGTCGATGGCGTCTGCCGGCGCTTCGACCGTGACCATCTTCTGGCGCATGATCGAGATGGCGCCAGCGATTTCGTCAACGGTTTCGCCACGCACCCGAAGGCCCATCAGGAAACCGCCGATCTGAGCCGGGCTGGCTTCGCCGGACATCAGGATTTCGAAGGCGTCACTCGCTTCCTGGCGCGTCAGCGACTCACGGGTGGCGATCTTCGCGATGAAGGGCTTCAAGCCTGACATTTTTATCCCCCCGGGGCTGCTGTTAGCGGACCATGGCCTGCTGGGCCAGCGCCTGATTGAAGGTCACGCCATAGTCGGACTGCAACTGGGTCACCATCTGGTCGAGAATGTCGTCGCCGGCGGCATTGGCCATGGACACGATCTGCTCGTCCTCATTGTTGAGCACGCTGCCGCTCGGCTGATCGCGCACGGCAGTGACCGTGAGCAGGATCTGCGTTGTCGGGTCGGCGCCCGCAGCGCTTGCAACAGTGCCAACCGGGCCGCCGAAGGCAGCAACGATGGCCGCCGAACCGAGAACGGCGTCTTCGCTACGGCGTGTCAGACCGGCCTTGCTTTCAACCGCAACACCGAGTTCGGCAGCGACGTCTTCCAGCTTTCCACCGTCTGCGACCCGCTTGCGCAGGCCTTCGGCCTTTGCGCCAAGCGCAATCTTCTGCTGCTCGGCTGACCAGTCTGCAACAGCCTTTTCACGCACTTCCGCCAGTTCGCGATCGCGTTCCGGCTTGATGTCAGTCACATCGAACCAGATGTAGCCGCTATTGCCGACATTGACCGGCAGAGCCTCGACCCCGATATCGGTCTTGAAGACTTCGGCGAGCAGCGCATCACGTTCCGGAATGCCTGCAACTTCCGTGTCGCGGCCATCCAGACCGCGCCTGTCGATGAGGTCGACCGTGATCGGCTTGAGCTTCAGCTGCTCCGCAGCTTCCTTGAGCGCAGTACCGCCGGCGCGCAGGTCTTCGAACTGATCGTGAACCGTGGTGATATCGGCGATCGCGGCAGACTCTGCCAGCGCCTCGCGGATTTCTTCCTTCACTTCGTCCAGCGTCCGGGTGCGGCCTTCCTTGATATTGGTGACGCGCAGGATCACCGGACCCAGTGCGCCTTCGACAACAGACGTCGTGCCGCCTTCCTTGGTGACGGCAAAGGCTGCATTGGCCAGCGCAGCATCAGGCAGCTTCTCGCGGGAGAAATCGCCCAGAAGCACGTCACCTGCGGTCTTGCCCTGGTCGGACACCAGCTGGTCGAACGGCGTGCCGGACGCGAGTTCAGCGGCGGCGGCGTCTGCCAGTTCGCGGGTCTCGAACGTGAGCTGCTCGATCGTGCGCGTCCCGGCGATTTCATAGCTCGCCTTGCGCTTCTCATAGTCGGCGCGGATCGCTTCATCCGAGATTGCCGCCTTGTCAGCAATGTCGGCCGGTTCCAGCTTCACATAGGTGAAGCTGCGATACTCCGGCGCGCGGTATCCGGCTTTGGCTGTCTGGAACCATGCGGCCAGCGTTGCATCGTCCGGAGCCTTGACAGGATCGATATTGGCATTGGTCAGGAGAACGTAATTGATATCGCGATTTTCGTAGCGATAGGCCTTCAGCGCATCGACAAGAACCTTGGGTGCCGTAAAGCCGTCCGCTGTCGCATCGACGATCTGGCTGCGGATCGCCACCTTCGACCGTTCTTCGATATAGTCGTCCTGGCGCAGGCCGGCATTGGCGAGACGCGAGGCGAACAGCTGGCGATCGAAAGCGCCGGCAGCGTTCTTGAAGGCCGGATCTTCGGCAATCAGCTGTGCCAGGCGATCCTGCGACAGACCGAGATTCATGTCGGTTGCGAGCTGGTCCAGCGCAGCCCCGGCTGCAAGCTGCGAGAACACCTGGGTTTCGATGCCGAGCGCGCGCGCTTGTTCCGTCGTCAGCTGGGTGCCGAAGCGTCGGCTGAGATCAGTGACCTGCCTTTGATAGGCAAATGCGAAGTCGCTCGCCGATACGGTCTGATCGCCAACGGTGACCACGGAGTTCGACGTGGTGCTGAACAGGGAGGCGGAAACGCCCCAGACTGCAAATGAGATGACAAGCATCGACATAAGCACTTTGGCGACCAGGGTTTGGGAAGCTTTTCTCAAAATGACGAGCATCGGAACGCAATTACCTCATGACAAGCCTTCGCATCGGGCGAAGCGGGTGGACTTCCTTAAATCAAACCGCCGAGGAAATGAAGGCTCGTTTGGCGAAAAGCCTGCAACCGGTAGCGAAGGCCTCGCGTCCCGGCTGCGCAGGCGGCCAAGCCGGCACGTGCCATTCACTTGACATCGCGCAAAGCGGCCGGCGCGGGATGCTTTCATACTGCTTGGCAAGATGGTTGAACCCGGGATGGATATGCCGTGATGGACACACGAATGCGTGAAGTCGCGCCGCATATCTCCCACGGCCTGAATTCCGATCAGGTGGCCGACGCGCGCGCCAGATGGGGCGTGAACCGTTTGCCTGTGGCGGCGTCACCAACATTCTTCAACGTCTTGTTGCGCCAGTTTTTCAGCCCGCTGATCTACATCCTGCTTGCCGCCGCCGGCCTGTCCCTCCTGCTTGGCGAGACGACGGATGCCGGCTTCATTGCGATTGTGCTTGCGATCAATGGCTTGATTGGCGCGTTTCAGGAGCATTCCGCTGGTAAATCCGCAGACGCCTTGCGAGCGCTGGAACAGCCACAGGCAACCGTTGTGCGCAATGGCGTGCGCCAGAGGTTGGACGCAGTCGACCTGGTGCCCGGTGACATCGTCCTCATGGAGAGTGGCGAAAGGACGCCCGCCGATATCGAACTGCTCGAGGTGGAAGGCCTGCAATGCGACGAGGCCGCCCATACCGGCGAATCAAAGCCCGTGGCGAAAGCTGTCGGCGAGCTCGCCTATGCCGGCACCGTGGTAACACGGGGACGGGCAACAGGCCGTGTTCAGGCAACCGGCAGCCAAACCGAGCTCGGGCGCATCGCCGGTGCCATTCTGGCGCCTTCCAGTGCCAAGCCCCCATTGATGATCCGAATGGAGCAGTTTACCCGCCAGATCGCCTATGCGGTCGGTGTGGCGATCGTCGTTCTGGTCTTTATCGGCCTTTGGCGGGGTATGCCGCTGGTGGGCCTGCTGACCATGTCGGTTGGTCTGGCCGTCAGTGCCATCCCGGAGGGGTTGCCGATTGCGATCACGGTGGCGCTCGCCATCAGCATGCGTCGTATGGCGAATGCCCATGTCATTGTGCGGCATTTGCCGGCCGTCGAGGCACTTGGCTCCTGCACGATGATCGCCACCGACAAGACCGGGACATTGACGCTGAACGAACTGACCGTTACCGACATCCGGCTGCCCGATGAAACGCATTGGTTGATCGATGCAGGTGGTGGTCAGGCGACCGATGGCGCGATCCGCTGCCGTGATGGCAAACACGCCCAGGCAAGCGAAGCGGTGTCGCTGTTGTTGCGGGCCGCAAGCCTGCCGAATGAGGCTGAGCTTGAGGGCCGTGACGGCCTGTGGGATCCGAGCGGAGACACAGTGGATATCGCCTTGCTGGCCGCGGCCCACAAAGCTGGCTTGTCGAAAGCCGGGCTGCTGGCGGAGTTCCCGCTGCATCGGCGTCTGCCTTACGAGCCGGAGCAGAAATATGCGGCATCCTTCCATCATTCCAAGGACAGGCTGCGCATATTCGCCAAGGGCGCGCCCGAGCGATTGATTGCCATGTGCACGAACATGCAGCTCGGGGAACAGGTCGTCGCCCTTGATCCAAATCTGCTGGAGCGCCAGATCGCTGACATGGCCTGCGACGGGCTGCGTGTACTTGCCTTTGCCGAAGGTGAAATGGAGCGCATCGGCCAGGATGGCCTCGGCGGTCACCTGTTGGTGGATCTGACATTCCTCGGACTGGCCGGCATGCAGGATCCGATCCGGCCGGAAGTTCCGGCCGCGATAGCTGCCTGCAATGCTGCGGGTATCGGTGTCGTCGTGGTTACGGGGGACGACCCGCGCACGGCAAGGGTAATCGCCGGCAGGGCAGGGATTGCGGTCGATGATCGTTCTGTTGCGACCGGCGACGAGGTGACCGAGGCGCTGGCAAAGGGCGAAGGTCTGCTGGATCAGCTAACACGACATATCCGTGTCTTTGCCCGCGTAAAGCCTGATCAAAAGCTCTCCATCGTCCGGTCACTGGCCCGCAATGGTCATTTCGTTGCGGTCACCGGAGACGGGGTCAACGACGCACCGGCGCTCAAGCATGCACATGTGGGTGTGGCCATGGGCCTGAAGGGGACGGATGTCGCCAAGGAAAGCGCTGACATCATCCTGACCGATGACAACTTTGCCTCCATCGTTGCCGGCATAACCGAGGGCAGGGTGGCCTATGGCAATATCCGCAAGGTCGTCTTCATGCTCGTCACCACCGGTGCCGCAGAAGTTCTGCTGTTTCTACTGGCCATCGGGCTCGGACTGCCCATGCCGCTCAGTGCCGTGCAACTGCTGTGGCTGAACCTTGTCACCAACGGCGTTCAGGACGTGGCTCTGGTGACCGAACCTGCAGAAGGCGATGAGCTCACCCGTACGGCCCGACGGCCGGATGAGGCACTCTTCGATCGGCTGATGCTACGCCGTCTTGTCGTGGCAACATTGGTCATGGGGCTCGGCGGTCTCGCGGTGTTTTACACCCTGCTGAATGCCGGCATGGCACCGATCCAGGCAAGC
>NZ_AHZC01000101.1 GCF_000247475.1 Rhizobium sp. PDO1-076 | reverse complement strand
TGCCGAGATATGCGGGGGGGGGGGCGGGTTACATGCCGTCCATGCCGCCGCCACCAAGCACGTTCTTGATGCTGTTGGCCGCGCTGCCGCCGCCCGAAAGCAGCTGCTGGATGAAGGTGAGGTCCTTGCCGCCAGTCGGCGTGGTGCGCGAGATCGAATCGAAGACCTTGCCATCCTGAAGGGTGTAGTTGGCAAGCTGCGTGACGATGCCGTCCTTGTCGAAATAGATCGCCAGGATCTGCTGCTCGACCAGTTTCTGCTTCATGAAGGCGACCGAACGGGTGCGCTTCTGCGAGATGTAGTAGAACACTTCACCTTCGAAGGTCGCGGTGGTCGAGGGCGTACCGAGCGACAGCAGAACCTGTTCGCGGCTCGAGCCGACGGGAACGAGGTCGAGTGCTGCCTGATCAACCACATAGCCGTTGTGGAAGACTTCGGAGGTTTGGCAACCGGAAAGGCCGCTGATGGCGAGCGCCACGGCAAGGGCCGTCGAGCTCAGAACCTTGCTGTCCGATCTGAAAATCCGAATTTCCACGCACGTCTCCCATGACTGTCGATGGCACCCGTGAGTGCCGCATCGCTTCTGCGCATAGCATTGTGGCCTTTCCGGGGAAGAGGCGTGGCCAACACCATGGTATTCCGCACTTTTCAGCGCCAGTCTGCCGCGGGATGCGGCAACGGCGCTCTAGAACGGCATTGCAATTCACGTCTGCTTCGGTAAACCAGCTTTCGCAATCATGCAACATGACCACGTGCGGGCCGACCCGTTCGGCAGGCTCTTTTTGGTGGAATTGGATGGTATTCGGCTTCTTCCGAAAGAAAAGAAACAACAGGGCAATTGTCGAGCGCCAATACGCCGCGCTGACATCGGCTGCGCGCACGCCGGCCTTCTATCTCGACATGCAGGTTCCAGACACGGTCATGGGCCGGTTCGAGATGCTGTCGATCATGTTGATTCTGTATTTCCGACGCACGGCAAAGTCCGATCGCAGCGGGCAGGAAATCGCGCAGGAGATCATCGATGCCTTTTTCGAGGACGTCGATCACTCCATTCGCGAGCTTGGTGTCGGCGACCAGGGTGTGCCGAAACGCATGAAGAAACTGGCGGGCATGTATTATGGCCGGCTCGAATCCTACGCGGCAGCGCTCGACGGCAATGACAGCGCAGCACTGGAAGCAGCCCTTCGTCGCAACCTGCATCCGGAAGCGGGAGATGCTGCGCCGTCCATGCAGTCCCTGGCGGATTGGATGTTTGCCGCAGAGCGCGCATTGTCCGGCATTGAAGAAGCGTCGATTGAAACGGGGCAGGCCAGTATCGCCGTTCCTGCCGCGTCGACCGAAGGATTGAATTGATATGAGTACGAACAAGCCCGGTGATGCGGTGGCCTTCAGCTATCTGGTCAAGGTCGGCCATGTGTCGGCAAACCCTGTGCGGGTTCGCCTTTCCGCTGATGAGCGTGAACGGCGCGCCCTGGCCGATGTCTGGAACATCGAAGGCGTCAACAGTCTGACCGCCGAACTCCAGATTGCCCGGTGGAAGAGGGACGGGGTGCGTATCAAGGGGCAGGTCTCGGGCGAAATCGTCCAGGCTTGCATTGTGACGCTGGAGCCGGTGGTCTCGACGATCGAACAGGAAATCGACCAGATTTTCGTGCCGGAAGGCTCCAAGCTCGCCCGGATCGTCGCGGACGGCGTCGGCGAGATGGTGCTCGACCCGGATGGCCCGGACCTGCCGGAGACCTTTGTCGGCGATACGATCGACGCTGGTGAACTGGTTGCCGAATTTGCCGCGCTCGGCATTGATCCGTATCCGAAAAAGCCGGGCGCCGAGTTTGCCGCGCATATCGAGAGCGCGGACGAAGAAGACCGCAAGCCTTCGCCTTTCGCCGTGTTGAAAGACTGGAAAAAGGACTGATCAGGCCCCATCTGCTCCCATGGGTGGGTTGTGCATGGACACAAAAGCGGTATTTTGGCCGAAATTTCGCTAGGCAGCGAAGAAGAAGGGTCAGGTTTCAGTGATCAGAATTTCTCTCGACGTCATGGGCGGCGACTTCGGTCCCGAAGTCGTCATACCCGGCGCTGCCAAGGCGCTTGATCGTCACCCGGACGTTACCTTCATCCTGTACGGGCAACAGGAACGGTGTTTGCCGATTTTGGCCCAGTACCCAAAGCTGCAGGCAAAATCGGTCTTTCACCACTGCGAAGTCTCCGTCGGCATGGACGAGAAGCCCAGCCAGGCGCTGCGTCGCGGCCGCTACATCTCCAGCATGTGGCGCTCGATCGAGGCGGTGAAGACCGGGCAGGCCGATGTGGTCGTCTCGGCCGGCAATACCGGTGCCCTGATGGCCATGGCCAAGTTCTGCCTGCGCACGATGGCGACCATCGAGCGTCCGGCCATCGCGGCAATCTGGCCGACGCTCTCCGGCGAAAGCATCGTCCTGGATGTCGGTGCGACGATTGGAGCGGATGCCCAGCAATTGCTTGATTTCGCCCTTATGGGTGGCGCCATGGCGCGCGCATTGTTCGAAATCGAGCGTCCCTTGGTCGGTCTGCTGAATGTCGGCGTCGAGGAGATCAAGGGACAGGAAGAGGTCAAGGAGGCCGGTCGCCTGATCCGAGAGGCTGGGCTCGACACGATTGATTATTTCGGCTTCGTCGAAGGTGACGATCTCGGCAAGGGCACGGTCGATGTCGTGGTAACCGAAGGCTTCACTGGCAATATCGCCTTGAAGACGGCTGAGGGCACCGCGCGGCAGATCGCCGAATACCTCCGCGCGGCCATGTCGAGGACATTGGTGGCCAAGCTCGGCTATCTGCTGGCCAAGGGCGCCTTTGACCGCCTGCGCGACAAGATGGACCCGCGAAAGGTCAATGGCGGCGTATTCCTTGGTCTGAACGGCATCGTCATCAAGAGCCATGGCGGCACTGATGCTGAGGGCTTTGCAGCCGCCATCGACGTCGGTTATGACATGGCCCGCAACGGTCTGACGCAAAAGAATCGAAAACGAATTTGAAAAAATAATCATGCCCGGCACCCGTCTCCAGCGGGCCCCGAAGCCGCATGAACACTAGGTAGGAAACATAATGATTCGTTCTGTTGTTCGCGGTTTCGGAGCGTCGCTCCCGAAGCGGGTGATGACCAATGGCGAGCTTGAGGGTTTGGTGGAAACGTCTGATGAGTGGATCGTGCAGCGCACGGGCATTCGCCAGCGTTATATCGCCGGTGAAGGCGAAACCACCGCATCGCTGGGTGCGGCTGCCGCACAGGCAGCACTTGATCGCGCCGGCCTGACCTCGGCCGATATCGACCTGATCATTTGTGCCACCTCCACGCCGGACAACACGTTCCCGGCGACGGCGGTGAACATCCAGAATCGCCTGGGCATGCACCACGGCTTTGCCTTCGACGTGCAGGCGGTCTGTTCGGGCTTTATCTACGCGCTGTCGACGGCCGACCTCTACATCCGCGGCGGTATGGCCAAGCGCGTCCTCGTGATCGGTGCGGAAACGTTCTCCCGCATCCTCGATTGGCACGATCGGACCACCTGCGTTCTCTTCGGCGACGGCGCTGGCGCAATCGTGCTGGAAGCAGCGGAAGGAGCAGGGTCGAATGCGGACCGCGGCGTTCTTACCGCCAATCTGCGCTCGGATGGCGTCCATCGTGAAAAGCTCTATGTTGATGGCGGCCCGTCCACAACCGGCACCGTCGGCCATTTGCGCATGGAAGGCCGTGAAGTATTCAAGCATGCCGTCGGCATGATCACCGATGTGATCGAGGCTGCGTTTCACGCCACGGACACGACGGCCGCCGATATCGACTGGCTGGTTCCGCACCAGGCCAACAAGCGCATCATCGACGCTTCGGCGAAGAAGTTGGGCATCCCGTCCGAGAAAGTCGTGATCACGGTTGATCTTCACGGCAACACCTCGGCAGCCTCGATTCCCCTGGCGCTCGCAACGGCGGCCGGTGACGGGCGCATCAAGCAGGGCGACCTGGTGATGCTCGAAGCGATGGGCGGCGGCTTCACCTGGGGCGCTGTCATGCTGCGCTGGTAGGGCAGAGCCAAAAAATGCGCATCAACAAGCGCTTGACCGTCGCCGTTAAGGACAATAGTCTTTACGGAATTCAACAAGATCATTGATTTAGGCGGGCGAGAACTATGGCCGGGAAGACAGTGACGCGTGCGGATTTGGCTGAATCGGTCTTCCGGAAAGTAGGGCTGTCACGCACCGAATCGGCTGAGCTTGTCGAAACGGTGATCGACGAAATCTGCAACGCGATCGTGCGGGGCGAAATGGTCAAGCTTTCGTCCTTTGCCACCTTTCAGGTGCGCAGCAAGAACGAGCGTATAGGCCGCAATCCCAAGACCGGCGAGGAGGTTCCAATCTCCCCACGCCGCGTCATGACCTTCAAGGCGTCGAACGTCCTGAAGCAGCGTATCCTGCGTGCCCATATTTCCCGCAAGGCCAAGCAGAAGCCGGCCAATCCGGCCGCCTGAGCAAAAGCGGTGCAGCATTTTGCCCGCAATGACGCAACGATCGAAGCTGTTGCGAAAAATTGTTGAAATGCGCGGCCGAGAGCCCGGCGCATGAGGAGCGGTGAAATGCAATTGGACAAGAGCCCGGATGCTTTCCGCACCATCAGCGAAGTGGCTGATGATCTCGATCTGCCGCAGCATGTCTTGCGTTTCTGGGAAACCCGCTTTCCCCAGATCAAGCCGCTGAAGCGCGGCGGTGGCCGGCGGTACTACCGCCCCGATGATGTCGAATTGCTGAAGGGCATCCGCAACCTGCTCTACGATCAGGGGTATACGATCAAGGGCGTGCAGAAGCTTCTGAAGACCAATGGCAACAAGTTTGTCATGGCTGTCGCGACCGGTGACGTCGAAACGATGGAAGCACTGGTTGCCGCAAGTGCCGCCAAGGGCGATGACCCCAGGCTTGGTGGTGGGCTGGACGAGGATCAGCTCGTCGGTCGTCCGAAGATCCGCGCAAGCGGTCGGTTCTTCGGCTTTGGCAGCGGCAGCGACGATGCGTCGGAGATCAGCGTCGGCAAGGGCGCGATCGGCAAGGAAGACCGCGCGCTGCTGCAAGAGGCACTGTTCGACCTGCTCGAATGCAAGCGCCTGCTCGATCAGGTCCGATAAGCGTACCTTGACCCAGTAAGCCGCCGTTCACTGGCGCGCGATGGAACAATCCGGACCTTACCTCGTTTACGATCTTTATCGTCATATGCGAGGCACCATGAAATCCACCATTTTTGCCGCAACTCTCCTTGCCTCTTCGGGTCTCGTTGCGCCGGTTTTTGCCCAGTCCCCCGGGCCGGCACCGAAGACAGTTGAAGATGCCTGCATATTTGTGGCGAAGAGCATGCTCATGGTGAAGGACTTGAAAATCGGCGTGGTCCAGTCCTTCCCCGAACTGAGCCCGCCGGGTGCCAGGCTCACATATTCAACCAAGCTGGATGCAAAAGATGCCGAGATTGACCAGGAGATCGAATGCCAGTTCGATCCGGACGCCCAGCCGCTCAAGGTGACGCGGTTCTGCATGGACAGCACATGTTACGCGATCGACAGCGAGGATCAGGAAGATCGCCGCCGTCTGCTCGAGGTCCAGGCCCTGATGGCCAGACTGAAATGAGGAGCGGGCCAGATTGCGGTGAGGAGCGGGAATGTGATTTTTTCGGCTCATTCCGAGTTTCCCCTTGCATCGATCCGACTGACTGTCTGAAGGAAACTTGCCTTTATCGCGGGTCGGGGCGTAGCGCAGCCCGGTGGCGCACTTGACTGATGGCGGGACGCCTAAGGCCATTTTCGCTTTGAAATTCATATATTTATCGCCAGAGGCACTGTCGCTGGTGGGGTTTTTGTGGGGCTGGATGCGCCCGACGAAGAGGTCATTGTATTCAGGGCGTTGCGTGGATCGTCATCCATGCATGCGCATATTTCGTCGTGGTTGCGATATCAGCGTGGCCGAGCAGGCGTTGCGTTACCTTCAGGTTCGAGGCCCGCAGGATACGCGTTGCAGTTGTGTGGCGGGTGTCGTGGAAGCGGAAACTCTGTACGCCGGCGCTGGGCGCGGCTCGGAGCATGACCTATGTCAATCCTGCCTTGGCCAACGGGTTCCGCTTTCCGCGCATCAGGTCTTACTTCTTAAAAACGCACCTTGCCTCAGATGTGAAGACGTTTATGGGGTGGTGATCCTTGTTTCGCCAAAGCAGGTCATAGATCGCATCGGACATGGAGACCGTGCGAGACTTGGAGCCCTTGCCTGTCACGGTGAAGCGTCGGGACCGGCGCTCAATCACCGTTCCGAGGTTTTACAACGGCACTGAACATATTCGATAATCTCGGAAAGAAAAGCGCTTGTTGTGCATCCAAGTTCTCGGCTGATTTACGTCAGATCGAGCCTCCCAAGCTGGTACTGGACCAACCGAAGCAACAGAAAAACGCTGGCTAACCGAACTCCGTAGCGATAGCTTTCTCAAGCTCCATCACATCC
>NZ_AHZC01000102.1 GCF_000247475.1 Rhizobium sp. PDO1-076 | reverse complement strand
CAGGTCTCATAAGTACAGAAATACCATTCTCGCCATGTTGGCTTCTGGCAGGACGCTGACGCCATACTTTGACGGGCTGAAAAAACCTGGGCCTGGAACTAAGCCTGACACGGTGCGCGCCAAGGGTGGAACGCCACGTCTCGCCGCCGCCGGTATGTGGGGACGAGACGAAGCCGAAACACTGGCACGCCTTGAGGCGGTGAACTTGCCCCATTCTCGCTCCGTCATATCGCTTGCGTAGCGTGCCGTTTGCCGGGCCTATTGCCGACGGGTGATTTTGGTCCAGGCCATCGTGTGACTCCATCGAATCTTTACAAATCCGAAGGAATCATAACCTGCTGAAATCACCACCTCTTTTTGAGGTAGCCCCTCAGCATTCGCAAGATCCACATGAAGATCGATGGGCAAGCCAGTCGCGGCGCGTCCCATCATCAGGACGCAACATTCGTTTCGGCGCCAGGAGGCCAACCATGAAGGCGAACCGCTTCAATTTGAACGGTCTGATAAAATTCCTTGGTCGGGACGACTGGGCGCTTCAGTTCGAGGAGGTAATGGGCCACCACTTCTGGCCCGTCATGGACGAGTTCGGTCTCGATCACGAGGAGATCGGCGAGGTTCTTGGCCCCCATTGGGCCATGACACTCTGGGGATGCGCCTTCGAGGATTTTCTCACCCTGGCCTTTGAACCGGATGGCATGACCTTCGTCGACATCTATCTCAAGCGCCGCGGTTTTAAGGAAACCGCTCAAAGCAAGACATATATGAAGGCCCTTAGCACATCCGTCATAAGCCTTTACGAGGTGAGCGAGATCGTGCCCGGCAAATCCTTCCTGGCGCGCGATCTCCTCCGTGGCGGGGATCCCGTCCTCGTTCAGGAGGCAACCGCGACCCAGACGCTAAAACAGTGGGAAAGGGTCGCTGCCCGTATCGTCACGATCGGCGGCAGCCATCTCATCGCCGGCGGCCTGCTGCCATTTTCGATGGAAGCCTCCCAGGCCCTGCTCGAAGGTTTGAAGGAACTCTCGAACAAACCCCGATCGCGCAAAAAGCTGTCGTTCGAGGACGATACGTTGCGCATCGCAGCACCCCTGTTCACCCATGCCTGGCTGTTCGACGTTCTG
Organism: Rhizobium sp. PDO1-076; assembly: GCF_000247475.1. Lineage (GTDB taxonomy): Bacteria > Pseudomonadota > Alphaproteobacteria > Rhizobiales > Rhizobiaceae > Allorhizobium. The sequence goes on along the minus strand of NZ_AHZC01000102.1, from coordinate 5,355 downwards.
CCCAAAATGCTCGGCGAAGACCTGCCTGATGTCAGCAACACCGATGGCGACGATATCGTCTTCCACGAAGTCCGGTTTCCCCTTGAGGTCGGGATCACCGATAGGGATATCGCCGAGCGTCTTGCCGGGGTCGACGATCTGCGCCAGGAAAATCCGCAATTCTGGAATTGGCTCGGACGCCGACCGCCTGCCAACGCCGCTAGGGCTGACAGCGCCAGCACACTCGTCGCCGGCCTGACCATGGAGGACGGTACGCCGGTCCTCGGCAGTCTGGAAATCAAGGGGCGTTTCTTCGTTCTCATGGTCAATTCCGCCCAAAGGGCGCAGAGAGGCATCGAGCTCCTGCAGAATGTTCTCGGCAAAATGGTGCGCACGCCGCTCACCAGCATTCAGACTATCGAACAAGCAAAAGAAGCCTACGCGGGTCGGAAAACGACAGCTGACGACATCCCATTGGATGTCGCCACTCCACTCGTCCATGACATGCTCGACAAGCAGTACCGTGCCACCCTCGACGAGCCCGTCGGCATGCTCGGCAACAAGTCCCCGCGCGCCGCCGCCCGTACCAAGGCCGGGCGCGAAAAGGTCGCCGAATGGCTCAAATATCTGGAAACTCGATCCGCCAGCATCGGCGCAGACGACCCCATGGCCACCTATGATTTCTCATGGATCTGGGCAGAATTGAAAGTCGAGGATCTCAGGCGATGAAACCAGCACCCCAAAGTTCCTTGTGACCGGTTTTTACACGTATCCTGCTTCTACCCGCAGTTCACCGATGCCTGCGCCTCCTTGTGGATCGACGACGAACTCGTCCACTTGGAAGACCTCGTCCTCCATGACGCCACCCGCGATACCCGCACCCCGACCCAGGAACTGACAATCGCCCGCGACGTTCTGCGAACTCGCCGGCGCGTCGCCGGCCAATCCCCTGATTGGGCGCTCTCTGCCGACGGCATTCGCTCGCTACGGAAAACCTCGGAGATCGGGTCGGGCGGTGGGGACGAGGCGACGACGGCCGGAGTTATTCGGGCGGCGGTCGCGATCGACGCGGAAGGGGAGGGGGATGATGGTGACGACGTCAAAAACCTGCCCGGCGTCGACTATGCCGCGATCGAACGAGCCAAAAAGCCTGGCCGGGCTCCGGCCGATCCGCTGGTTTATGATCTCGACTGGGACGAGGATGCCCGGCTCGACGAATGGCGCGGTGTGTTGCGGCAGGTGCAAGACCTGCCGGCGCTGCTGCAGGCGATCGTCGCCCTCGATGCCTGGAACGAGCTTTCGGTGCTGCAGCATGCGCCCTGGCTCGGCCGATTGTTGGCTGCCTCAATTCTACGACAGGCGGACGTCACCACCGGCGCCCATCTGGCCGCCTTTAACGTTGGCCTCAAAACTATTCCCGTTGATCGGTGCCGGCACCGCGATCGGGAAACCCGGCTGCTGGCCATCGCCCACGGATTTTTGACGGCCGCCGAGATCGGCATGAAAGAGCATGACCGGCTGACGCTGGCGAAGACGATGATGGACCGAAAACTCGAAGGACGGCGAACCTCCTCGAAATTGCCGGAGCTGGTCGAGCTGGTGATGGCAAAGGCGCTCGTGTCGGCCCGGATAGTAGCCAAGACGCTGGGCGTCACGCCGCAGGCGGCGCGGCGGATTGTTTTGGAGCTGGGCCTGCGCGAGATGACGGGGAGGGGGAGGTTTCGGGCGTGGGGAATAATGTGACAGATCGAGCGGTCCGATTGAGACAACTATCGTCCTCATTTGGCTATGCCCGGTGGGTTACACTATATCTTTGGTAATGGTTTGGTTGCATGATCTGGAATATCATAGTAGCGCCTGTTCTGAGCGGAGATAGAAATTGCCCAAGGTAAACCCATTGATCCTTCAGTGGGCTCGCGAGTCGGCTGGCCTGACACTGGAAGACGCGGCTGAGAAAGTCGGCCTAAAGCTTGCCCGAGGAACGTCCGGAGCGGACCGCCTTGCTATGCTTGAAGCTGGCAAGGGCGAGCCATCCCGTCCCTTGCTCCTGAAAATGGCGAACCAGTATCGTCGTCCTCTGCTCACGTTTTATCTCGCTGCGCCACCCGCAAAAGCCGCGCGAGGTGAGGACTTTCGTACACTGCCTGAGGAGTTTGCGACACGCGACGCCGCAATGGTTGATACGCTGTTGCGAGAGGTACGTGCGCGTCAGGAAATGGTCCGCTCTCTCCTTGAGGCCGAAGATGAAGCCGAACCACTTCGGTTCGTTGGCTCTTTCACCCAACAGGACGGCGAAGACGCCCTGGTTTCCGAGATTACGAATACGCTCGGTTTTAACCTTCACCAGTATCGCAGAGGCAGCGGCGTCGGGACGGCAAGGGGTTTTACCTATCTGCGTGAGCGCGCCGAGGCAGCCGGTATCTTCGTTCTTTTGATTGGCAACCTAGGCAGCCACCATAGCACTCTGGACGTTGAGCTATTTCGCGGTTTCGCTTTGGCTGATTCCATCGCACCATTCGTTGTAATAAACGATCAGGACAGTGAGGAAGCTTGGTCGTTCACCCTGCTCCATGAGCTCGCGCACATTTGGCTTGGTCAGAGCGGCGTGAGTGCGGGTCGACCGAGAATGGCCATCGAGACCTTTTGCAATGATGTGGCTGGCCGCATACTTCTACCGGCTGCCGAGTTCGCCAATGAGCCGAGTCTCATAGGAGCGGCTCAGGGGCAGGTTGTCGTTCGTATATCTGCGATAGCGCATGCCAAGCAGGTGAGCCACTCCATGGTCGCCTACAAGCTTTACCGCCAAGGGCTTATAACACAGGACATGTGGTCGATCGTGAGCGGCTTCTTCCGTCAGCAGTGGCTGCGCAATCAGAGGGATAACCGAGATCGTGCGCGCGAAAACGAAGGCGGACCAAACTACTATGTGGTGCGTCGGCACCGGCTTGGTAATCGGTTGCTAAAGCTCTCGCGCCGGATGCTGGCGGATGGCGCCCTATCTCCATCGAAGGCGGCGGCCATTCTAGGTGTGAAACCAAACAACGTTTACTCGTTGACCGACAGCGCGGCTTGAGGGGGTCGAGTTGCACCTTATCGACGCGAACGTTTTGATCACCGCCAAAAACCAATATTACCCGATCGATAGAATTCCAGAATTCTGGAGTTGGCTTGCTCACATGGGCACAGTGGGTGCTGTCAAAATGCCCCTCGAGATATTGGAAGAGATTACGGGCGGAACCGACGATCTCGCCGAATGGCTGAGCGACGATGACACCTACGATGCGCTTTTCCTCAACGAGGAGGTAGATGCTGTTCATGTTCAGGCTGTAATTAATCAGTACGCACCCGACCTCAACGATGCAGAATTGATCAAGGTCGGACGTGATCCTTTTCTGATCGCCTACGCGCTGGCAGACCCCGTGCATCGCTGCCTCGTCACCGTCGAAGCGTCGAAGCCAACATGCCAACGCGCTAACCGGCGCATTCCAGACGTTTGCAACGATGTCGGGGTACAGTGGTGTAATAGTTTCCAGATGCTGGCCACCTTGAATTTCTCAACGAATTGGCGCGCTTCGTTGGGTGCCTGATCGTAAGTAAGGGTTTGAACAAACGGGCTGAAAGCTCCCATGAGTCAAAAGACGACGCGGCTGTAATATCAAGGTTTATTACCGCCAGGCTCTGTCATTGATAACCTCCGGGACTGCCAGCATCTTCTTGCGATCGGCGTCAAGAATACTCTCACTGAAGAGAGGTGAGCCGTCACCGAAGCCGGCGGTCAGCCAGATTGTATCAAGAAGTGGACGAAGGTTCTCAATCGTTATCGCGGAGACCAATGGAACGCTGACGGTTCCAAGGTCGATAAATGGCATTCGCAATGGCCTGCTGGCCTTTTGACGCCCCATCAATCTTACATCCTCCATGCCTTCAAGCGAGGCATGAATGACCAACGGACCATCGATACCAATCGCCGAAGCAATAGTGCCCATTCGCTCCGCCATTTCGAAGATGCGGGCCTCGAGTGGGCCGGCTTCGACTAGAATGTCCTTGTCGTCGTCAATTCTCGCCCCGATCATTGTGGCGGCATCCAGTGCACCTGACCGGAGTACGCGCATGTACCAACGGGCCTCGGGGTTCGGCTTTCCCTGCACCGACTTTGGCGGGTCGAAATCAGCCCACTCCCGTACATTCGTGTCCGGCCAGCTCTCCCTATAACCAACCGGCAAAAACTTCGAACGAGCGGCATTGACGCGAGCCGGGACGAGAATGGTACCATCCGCTGCAGCCGCTGTAACCAATTGCATGACGAGTTTCGGGCTGGCGACAATTGCCGGTGTCTCGCCTCGGCCGTTCATCTGTATCACGGTGGTCACCAGCGCGTGGGCGGGGGCAACTGCGTCGGCATGCGGCTTCGCCGCCGCTCTGTTCTCAAACACCCTTTCCGCCATGGCCCTGAGGTGAGGCGTCAGCTTTTTTGCGAAAGCGGAACGGCGTTCACGTCGGATGCCGTCGCTGACGTCCTCCTCCACTGAGTAAGACGTCGGATGGCGAAGGTGCGCTAGGTCGAAGGGAAGATCCTCCGCAGGTCCGAATGCCGTATTCATGACCGACAAGATTTGCTGATCAGTGAGAACACCACGTGCATATCCGAATTCGATCATCACATTTGGATTTGGCAGCCGTTTGCCTTTAGCCGTCAGTCCTACGAATGTGAGGTCACCGACGAAAATATCGCATTCGCGAATCTTCCGGAGGATTGTCTCGCTTACCGGAGGAGTGCCCGGGACGTCAGATATATCCGAGTCCAATCGGATCTCTATATTATGGTCGTCTTTCAAAGCTGTGATTGCAGCTTCCAACGCGAGTCTGATGAAATTTCGACAGATCTTGCCGTCGCGGTCACTTTGCCAAGAGTAACAACAGACGAACCGGGTGCATTCTGTAACAATAGCACCACTATGGGTTCGCTGGGCGACGACAATCAGAGCGATCCCCAAGATTCGATGCGGTTTTGCAGGCGATCACGGTGGCGTCCAGCCTTGGGATGGGTGCATATTGTCGCTATTGCGGACTGTCGAACAGTCCACGGAGTTTCCGTCGCGCAACGCTAGTATAATGACTTAACAAGCCGATGAAAATTACGCTATTCTCTTTCATGGTTTGCCCTCGCTAAGCTTGGGGCTCGGCTCCGGCCGATCCAGAGCAACCCCCGAATTCAGCTTACCGCGGGGGCGGGCCACCTTCACCACGCGAACATACGGTCTAGAGCGGAATCCGATCATGTTGCATCGTACGCATCCGAGGTGGGCCGCCTTGTCGGAATTGTCGGATCTGGCACTGGCTGCACCCTAGTTCGCTGTGAAAAAACAGAGAACTCTT
>NZ_AHZC01000103.1 GCF_000247475.1 Rhizobium sp. PDO1-076 | reverse complement strand
AGCGACGGCAGAAATCTTGTAACGCGGCATTGATCGCAGGCGACCGCCACGAGGATCGCCATGATCAGGCCGTGTCCGATGAGGTCGACCCGCCCGAATGGCCAGACCGCCGCCGTGAAGATCACGATCAACGCGATCGCCGACAGACGACGGATCAAGGGAGTCCAGAGGAGGCCGAAGCCCATGGTGAATTCGGCGACACCTGCCATCGGGATGAAGACATCCCTTGGCATGCCGAAGGTCAGGAACGGCTTCTCGACGACAAGCGGATAGAACCAGTCGGGATAGGCGAATTTTTCGAGGCTCGACCACATCAGCGCGATGGCGAGACCCCAGCGCAAAGCCTCGAAGCGATGCGACCTCCATGTCTCGTTCTTCGATGGCTCAAGGATCAGATAAGCGGCGACACCTGCACCCAGCGCCAGATAATCGAACAGTGGAACAGGTCATAGTCACGGATCGCCAGGAACCAAAGTGCCAGAATGCCGATGCCCGCCAACGGCATGGTCTTGCGCGAGAAGATGCAGGCGGCGATCAGTAGTTGGAGCCAGGACACCCATTCCGCCGGGGTCTTGAGATCGGGTGTCAAATAGACGCCGCCGACCGAGAATATAGCCACAAAGAACGCACCGACGGTCACTCGGACGTAGTCGTCCAGCCTGTTCCACAATGGTCCGGAGATACGATCCAGCTCGTTGTGAACACGCGCTCCCAAGGGACTGATCTCGACCAGGCGCGCCAGAACGAAGAAGACCACGACCAGCGCAATGCCGATCCAGAACCACGGATCGGCGAGCACGGTCGAGATCGGTTGCGGCGGAGCGCCGACGATATAGGGGGCGAACCATTTGACATGGGCGGAAGCCGGGGAGGCAACCGTCAATGTCGATGCGAAGGCTGCTACCTGGAAGACCGTTTCTCTCTGGGTCATGCGCGCTGCCCAATCGCATAGCGCCCCGCGGCATGTTTAAGCGACAGGTGCGGCGCCAGTGTTCCCCTGGCTTCCACGTAGTTTTGCCAGAGGGTAACATCCGCAAGCGAGGGGATGGTCACGATTTCCCCCTGATCGAAGCCCGCAAGGGCGGCATCCACCATCTCGGCAGCATCCATCATCATGTCCTTCGGGATCGCATTGATGTCGATGCCGGCGCGGTCGAAGATTTCCGTGCGCGTGAAGCCGGGCAGGACCGCCTGAATGCGGACGCCTTTCGGCTTGAGCTCCACTTCCAACGCCTCGGTCAATGCGAGCACGAAAGCCTTGCTTGCGACATAGGTCGCATTGAAATGTTCCGGCATCAGCGCGACGACCGAGGCGATGTTGATGATCGCGCCTTCTCCCCGATCGGCGAAAATCCTGGCGGCTACGGTCGTCAGGGTATGTAGGACATCGACGTTGAGGTAAACCATGTCCGACAGCCTTTCGGGCTCAGCGGTCAGAGCAGGGCCCTTCGGTCCGATTCCCGCACAGTTGACGAGCATCCGCAGGGAGTCGTCGCCCTGCAATTTTGCCGTGACCTTGGCTAGGTCGGCGCTACGAGACAGGTCGGCAGGCAGCGCGGCGACAGAGACCCCATGCTCCTGCGCCAGCCGTTTCGATAGGATCGCCAGCCGTTCGACGTCGCGTGCGACGATGACGAGATCGAAGCCTCGACCTGCCAGCTTCTCCGCATAAACCGCTCCGATGCCCGAGGACGCTCCGGTGATAAGTGCCGTTCCCTTTGTCATCTTGTTCTCCTATTCCGCCGCCTGCGCGGCCAAAATCCCGATTGCTGCAGCCACACCCGCTCCGTAGCGCGGATCGGCCCGCGTGCAGTTGGCAATATGGCGTTCCTTGATCTTCAGATCTGCCCCCGAAATCGAGCGGGCGGTGTTGTCGAACAGTGCCTGCTGCTGTCTCGGTGACATCAGTCTGAACAGGTCGCCTGGCTGTTCGAAGTGGTCATCGTCGACCCGGTGGTCGTAATGCGCGGCGTAGTCGCCCGTCGGCATTGGTGGTTCGGCCATGCCCGGTCTCGTTTCCCATTCCGCCTGGGAGCTCGGGAAGTAGTGAAGCGTGGACCCCAGATTTCCGTCGGTCCGCATCGCGCCGTCGCGGTGGAAGGAATGGAACGGGCATTTCGGCGCGTTGACCGGTATGTGGTTGAAATTGACGCCGAGGCGATAGCGCTGAGCGTCCCCGTAGGAAAACAGCCGGGCCTGCAGCATACGATCGGGTGAAAAGCCGACCCCGGGCACGACATTGGCGGGGCTGAACGCCGCCTGTTCCACTTCCGCAAACACATTGTCCGGGTTCCGGTTGAGTTCCAGTATGCCGACCTCGATGAGCGGATAGTCACCATGGGGCCAGACCTTGGTCAGGTCAAAAGGGTTGTGTCTGTGATCGCGTGCCTTCTCCTCCGTCATCACCTGCACGCAGATCGTCCATCGCGGGAAGTCGCCGGCTTCTATGGCCTCATACAGATCGCGCTGGTGGCTTTCCCGGTCATTGCCGATGATTGCCGCGGCATCCTTGTCGGTGAGATTGTGAATGCCCTGCTGGCTGCGAAAATGGAATTTGACCCAGACGCGCTGGTTGGCGGCGTTGATGAAACTGAAGGTGTGCGACCCGAAGCCATGCATGGTGCGATAGGATTTCGGGGTGCCGCGGTCGCTCATAACGATGGTGACCTGATGCAGCGCTTCCGGAAGGAGCGTCCAGAAATCCCAATTGTTGTTTGCGCTGCGCATGCCCGTGCGCGGGTCGCGTTTGACCGCGTGGTTGAGATCGGGAAAACGTAGTGGGTCGCGAAAGAAGAAGACGGGTGTATTGTTGCCGACGATGTCCCAATTACCCTGTTCGGTATAGAGCTTGACCGCGAAACCCCGGATATCCCGCTCTGCATCGGCCGCACCCCTTTCGCCGGCGACCGTCGAAAAACGGACGAATGCCGACGTCTGCTTGCCAATCTCGCTGAACAGTCTTGCCTTCGTGAAATGGGAGATGTCGCCCGTGACGGTAAACGTGCCGTAGGCTCCGGACCCCTTGGCATGCATGCGCCGCTCAGGGATGACTTCGCGGTCAAAATGGGCAAGCTTTTCGATAAGCCAGATGTCCTGGAGAAGCGCAGGGCCGCGAGGACCCGCCGTCTGTATATTGAGGTTGTCGGTGACGGGTGCACCGTTGGCATGGGTAAGGTTTTCCCTCATTGCGGACCCCTTCATGTTTTGGCTGAAATGGGCGGACGGCAATCGCTGCCGTCCGCGAGCGTCAGGCCGCCTTCGCAGCTGATCCGAGATATTCGTCCGTCGACATCATGCGCGCATAGGCGAAGCCAAGGGCCGACATGAATGCCGCATGGGCGAGATTGGCCGGGACGGTGACACCGTTGAATTCGAGATCGCGTGACGCGCATGCGTCATGGATCACGGTGACGGGATAGCCGAAGTCAGCCGAGGCGCGGGTGATGGCATCGACGCACATGTGGCTCATGTTGCCGCAGACGACGACCTCTTCGATACCGTTCGCGTCCAGATGTTGCTTGAGATCGGTGTCGCGGTAGGAGTTGATCTGGTGTTTGAGCACCACATGTTCGGTATCGAGATTGATCACGCTTGGGTGAAGTGCTGCACCCTCCGAACCTGGCTGGAAGAACGGGGCGTCGGCAGTCGGAAATTCGTGCCGGATGTGAACGACGAGATCTCCTGCCGACCGGGCATCGGCGATCAGGCGTGCCGCGTTGCGTGCAGCGGCCTCCACGCCTGACAATGTCCATTTTCCACCGGGGAAGTAGTCGTTCTGGATATCGACGACGATCAATGCTCTCTTGCTCATGGCTTTTCCTTTTTCCATTGCGCTGCCGCTCGCGCGGCGGGTGCCGCTCGTGGAAGCTGTTCGAGATTGACGACAGGAAGGACCTTGTCCTTCCGTACCTGTAGCCTGCGGGACCAACACAGCTCCGACAGGGATGCACTTCGCTTTCCGGGGCTCAGCTCAAGAGACTGCCCGGAGATCACCGATAAGCGTAGGCAAGATTTCCGACACGGTCGGATGGATGGGCACCGACCACTGTAGGGTCGGGTAGGGGGTGCGTGCATTCATGGCGTCGATGATGCCGTGAATCGCCTCGTCGCCTTCGATGCCGAGAAAAGCGGCGCCGAGTATCTGCTGCGTTCCGGCGTCCGCGATGATCTTCATCATGCCCTGGGTTTCGCCTTTTTCGACGGCCCTGCCGATACGGGTCATCGGCCGTGTCGAGACCAGGATCTGTCGCCCAGAAGCTCTTGCCTGACGCTCCGTCATGCCGACCCGACCGAGCGGCGGATCGATGTACAGCGCGTAGGCAGGAATGCGATCGCTGAGTTTGCGATCGGCCCCTTCGAGCAGGTTGGCGGCGACGATCTCAAAATCGTTGTAGGATGTATGCGTAAACGCGCCATGTCCGTTGCAATCGCCCAGCGCCCAGATGCCGGGGACATTGGTGGAAAGACAGTCGTCGACGAGGATGAAGCCCTTCTCATCCGTCTCTACGCCCGTCGTCTCAAGGCCAAGGTCATCGGTATTGGGCCGTCGGCCCGTGGCGACGAGAACATGGCTGGCGACGATGGTGCCGTTGTTCGTCGTGACCTCGATGCCGTCTGCGGATTTGCGGAACGATAATCCGGTTGCTTCCGTCTGGACGTTGATGCCCTCCGCACGGATGATGTCGGCGATCGCATCGGAAATGTCCTCGTCTTCATGGGAGGCGAGATGCGTGCCGCGCTCGACGACCGTGACCATTGCGCCGAAACGGCGGTACATTTGCGCGAACTCCAGCCCGATATAGCTTCCACCAATCACCACCAGGTGGCGGGGGACTTCGGTCAACTGGACGATCGATGTGCTTGTCAGGTACGGCACATCCTGAAGGCCCGGATAGTCGGGAATGGACGGACGCGCTCCAACGTTGATGAATATCTGTGGCGCAATAAGCCTCTCAGCGTTGACCACAACCGTATTCGGGTCTTCGAACCGCCCCTGGCCGTAGATGACCGTCATGCTGTCGAGGCCATCGAACCAGGTCTCAAGGCCATGGCGGGCATCAAGCGTGACCTTTTCGGCCCGACCATGCACGATCTTCATGTCGATCCCGATCTCACCGGGGATCAAGACACCATAATTTGACGCGCTGCGTGCTACATGCGCCGCCCTTGCACTGGCGACGAGCGTCTTCGTCGGCATGCAGCCGGCATTGACGCAGGTGCCGCCGAGATACTTCCGCTCGACCAGCGCGACCTTGCGCCCTGCCGAGGCCATTCGGGCCGCTAGAAACGGTCCAGCCTGTCCCGCACCGATGAAGATGGCGTCGAACTCACTCATGACACGGCCGAAACGAAGAGGAGCGCGCCACCGACAGCGATCACGTCTTCGATGAGGGCGGCTGGGAGATCGCGGCCGAAGGAGGCGGCAAGTCGGGCACGGACTGTCGCGCCGCCGTAGGTACCGATGACCGCGCCGATGATCCCGGCGACCAGTCCCAGCACGAGCGACCCGCCCGCTGCTCCGATGGCGGCGCCTGAAAGGCCGCCTGTCACGATGCGTGTTCCGAACTGGACCGGCACCTTGCGGGAGGGTGTACTCGGGAGCTGATCGCTGATTAACTCGCCGATTGCCAGCACGGACAATATCCAGGGTGTCCACCTGTAGCCCATAAAGGCAAGCGGTGTCTGGGAGATGTCGATCCATCCAAGACTTGCGGCCCAGGCAATTGCCGCCGGGGCCGTCATCGCACGCAATCCTGCAACGATACCGATCAAAAGCGCAAAGACTATCATCGTGTTTTCCCCTGTGATGACCTGGCGTGGCGCATCGTCTACGATGCGCCACTGCTTGAACTGGTGAGCGACTAGCTCTTGATGAAGGCGAGAAGATCGGGATTGACAATCTCTGGATGCGTGGTGCACAGCCCGTGAGGCAGCCCGGCATAGGTCTTCAGGGTGCCGTTTTTCAGAAGCTTTACCGACAGCGGCGCTGAATCCGCATAGGGGACGATCTGGTCGTCGTCTCCATGCATCACCAGCGTCGGAACGGTGATGGCTTTCAGGTCGTCGGTGAAGTCGGTTTCCGAAAACGCCTTGATGCAGTCGTAATGCGCCTTCGCACCGCCGGCCATGCCCTGTCGCCACCAGTTCTCGACAACGCCCTGGCTAACTTTCGCGCCTGGTCGGTTATAGCCGTAGAATGGGCCGGCCGGGACGTCGAGAAAGAACTGCGCACGGTTGGCGACCAGCGCTGCCCTGAAACCATCGAAGACCTCGATCGGCAAGCCACCCGGATTTTTGTCCGACTTCACCATGATCGGCGGGACAGCCCCGATGAGAACGGCTTTGCTGACACGGCCGGGTTTGGCGCGGGCGACATAATGTGCGACTTCACCTCCGCCTGTCGAATGGCCGATATGGACTGCATCCTTGAGGTCGAGAGCAGTCGG
>NZ_AHZC01000104.1 GCF_000247475.1 Rhizobium sp. PDO1-076 | reverse complement strand
CAAACGGTCTCTGAGACCCGGCACTTTTGGATCAATAAGGAGATCATGACATGGCACGCGTAAAACGTGGCGTAACTTCCCGCGCCAAGCACAACAAAGTATTCAAGGCAGCCAAGGGCTTCTACGGCCGCCGCAAGAACACCATCCGCGCAGCCAAGGCTGCCGTGGACCGTTCGAAGGCATTCGCCTACCGCGACCGCAAGGTCAACAAGCGCAACTTCCGCGCTCTGTGGATCCAGCGTATCAACGCGGCTGTGCGCGAATTCGGCTTGACGTATGGCCGCTTCATCGACGGCCTGAACAAGGCTGGCATCGAAGTCGACCGCAAGGTCCTGTCCGACCTGGCCATCCATGAGCCGGCAGCCTTCGCGAAGCTCGTTGACGTTTCGAAGAAGTCGCTCGCCTACCTCAAGGAAGCCGGCACGACCAACGAGTTTGAAAGCGCGGTCAAGTAACCAGCGCTTCCCAGACTGAATTTCAAGTATTGGGAAACCCGCGCTGGCAGGGCTAGCGCGGGTTTTTCTTTGACCGTTAGGCCGTGACGGTATCACGGCGCGACATGAAGGGCAGGAAACGGAAAAATGTCCGATCTCGACAGTTTGAAGACCCAGCTTCTCGCCGATATCGCCGCCGCCGCGGATGAGCTGGCGATCGAGGCAGTGCGCGTGGCGGCCATGGGCAAGAAGGGTTCGGTCTCCGAACTCTTGAAGACGCTGGGCGCCATGACGCCGGATGAGCGCCAGACCCGGGGCGCGGCGATCAACGCGCTGAAGAATGAAGTTACCGAACAGCTGACTGCCCGCAAGGCCGATCTCAAGGACGCGGCGATCAATGCCCGCCTGAAGGCCGAGACGCTCGATGTCTCGCTGCCGGTGCGCTCGTCGCCCGCCGAGCGCGGCCGCATTCATCCGATCAGCCAGATCGTCGACGAGATCACCGCGATCTTCGCCGACATGGGTTTCTCGATCGCCGAAGGTCCGGATATCGAGACCGACTATTACAACTTCACCGCGCTGAATTTCCCAGAAGGCCATCCGGCCCGCGAGATGCACGACACCTTTTTCCTCCAGCCGGACGAGAACGGCGAGCGCAAGGTTCTGCGCACCCATACCTCGCCAGTCCAGGTGCGCACCATGGAGGCGCAGAAGCCGCCGATCCGCATCGTCATCCCGGGCAAGACCTATCGCCAGGACAGCGACGCCACCCATTCGCCGATGTTCCATCAGGTCGAGGGCCTGGTGATCGACAAGACGGCCAATGTCGCCAACATGCGCTGGATCCTCGAGGAGTTCTGCAAGACTTTCTTCGAGGTCGACAATGTCGTGATGCGCTTCCGCCCGTCCTTCTTCCCGTTCACCGAGCCGTCTTTCGAAGTCGACATCCAGTGTGACCGCTCAAGCGGACCGATCGTCAAGTTCGGCGAAGGCACCGACTGGATGGAAATCCTCGGCTGCGGCATGGTTCATCCGAACGTGCTGCGATCAGGCGGTCTCGATCCGGACGAATACCAGGGTTTTGCCTGGGGCATGGGTCTCGACCGCATCGCCATGCTGAAATACGGCATGCCGGACCTGCGCGACTTCTTCAACGCCGATGTGCGCTGGATGAGCCATTACGGCTTCCGTCCGCTCGACGTGCCGACGCTGTTCGGCGGCCTGAGCAATTGAGCAGACTGGGCAATTGAGCGGCAAGAAATGATGACCGTCCCCGGCTGGGGGTGGGACGGACAGGCGGGGCGAAAGCCTCCCCGTCCGGTGAGAATTGAAGGCGAATAAGACGTGATTGAACATCTTGATAACATGCGGCCGGTCGATGCGCTTTGTGGCGACGACCTGTTGCATGTGGAACTGACGGACGGTCGTATCGTCAGTGTCCCGGTCTGGTGGTATCCGCAGCTTCAGGACGCGATGCCGGTGGAACGGAACAACATAGACTTCATGCCGAAAAGCATGCACTGGCCCGACATCGAACTCGATATCTCGGTCATCAGCCTGCTTCTCGGCGAAAAGGCGCCAGGCGCGCGATCGCCGGACGTTTCGGACAAAGGTGTGGTGCAAACGAGGCAGTGAATTTGGATCCGCATGGCTGAGGCGTGGGATCTGCTAGAGGTATGATTTGATGCCGACCGTCCTTCGCAAATACGGCTTCCGTTTTCATTTCTACTCCGCCGACCGATATGAGCCGCCTCATATTCATGTCGATGGGAACGGTGGTGAAGCGAAGGTCTGGTTGGCTGATCTCAGGATCGCTGAAGCCGGGGGCTTTAGCCAGAGAGACCTTGCACGTATACTGGAAGTGGTCGAGGAACACAGGCAGCAGATGCTGGAGGCATGGAATGACTATTTCGCATGATTCCTATCCAGAGGCGGAGCGCCCGACCGAGGCATGGTGCGATCTGCATACGGTTCACGTTCGTCTCGCGGATGGGCGGCAGGTGTCGACACCGCTGTGGTGGTATCCCCGGCTCCTGAACGCGACGCCGGCACAGCGCAACAACGTGCATCTCATGCTCGCCGGGGTGCATTGGCCCGATGTCGATGAGGATTTGTCAATTCGGGGAATGTTGGCCGGCTGGAAGGCCCCGGGTGCGAAAGCGCCGGAGAAGGCGGCGTGAGTTACGCCTAGGCACGTGGACAGACACCGCGACGGAATAGTGAATTGCGCGACAGGCGCACTGAGGAAGACGAGAAAGTTCAATGAAATTCACACTCTCCTGGCTGAAAGATCATCTCGATACCGATGCGAGCCTCGAACAGATCTGCGAGCGCCTGACGGCGATCGGGCTCGAAGTCGAGCATGTCGATGACAAGGCGGCCTACAAGCCTTTCATCGTCGCCAGGATCCTGACGGCGGAAAAGCACCCCGAGGCCGACCGGCTGAAGGTGCTGACGGTGGATGCCGGTGACGGCAAGCCGGTGCAGATCGTTTGCGGTGCGCCGAACGCGCGCGCCGGCATGGTCGGTGCGCTCGCCCGTCCGGGCACCTATGTGCCGGGCATCGACGTCACGCTTGCCGTCGGCAAGATCCGCGGCGTCGAAAGCCACGGCATGATGTGCTCCGAAAAGGAGCTCAACATGTCCGACAATCACGACGGCATCATCGACCTGCCCGAGGATGCGCCGATTGGCACGTCCTTCGCCTCCTATGCCGGGCTGGATGATCCGGTCATCGAGATCAACCTGACGCCGAACCGTCCGGACTGCACGTCGATCTATGGCATCGCCCGCGATCTCGCCGCCTCCGGCCTCGGCACGCTGAAGCAGCCGAAGGCGCCGAGTTTCGCCGTCGAGGGTGACACCCCGCACGAGGTCAAGATCGTGCTTGATGACGAGCGCCTGTGCCCGGGCTTTGCCTACCGGCTGGTGCGCGGCGTCAAGAACGGCCCGAGCCCGAAATGGATGCAGGCCCGTCTGCTGGCCATCGGCCTTCGCCCGATCTCCGCGCTCGTCGACGTCACCAACTACATGACCTTCGACCAGGGTCGTCCGATGCATGTCTTCGACGCCGACAAGGTCAAGGGTGTGCTGACCGTGCGTCGCGCCCAGGTCGGCGAGGAAGTGCTGGCGCTCGACACCCGCACTTACAAGCTGAACCCGGCCAATGTGGTGATCGCCGATGACAATGGCGTCGAATCGATCGGCGGCATCATGGGCGGCGAACATTCCGGCTGCGACGAAAACACCGTCAATGTGCTGATCGAATCGGCGCTCTGGGATCCGATCAACATCGCCAAGACCGGCCGTGGCCATGGCATCATCACCGATGCGCGCTATCGTTTCGAGCGCGGCGTCGATCCGGAATACATGGTTCCCGGTCTCGAGCGCACCACCGAGCTGGTGCTCGACATGTGCGGTGGCACAGCGGCTGCGGCAAAGGTAGCCGGCTACAAGAAGCATGAGAAGAAGGTCGTCGATTTCCCCTTCGCGGAGGTCAAGCGCCTGACCGGCCTCACCGTGTCCAATGACGAAGCCCGGACAATCCTGACCGGCCTCGGTTTCGAGGTCTCCGGTACCGGTGAACGTGTCTCGGTTTCGGTCCCATCCTGGCGCCCGGATGTCGACGGCAAGGCCGATCTGGTCGAGGAAGTCATGCGCATGTTCGGCGTCGACAATATCAAGCCGGAACCGCTGCCGTCGATGGGCTCGGTCAACGGCAAGATCCTGACGACGCTGCAGATCCGCACCCGCACCGCCAAGCGCGCACTGGCCGCACGCGGCATGATGGAAGCGGTCACCTGGTCGTTCATTTCGGCAGAGCATGCCAAGCTGTTCGGCGGCGGCAAGCCTTCCCTGAAGCTGGTCAATCCGATCGCGGCCGACATGTCGGACATGCGGCCTTCGCTGCTGCCGGGCCTGCTGACGGCTGCCCAGCGCAACGCCGACCGTGGTTTTGGCGATGTGGCGATCTTCGAAGTGTCCGGCACCTATGAGGCCGATACGCCGGAAGGCCAGCGGCGCGTCGCCGGCGGTATCCGCCGTGGCACGGCTTCGCTTGCCGGCGCCGGCCGCGCCTGGTCGAATGCCACTAAGGGCGGCGGCAAGCCGGTCGACGTCTATGACGCCAAGGCCGACGCGCTGGCGGTTCTGGAAGCCTGCGGCCTACCGATGTCAAATGTCCAAATCGAGCAGGGCGGACCGGAATGGTTCCATCCCGGTCGGTCCGGCACGATCAAGGCCGGCCCCAAGGTGATCCTCGGCTATTTCGGTGAATTCCATCCGAAGACGCTGGAAGCGCTCGACGTATCGGGTGCGCTTTGCGGTTTCGAAGTCTTTGTCGATGCCTTGCCGGAGCCGAAGAAGAAGGCGACCCGCACCAAGCCGGCGCTGGAGCTTTCGCCCTTCCAGATGGTCAAGCGCGACTTCGCCTTTGTCGTCGAGAAATCGGTCGAGGCGGGTGCGATCATCAAGGCGGCCACCAGCGCCGACCGCAAGCTTATATCAGGCGTCAACGTCTTCGATGTCTTCGAAGGCGCATCCGTTGGCGAAGGCAAGAAGTCGGTGGCGATCGAAGTGCTGATCCAGCCCTCCGACAAGACCCTGACGGACGAGGATTTCGACGCGCTGACGAAGAAGATCGTCGGCAATGTCGAAAAGACCACCGGCGGCAGTCTCAGGGCCTGATCCTGACGGTTGGGAGCGGCGTCGCCGCTCCCGGACTGTCACCAAATGCGCATCTGGCGAACACGTCATGCTCGGCCTTGTGCCGGGCATCTGCCGAAGTTGCCACTTCCCGATTTAAGCGCTGAAAAACAAGATGTTATGACAGCGGAGCAGGCCCTCGGGACAAGCCCGAGGGTGACGGATGCGGGGGTGCCGACTTGTCGGCGGCTTGGGCATTCTTTTCCAATTCAGGCCCGAATGTCCGCAGAACTGGTCCTGGTTCAACGAGGAGAATGCATGTCTGCAGGTTTCGATTTCACCACGCTGTCGGCGCGCGACAAGTACAAGTTGATGATCGGCACGATCATCCCGCGGCCGATCGCGCTGGTCACCACCGTCGACAACGAGGGACGCATCAACGCTGCCCCGTTCAGCTTCTTCAACTGCCTGTCGGCCGACCCGCCGATCCTGGCACTTGGGGTGGAAAACAATCCCGACATGTCGTTCAAGCATACCGGCGAGAACATCCGCATGACGGAAGTCTTTACCGTCAACATCGTCTCGTTTGCCATCGCCGAAGCCATGCATGCCTGTGCTGCGAAACATCCGCGCGGCGTCAACGAGTTGGAGCAGGCGGGGCTGACCGCCATGCCCGGCGTAAAGGTCGCTTCGCCGTGGATCAAGGAGGCGCCGGCGGCCTTCGAATGCCGCCGCCATGTCAGTCTCGAACTCGGCAAGTCCCGGCAGATCGTCCTGGGCGAAATCCTGTTTGCCCACTATCAGGACGGCCTTGTCGATGATCGCCTGCATGTCGATCCGGCCGGCATCGACGCCATAGCAAGGCTTGGCGGCGATACCTGCTCGACGATCCGCGACCGCTTCGAGATGCTGACCCCGAAGCTGTAGGGCGATCGATCGCCTGCGGTCAGCGTGCCGCGGCACCGGCTGCTGCCGGGCCAGCCGGCCGCACTGCCGGCCGCGCGAAAATCACCACATTGCCGGCAAGCGTCAGTGCCAGGCCGAGGACCCCGAGCAGGGTCCAGTGATAGCCCTCGTAGAGCGTCGACAGCGACAGTGCGACGACCGGGAAAAGCACGGTCGTATACGCGGCCCTGGACGAGCCGATGCGTGCGACCAGCATCAGATAGGTGGTGAAGCCGACCACCGAGCCGATTGCGGCGAGATAGAGCATGGCAAGCAGGTAGCGGCTGTCGGGCGGCGCAATCACCGGCGTGCGGGTAACGGCAATCAGCAGCAAAAGCACGATCGCGCCGTAAGTCACTCCCCAGGCAGTTGGCGGTTGCGG
>NZ_AHZC01000105.1 GCF_000247475.1 Rhizobium sp. PDO1-076 | reverse complement strand
GATGCCAAGACGCTCGAACAGGGCTGCCGTGCGACGATTCATCTCGGCATGGTCGATCAGTCCGAAGCGCGTCAGCGGCTCGCGCCCGATCCAGATGTTTTCCGACACCGTCATCGGTGCCATCAGGTTCAGCTCCTGATGGATCATCGCGATCCCGTTCTGCAGCGCGTCGAGCGGGTTCTTGAGGCGAATGTCGATGCCACGGAGCTTGAAGCTGCCGCTGTCCGGCGTGTAGATGCCGGCGAGAATTTTCATCAAGGTCGACTTGCCGGCGCCGTTTTCACCCATGAGGGCGTGAACGGTTCCCCGGCGAAGTTTCAACTGGACGTCATCGAGCGCAACGACGCCTGGAAATTCCTTTCGCACGTCCGAGACCTCGAGCAGGTATTCGCTCTGCGGTACGGCTCCGCTCTGTCTGACAGCCTGCATGGTCTGCGGGCTCACTGCCTGTGATCGTGCCATGTTGGCTCCTCCCCGAATGACAGGCCCGCCGCCGATATGGCGGCAGGCCTGTTTATCGTAGCGTCAGTTCTTGGTAACGAACTGATCCATGTTTTCAGGCGTGACGAGCTGGAACGGGATCCAGACCTTGGCGTCGACTTTCTCGCCCTTTGCGAGCTTGACCGCTGCGTCGACCGCACCTGCACCCTGGCCGAAGGCGTCCTGGAAGACGGTGACGTCGAGGTCGCCAGCCTTCATGTAGGCAAGCGCTTCCTGCGTCGCGTCGATGCCGCCGACGACCACATCCTTCATGTCCCAACCGGCCGACTTCATGGCATTGATGGCGCCGATGGCCATGTTATCATTGTTGGCGATGACGGCAGCCGGCTTGTGGCCCGCCGCCATCCAGTTGGTCATCAGATCCTGTGCCTTGACCGGATCCCAGGCGGCCGTCTGCTCGTCGAGGATCTTCATGCCCGAGCATTCAGGCGTCGCAATCACATCGTGGATGTCCTTCGTGCGCTGGACGGCAGCCTGATTGGCGAGATCACCGACCATCACGAGGATGTCACCTTTTCCGCCAAGGATGCGGCAGATTTCCTTAGTCTGCAGAGTGCCTGACTCGACCTCATCCGAAGCGACGAATGCGCCCTTCGCACCAAGCGCGTCCACGTCTGCTGGCTGCCGGTTCACGTAGACGATCGGGATTCCGGCATCAATGGCAAGCTTGGTCATCGGCGCGGTTGCCGACGTATCGACGGCGTTGACGATGATCGCATCGACCTTCGACGCGATGAAGTTCTGGATCTGCGAAAGCTGCTTCTGCACGTCGTCGTCAGCAATTTCGATCTGAACGGGCTGGCTGGCATCGCCGGCCGCCTTCTCGATGCCCTTGCGCAGTACCGTCAGGAATGTATCGGAGTTCGCCATCGATACACCGATGTTGCCTGCCATTGCGCTGGATGCCATCAGCACGCCCAAAAGGGCTCCTGCCACGATTTTCTTCATTGTAATCCTCCACATGTTGTGCGGTGCCCGGCAACACCCCTGAAAGCCGGCACGCCTCCTCCCCAGGAGGCAATTCGCCCGCACGCCCAACTCCTCCTGGACGTGCGGGGATCTGGTCAGAGCTTCTCGCGAACGAAATCCATGCTGCCTTGGACGAGGCCGACCACATCGGCCGTGGCGTGAACAGCGGGCGAGAAAGGCTCGAAAGAGAAGGGGCCCGCATAGCCTTGAGCGAGCAGGGCCCGAATTTGCGCCACATTGGCGAGGCGATCGCCACCCGTCACCATGACCCGGTGCGGATCGCGCATATCGTCGACGCTGACTTCCTGGTCGTCCACCCCAGAGATGTGGACGAGACCGGTCATCGCCGGAAACACATCTGGCTCGCCAGCGAGAACATGATGGAAGGTGTCATGCACCAGCTTGAACCGGTCCGCACCGTTGATCGCCTGGATGGCATCGACGGCTTCCTTCTTGGAGCGCAAAGAACAGATCTGGAAGCCCAACGGCTCGACGAGGCCGATGATGCCCGCCTGTTCGAGGATCGGCTTCAGCCCCTTGAGTGCAACACGAAGATTGCCCTGGCGCTCGCCTTCCAGCTTGCCGGAGCCGTCGTTCACGGGAACCAGCACAAGGGCTCTTGCGCCGCATGCGGCGGCATAGGTCGCAAGGCTTCGCGCTTCTTCCTCACGAGCTGGCGTCCATTCGTTGAAACGCTGAAGCGCGTTGATGGAGATGATCTCGACGCCTTCTGCAATCGCCAGTTCGCGAACTTGACCCGGCGTAGTCCCGTCAAGGATGGCGTTGTCCGACAGATCGTTGCGGATCTCGAATTGTGTGATGCCGAGTGTCTTGCCAAGCTTGAAAAAAGCGCCAAGCGGCATCTGTGGCGCAACCATGTGGTTGAGCGCGAAAGTGGGCGCAGCCATGAAAATCTCCCGAAGTGTGTGGCAGGCCCCTCGTTCCTCCTCGGGACTTGCTGACAACGAAATCATCAGGTTTCATGACGTTCGTCAAAGCGGAAATGACGGAAATCCATTTCATTTATGATAGAATTTGCAAAATGATATGATGGAATTCTGTCTTTTTCAGATGTTTTCGGGAATATAGAGCTCCAAAGGCAGGAACGTCTGGCCCGGGGCAGTGGCTGGGCCACTATCCACGGCTTCTATCATCAACTGCACGAGTTCGCGGCAGAGATTGGCGAGAGGCGTAGCAATCGCGAGGGTAACAATTTCATCGGCCAGCGCCGCCCGGGAAATGGGCGTCAGTTCATTGACCACAACAGTATGCCTTCCACCGAGCTTTTCCTCTCTAATGGCGGAGATCGCACCCTCCATCCCTCCCCCTGCCACGTAGAAACCAACAAGATCCGGGTGCCGATGCAGAAGATCGAGCGTCGCTTCATGGGTAATCTGAACCGTTTCGAGGTTCACGAGCGTGTCTAGCACCTCGAAATCCGGCGCGTGTTCCCGAAAATAGGAGCGAAAGCCAATTTCACGCAGTTCATGTCCATGAAAGCGGTGACTGCCAACAAAAACAGCAACCTTGCCCGGTTTCTTTGCGGTCTTGGCGATTGTCCACGCAGCGGTTCGCCCGGCTTTGCGGTTGTTGAGGCCAACATAGCCCTCACGGATTCCGGAGGCAAAGTCGGAGAGCAATGAAAAGACGGGCACGCCTTTGGCTTTCATTTCTTCGACGGCCACAGACAGAGCAGGGTAATCTGGGGCGGTCATCGCGACAGCCTGGTTCCGCGCTCCGATTTCGCGAAGCTTCTCTGCCAGTTCTGAGGGGGCCTGAAAGGTGCAGAAGTCGATCTGAGCGATTCCGCGTATACCAGGATGGTTCTGGACCGCAATTTCGATCTCACGGGCGAACGCCTGATAGAAATGATGATCCGGCTTCTGAAGGACAAAGCCCAGCTTGTACTGAGGCAATCCCTCGAACACACGCTGCCGAAGCAGGCCGACCGCGTGGAAGCCGATTTCATTCGCTGCATCATAAACGCGCCTGGCCGTGTCCTCGCGAACCTTGTGGCGCCCATTGAGGACTCGGTCGACAGTCGCCACGCTGACATTGGCTGCCTTGGCAAGATCGGTAATGGTAGGGCGCGACGCCACAGGACCTCCTTGTGTGATGACATTCTATCATGTTGAGACATCATAATGATGTGAAATGATAGAATATATCAAGGCCCTATTGAGCAGAATGAAATCCGCGATATTCCTTCTGGCATTCGTCAAGCGAATTGGTCCGGCCGAAGCCGGACAGGCAGGAGGATATCGTGGCGAGGGTGGCGAGCAAGAGAGATTACAGTCTGCTGGGACGCGACGCTCAGGCAGCCGTGGCCAACGGCCTTTCGGCAGCCGAGTGGTATCACACGGATGTTCCGCGCAAGCAGATGAAGGAGCTGATGAAACGCGAAGACGGACCGGCCATTCGCGATACAGCGATCTGGCTGGGCGCCATGATCGTGTTCGCAGGCTTTGGCATCTATTTTTGGGGCGGCCTCTGGGCGATCCCCTTTTTCCTTGCCTACGGTGTTCTCTACGGGTCCGCGTCCGATAGCCGTTGGCATGAATGCAGCCATGGTACGGCGTTCAAGACCATGTGGATGAACACGGTGGTGTATCAGGTCGCCTGCTTCATGATCATGCGCAACCCGGTTACCTGGCGCTGGAGCCACACGCGCCATCACACAGATACGGTCATTGTCGGTCGTGATCCGGAAATCGCCGTCATGCGCCCGCCGGATCTTGTGCGCCTGGTTCTCAACTTCTTTGGCCTGCTGGACGCCTGGCATGCGATGGTCGACATGGTGCGCAATGCCTTCGGCATCATCAGCGCCGCGGAGAAGACTTTCGTGCCGGAGACCGAGCAGCCCGAGGCCATCTTTGCAGCCCGCATCTGGCTTGCGATTTACGTGGCGACGGTGGCGCTCGCGGTCTACCTGGGTTCAATCCTACCGCTGATGCTGGTCGGCCTGCCGCGCCTCTATGGTGCCTGGCATCATGTCATGACCGGGCTTCTGCAGCATGGCGGATTGGCCGACAACGTCATCGACCATCGGCTGAACAGCCGCACTGTCTACATGAACCCGATTAGCCGGTTCATCTACTGGAACATGAACTATCATGTCGAGCACCACATGTTCCCGATGGTGCCCTATCATGCCCTGCCGAAACTGCACGCGATGATCAAGGACGATCTTCCTGCACCAAACCCGTCGATCCTCGACGGCTACGGCGAGATGATCCCGGCCTTCCTGCGCCAGCTCCGTAACGAGGACTATTTCCTGAAGCGCGAACTGCCAGTGACGGCCAAGCCTTACCGCGAGGACTTCCATCACGAGGCCATGGCACCGGCGGCGGAGTAACGCCGGTTGCCGAGACAACCAAGAATTTGGGGAGGAGAACCCGATGAGCACCTGGATCGACGTCTGCGACAGGCATGAGATCGACGAAGAGGATGTCATCCGCTTCGATCACGACGGCAAGAGCTTCGCCATCTATCGAAGCCCGGAGGATAGTTACCATGCGACGGCTGGCCACTGCACCCATGAAAACGTGCATCTGGCAGACGGTCTTGTCATGGACGACATCATCGAATGTCCGAAACACAACGGTCGCTTCAACTACAAGACCGGCGAGGCCAAGGGGGCTCCTGTCTGCGTCAACCTGAAGACCTATCAGGTCAAGGTCGAAGGCGGCCGCGTCTTCATTCAGGTCGGCTGAGATGGGCTCTTCCGGCATGGTGATCGTCGGGGCGGGCGAGGCGGGCGTGCGCGCTGCCTTTGCTCTGCGCGAGCAGGGATATCAGGGAACCGTCACCTTGATTGGGGACGAGACCCATCTGCCCTATGAGCGACCACCCTTGTCGAAGACGGGTGCAGAGGCCGAAAGCGTACGGCCGATTGTTGCCGAGGCCCGATTTGCAGAGGCCGGCATCACCCTGTTTCGGGGGCGCAAGGTCACGGCCATGGATACGGCAGGCCACACGCTTGCACTCTGCGAAGGAGATCCGCTTCCCTACACGCGACTGCTTCTGGCAACAGGCGCCTCGCCGCGTCGGCTACCCGGATTGGAGTATGGGAAGCGCGTCCATGTTCTGAGAACCGTCGAGCAGGCGGCAGCCATCCGCCAGGTCATGCGAGACGGCCAGCACCTCGCCATTCTCGGCGGCGGCTTCATCGGCCTGGAGCTTGCAGCCATGGGGCGCGCACTCGGGGCCATGGTGACGCTGATCGAGGTCCAGCGGCGTGTCCTGATGCGCGGTGTGCCCGAGCCATTGGCGCTCGCGCTACAGACGCGTCATCACTACGAAGGTGTCAACATCATCTGTGGTGTGGGCATTCAGGCAATTGCTGAAGACAAGGCGTCTGTGAGCATAGCACTCGCCGACGGCCGCCGGATGGACGCTGATGCGCTCGTGGTCGGTATCGGCGCCGAGCCCAACACGGCGCTTGCGGCAGAGGCGGGGCTCGTTCTCGAAAACGGCATAGCAGTCGATGACCATCTCCGGACGAGCGATCCTGACATCTTCGCTGCGGGCGACTGCTGTTCCTATCCGGTCGCAGCCTATGGAGGCCGCCGTGTCAGGCTCGAATCCTGGCGCAACGCCCAGGAACAGGGCAATGTCGCGGCCGCCAACATGATGGGCAATGCGGAAGCCTTCGACGCTGTTCCCTGGTTCTGGTCGGATCAATACGACCTGACGCTGCAGGTGGCCGGACTGTCGGACGGCGCGACCTCGACGGTCTCGCGCTCGGTCTCGGCCGAGGCCGAGATCCTCTTCCATCTCGATGCTGACGGACGCCTCGTGGCGGCGAGCGGCCTTGGCCCAGGCGGCGCAGTCGCACGCGACATTCGCCTTGCGGAAATGCTGATTTCAAGGCGGGCACATCCGGATCCCGCAGCGCTTGCCCGACCCCTCCGTCAAACTGAAAT
>NZ_AHZC01000106.1 GCF_000247475.1 Rhizobium sp. PDO1-076 | reverse complement strand
TATCACGCCATTGCTGGTTGATTGGATCCAAACCCCGTGCTTGGCCCGACAGAGCTCACGAGCTGCTGCGAAACCACACCGGTACGAGCGTCAACCGCTGTTTCGCCGGCGGCTATACTCACATGCCCCGAGGCGTTTACCTTGCCGTCGAGCCTTATAGAGCGACCGGCAAGTGTCACATTGTTAAGGAATTGGCCGGAGGGTGCACTGATCCCCCCGCCGGAGACAACCACATCACCTGTGGCACCCTGCAGGACTTTCTCACCAGCCGGTGTGTCGGTGACAGCGGAGCCTGAAAGCACCACGTTCCCGACATTGATGAAGGTACAACCAACGCATCCAACACCGTTCGGATTTGCGACGATAACGTCAGCGCGAGAGCCGAACACCTCCGTGGGGCCGGCCAGCAAGCTCGACGCCGTGCCGGTAACCTCGTTCAGGATTACCGCAGCGGCGCGGCCACCCCCAGTCAGGTTGGAGTTGGCTGAAACGGACCCTCCGAGAACGGAAAGGCCCGACGCTGTGGAATTGTTGAGTATGATGCCACTCGCATCAACATTGTATTCGCGAAACTTGTTGTGGCTGATGCCTTTCCCGTTCGGCGCCACGATGTCGACAGTCGTCGTACCATTTGCCAAACTGGTGACGGATGGCCGAAATTCTATCGGCGCCGTCGGGTCCGAAATCGACTGCGCAAAAGCGACCGGTGACAAAACCGGGCTAAACGCGCCGACAATTGTGGTCGTCAAAAAGCTGGCGAATGTCAAACAGGAGGCCCAGCGGCTGAGCGGATCATCACTCAGCCTCGTGAGGAACCCACGACGGGGCCGGACACCACATTCGGTTCCCGTACCGGACTTCGATACATTCTTCAGACCAGCCAAAATTGACATGACGCAATACCTTTATGCAATTTAACGGCGACGTAGAGAGGCTGTATGATGGGCAGAAACGCCCGGATACTCAGGAAAGGCTGAAATTCGGCCTCATTCACAATGGCGGCAGCGTGTGGAGGTCCCAAGGAGTTGAGCCTCCTGCCGCCACTTCAAGGTTTGGAACTGGCTTCGACGGTCGCTTGCCAGGCCCTGGCGCGTGTCTGCGCCTCATCAAGTTGCTCCCTCGTCATGGTCGCAGTCAGCGCTTCGAGAGCCGTACGCGCGTTTGGATGCCCGCGTTCATTGGCAAGATTGTAGTAGAGATGCGCATCGATCGGGCTTGAAGGCGTGCCCTCTCCGTTCTCATAGATTTGAGCCAGATTAAACAGCGCAACGGGGTTGCCCAGAGCGGCCACTTCCGTGAACATTTCTAGAGCCTTCTTGCCATCGGCCTGTGTTCCCGTCCCCTGACGCGTCATGATGGCAAGCATGTTCTTTGCCCCAACATGTCCTTCAACTGCAGCTTTCTGGTAGTAGGAAAATGCCGTGCTCGCATTCACCTGTTGGCCGGTGCCATCGAGAAACAGGCCGCCGCAGTTGAACTGGCCTTCCACATTGCCAAGATCGGCAGATTTGCAGATCAGTTCAGCGGCAGCGACAAAGTCCTGACGCACATTCTCGCCGCGCAAATGCATCAATCCGAGGCGATTGAGGGCGGAGGCAGAGCCCTTTTCGGCAGAGGCCAGGTACAAGATGCGGGCTTTTTCCTGGTCTGCCGGAAAGCCGACTCCAAGCTCCACCATGCGCGCCAGGTAAAAGCCAGCCTCGCCTTCGCCCTTGTCAAACCCTTGGGCAAATGTCTCGGCGGCTTTGGTGAACTCCTGCTTCTCAAGCTGGGATTTGCCCTCCGAAACGGAATCGGCTTGCGCCACACTGGCACACAGGCTGATCAAAAGCGCTCCGGCGGTAGCGCCGAAGCGGGTATGAGAGCTAATTGATGGGCCAACATAAAACGGAAACATGTTTACTCCTGTGATCTAAAGGGCCTTGAAGCGGAGATTGAAAAACAACTCACCCCGATCGGGTGACATAGCCAAAGAGGTGCGGTCGTCTTCCGCCAGGCGAAAGCCGTATCCGACATCGAATGACAGGCGGGCATCGGCGTACCGCAGACCAAGGCCAGCAGAGACGCGGTAAGGATTTCGGGAATTGGCAATGTCGCGCCCAAACCCGAGGTCACCGAAACCATAGAAGTTCATCCTGGATGCCACGTCATCAAACCATGATTGCCCTGAAGATGCGCCATCCGGGCTGGAGCGCGGTAGCGTGAGCACAAGCTCATTGCGCCAGACGGCCCCGCTGTCGACCTTGATTGATCCGCCGGAATACCCCCGCAAAGTGCTTCTCGAACCCAGTGTCATCTGGTCGTCAGAGTAAAGCGGGTGGGCGGCAACCTGAGTGGAAAGAGAACTGCGTAGCGACGCCAGTTCAGATAGAACATAGTAGCCTGAAAGACCGGCTTCGATCTTGCGGAATTGGGTCCGTGGCACAGTGTCTGTGGCATCGAAAGCATCGTCGGATGCTCCCAATACAGGAACGCCGAAGCTGGCTCCCAGTCGACCGCTGACGGTTCCTTTTTGACCGTACCGGTCAAGGGTCAAGCCAAAGCTGACGACAGACAGGACCTGGGGGGTGAGCGGCTCCCCATTGACGTAGCGCAACTGCTCGCGGCGCGATAGCGACAGGTCAAAGACCGATTTTTGCGTTTTCGAAGAGTTCGCAATCCAGTTCCAACCGCCACCGAATGTCGTAGCCGTCGTATATAGCTCGCTTAGCTCGGACAGATTGACCAGAGCGTCGGTCCAGCTCCCATTCAAAGATATATTGTGGTTCCCGACAGGAATCGTGAGTGATCCGGACAGGTCGTTGCTGTATGCGCCGGTCTTGAGGGTCGTTTGCCAACTGTCGTTTATACCAATCAGATTGTCCTTCTCAATCGTGGTCCCAAAGCGCAACTGATCGAAACCTTCGACACTTTCCGTGTCATAGCCGGCGTAAAGCCGGAAAGTGTCCTTGATCTGATTGTGTACAACAACGACAGATGTGGCCGGCCGGGCACCCGGTTTCAATTCTGCTTTCGCCTTGTTGGAGGCGACGCGATTGAGGCTGTCGAGCGTATCCTGTACGGTATCAATCTGCAGGATTTCGTCTTTGGAAACAGTCCGCGCCATGCTGATACGCGCGGGGTCGGGCAACAGAATCAAACGATCCAGGTCATCATCCATACCATCGAGCCAGAGCCCAATGCGCCGCAAGAGATCGACATCAGCACTATCGGGACGATGATCCGAGACGCCGACCAGACCACCGAGCATGCCCGGTCCATCCATAGGCTTTTCCTGATAGTCGATACGATCGACCCGACCAGGGATGACAGAAATCGCAAGCTCATGGCTTGTGCCCATATCCTGCTGCGGCAACCACGCCTGCGTGGTTACCAGGCCTTTGTTGGCGAAGTGGGAGTTCAATGCCTTCAGCAGCGCCGTGATGCTGCCATTCCCCTGGCATCCAAACGCCAACGGCTTGACAAGCGATCCAATCTCGGCGGCAGTGGCAACCTCTGCAAAGCCTTCGATCCGGATCCGAGCTATGCGAAAACAAGGTTCAACCGAAGGCGCGTCCTGTTTCGTCAGGGAAACGTCTGTCGGTACAATCAGCAGGTTTGCCCAGGCACTCGAAGTCATCCCAAGAGCAGCTACCGCCGAAACCAGACCGAGAAGAGAAACGATCTGTCTCATTGCCCAGATCCCCCGACAAAACCGCGGAAAAATCCAATCGGATTGTGCCAGAGCTTGGCGCCCTTGATCGGTGCTGAAACAACAACCGCGCCATTCGGAATTTCGATTCCCTCGTTTGCCGACAGGCTTGCTGCGGTCAGTTTGACTGGACTGAAAGCGTCGACCTGAATCGATCCGTATGGCGCAGATAATATTCCGCCAGCGTCATACTCCGAGATCCAGGCATAGGATCCGCTCCAGAGATTGAAGAGACCCCCGGGCCGGGTGTAGACCGATGCGAGCCTCGTTCCCTCGATCTCGATCTGCGGCGCAGCTAAGGTGATGTCGCCAAAGGCAACAAGCTGCCCGGCGTTTCGTATTCTCTCGCTTGCGGTCAAGCTGATGTTGCCGGATGCATTGACCTGGCCGCCGACAACGCCGATCGTGGATGTCCCGGTCGCCTTGCAGGTAAATCCGCAGACCCTCAGGTAGTCGAGTGTTCCTGTGACCAGCCCTTCCACGACGATCGAGCGCGCGGTTACAAGGACGCTGCCATTGTTGCCGTTGACGGTGCCGCCACTGTTGAGGAACTGCCCCCCGGCAACAAGCTCAACGCTGGAGCCAACAATGTAGGCTTCCTGGCCATCGACGCGCAAGCTGCCGAAATCCATATGACGCTCTAGGGTAGATTTGCGTTTGCGCCACAAGGTATACCAGAGGCGGCTGCCTTGGGTTTCCACGAACTGCAACTGACTGACCGGTGTCTGGCCGGCAACAATGTCAACTTTGTTTTCGATATTCGCGCCGGCCGACAGGCGTGTCCGCGCGTTGGATAGAAGGCGTCCGGTATTGTTGACGATATCGCTGCCGGCATCAACATCAAGGTCACCCTGTGACGAAAACACGATCGCCAATTGGTCAGGGCGTTCGGTCATTAGTCGAATGGAACCGGCGGCTTTTAGTGTGACCCCACCCTTTGATTCCGCTGATTGAGCATCCTTTTGCTTGCCCGACAACAAGCTGCCGGTGTTGACGATGTCGCCAGCACTGGCCAAAATCGTCAAGGCTCCGTTGATGGCCTCCAGTTTGGTCTGGGGCCGACCGATACCGGATTGAACCGCAATCTCTGATCCGCGCATCGAAACATGTCCGAATGCAGAGATAGAACCCGCAACCGAGATCTTCCCGGTCGAGTTTATAGCAAAGTCTCCGAGAGACGCGTAAACCTCTCCGGCATGGCGCACACCCGCTCCATCAGCCGTGGTTTCAATCCTTACGGTATTTGCAGTCAGACTCCCACGCTCAGTGATCTCGACCGCGACAGGCGCATTGGCGGCATTTGTCGGTACAGTCAGTGTTCCCCAGTTTTCCAGGTCGGCGTTTGGCAATACGCTGCTGTCGTACTCGACACGACTTGCGCCAGCAGTCAGGCGGATGTCTGATCTCAGGTTGCTGGAGGTGTTGAGAACCGGGCCGTCGATCCGGATATGGCCGGCCATCATCTGTAGGCTGGTCATGGCGCCACCCAGACCCGCGCCCGTCACATCGATTTTTCCCTGCGAGGTTTCGATCACGAGATTTTCCGAAGTCACACCAGGGGCAATCACTTGGCTCGATAGGCTGGTGCTACCGGTCGCCAGAACGACACCACCCACGTTTACGAACCGGCCTCCATCAACGACAATCCCATTCGGATTGACGATCATGACGTGCGCGCGCGGCCCAAGGACTTCAATTGGTCCTCGCAGTTCAGAGACACGCGTTGAGGTCACCTCATTGACAATAGCCCGAGCCATTGAGGTCCGATTGTCGAGATCTGCGCCAGCCGCTCCCACCGAGAAATTGCTATACGCGTTCAAACTCAAACCAGACGCGTTCGGAGCCGCGACGCCAATGGTCTGATGGCCGCTTGCATCTACTGCTACAGACGTCGAAGTCGAACCATCGGCCACTGACTGTGCGGGCGACTTTGGTACGAAGGCGGTGACGAGCAGGACAGTACCGATGCCCACCGCTCCTATGCAGGAAGTGTCTCGTTTCGAGCGCTTCATCGAGCGCCCGACTTTCGCGCTTGTAGGGCGGCGAAACCGGCGGCAAAGCCCTTCAGCGAGACAGGGACGTCGACCTTGGTCGCCTTGGTGTCCATGAGGGTCGCTGTGAGGATCAGTCCCTTCTTCAGTCCGGACAAGAATGCCTGATCCAGGCGAAATCCCGCATGACAACCAGCCAGATTACAAGTCTCGAACGCAGCCTGCCGGCTCTTGCCCTTGTCGAGTCGCAGAGCGATTCCTGCCGGGAGATATGTCTCCAAGGGCGCAGATATCAATCCGACGTTACCATCGGCTTGAGCAATGACATTGAACAGGAAAACGACATCACGCCCTTCGTTGACCGCCTGCGCTTGTTGGAGACGGCACGGTGACGTGTGATTGATATCCTCATTCGCAGTGCAGACGAGTTCCCAATCGCCGTAGACTTCTGCGGCAATGGCGTTGCTGAAACTGCCAACAGCACACAGGATGGCCGCAGTCAGAAATGTAAGGGAGCGCGAGCGGAATGGTCCGCAAGTGAGAGCAGCCAAGGACATGATC
>NZ_AHZC01000107.1:0-2500 GCF_000247475.1 Rhizobium sp. PDO1-076 | reverse complement strand
GCGAAAACTATTTAGGTAGTGCGTCGACCGAATACCCTCGGGGGTAGAGCACTGGATGGGCTATGGGGACTCACCGTCTTACTGATCCTAACCAAACTCCGAATACCGAGGAGTACTAGTCGGCAGACACACGGCGGGTGCTAACGTCCGTCGTGAAGAGGGCAACAACCCTGACCTCCAGCTAAGGTCCCCAAGTCATGGCTAAGTGGGAAAGGATGTGAGGATCCCAAAACAACCAGGATGTTGGCTTAGAAGCAGCCATCATTTAAAGAAAGCGTAACAGCTCACTGGTCTAAATAAGGGTCTTTGCGCCGAAAATGTAACGGGGCTAAAGCCATGCACCGAAGCTGAGGATACGTCGCAAGACGTGTGGTAGCGGAGCGTTCCGTAAGCCTGTGAAGGGGTACCTGTGAGGGGCCCTGGAGGTATCGGAAGTGCGAATGTTGACATGAGTAACGATAAAGGGGGTGAGAGACCCCCTCGCCGAAAGACCAAGGGTTCCTGCTTAAAGTTAATCTGAGCAGGGTTAGCCGGCCCCTAAGGCGAGGCAGAAATGCGTAGTCGATGGGAACCACGTTAATATTCGTGGGCCTGGTGGTAGTGACGGATCGCACAAATCGTACATTCTTATTGGATTGAATGTGCGGTGGAGCGGTTCCAGGAAATAGCTCCACCCTATAGACCGTACCCGAAACCGACACAGGTGGTCAGGTAGAGTATACCAAGGCGCTTGAGAGAACTATGCTGAAGGAACTCGGCAAATTGCACGCGTAACTTCGGAAGAAGCGTGACCCCATTTTACGCAAGTGAGATGGGGTGGCACAGACCAGGGGGTAGCGACTGTTTATCAAAAACACAGGGCTCTGCGAAGTCGCAAGACGACGTATAGGGTCTGACGCCTGCCCGGTGCTGGAAGGTTAAAGGGAGAGGTGCAAGCTTTGAACTGAAGCCCCAGTAAACGGCGGCCGTAACTATAACGGTCCTAAGGTAGCGAAATTCCTTGTCGGGTAAGTTCCGACCTGCACGAATGGCGTAACGACTTCCCCGCTGTCTCCAGCATAGACTCAGTGAAATTGAATTCCCCGTGAAGATGCGGGGTTCCTGCGGTCAGACGGAAAGACCCCGTGCACCTTTACTATAGCTTTACACTGGCATTCGTGTCGGCATGTGTAGGATAGGTGGTAGGCTTTGAAGCTTGGACGCCAGTTTGAGTGGAGCCATCCTTGAAATACCACCCTTATCGTCATGGATGTCTAACCGCGGTCCGTTATCCGGATCCGGGACAGTGTATGGTGGGTAGTTTGACTGGGGCGGTCGCCTCCGAAAGAGTAACGGAGGCGCGCGATGGTGGGCTCAGACCGGTCGGAAATCGGTCGTCGAGTGCAATGGCATAAGCCCGCCTGACTGCGAGACTGACAAGTCGAGCAGAGACGAAAGTCGGTCATAGTGATCCGGTGGTCCCGCGTGGAAGGGCCATCGCTCAACGGATAAAAGGTACGCCGGGGATAACAGGCTGATGACCCCCAAGAGTCCATATCGACGGGGTTGTTTGGCACCTCGATGTCGGCTCATCGCATCCTGGGGCTGGAGCAGGTCCCAAGGGTTTGGCTGTTCGCCAATTAAAGCGGTACGTGAGCTGGGTTCAGAACGTCGTGAGACAGTTCGGTCCCTATCTGCCGTGGGTGTAGGAATATTGACAGGATCTGTCCCTAGTACGAGAGGACCGGGATGGACATATCTCTGGTGGACCTGTTGTCGTGCCAACGGCATAGCAGGGTAGCTATATATGGAATGGATAACCGCTGAAGGCATCTAAGCGGGAAACCAACCTGAAAACGAGTATTCCCTATCAGAGCCGTGGAAGACTACCACGTTGATAGGCCGGGTGTGGAAGTGCAGCAATGCATGAAGCTTACCGGTACTAATAGCTCGATTGGCTTGATCGTTCTCATTGCTTGTGTTCATCCTCGATGAACAAAGCCATCTGTTTTGTCCTGACGCTGTCGGCTCCTTGAGCCTTCGCTGCGGACGGCCCGCACCAACAGGTGCGACGGCCTTCGGCCTGTATGGGTGTCTCATCCATTCGGTCGGAAAACAAAATTACGTGTTCAAATCTCAAAACGAGGCCTACAAGGCCTCTACCAGCTTCTCTTTTATTGCCCTTAGCTGACCTGGTGGTTATTGCGGGGTGGCTGCACCCGTTCCCATTCCGAACACGGCCGTGAAACGCCCCTGCGCCAATGGTACTCCGTCTCAAGACGCGGGAGAGTAGGTCGCTGCCAGGTCTGCTAAAGGCAATAAATCCGGTTTTTGAAACCCAAAATACCGCATCTTCTCAGAACACTCTTCGGCCCAGCCGACAATCAAGGGCCGCTATAAGCGGTCCTTTTTGCTTCAAAGACAAGCAGAACAAAAATTATAACGCGGGGTGGAGCAGCCCGGTAGCTCGTCAGGCTCATAACCTGAAGGCCGCAGGTTCAAATCCTGCCCCCGCAACCAA
>NZ_AHZC01000108.1 GCF_000247475.1 Rhizobium sp. PDO1-076 | reverse complement strand
CGCCGATATCCTTGCGCCCTTTACCGCCACACCCGGACGCTCAAACAAAATCGACGCAAAAGACCTGCCGCGCACAGGTCTCCTAGAACCCACCGGTTGATGGTGCTGTGATCGACCTCAAACCCGCGCTCGCGAAACATCTCTTCCAGATCCCGATAGCTGAGCGGATAGCGGAGGTACCAAGCAGCCGCCTGCACGACCAACCATGCTACCGTTAAGCGCAAAAAATTTGCGACAGGCCCATTTGAACATATCATCTCGCCGGCGGGTTAGCGATCTTGTTCTTCCCGCATCGATCCGGTCCAATGGCAATGTATTTGCTGATATCCTCACTTTCAATGCCGAAAAGCATCGGCTGGCTCGTTCCGGTCAAGATCGCCGTATCGTAAATTTCCTCGAGCGAGCCGGTAATGGCAAGTTTGTGGAGAACTTTGCCGCTACTGAGTTGAACCACATAGAGCGCACATTCCGGCTGCTTTCCCCGCCGCTCGAGTTCGCTGTCGAGTGGCAGGCCGGCAAAGACTTTGTTGCGCGGCTTGGACAGGCCAATGACAGCATAGTCGCCGAAAAAGGAAAGGCCCCGCAGGAAGCCCGGCAGCCAAGTGTGGCGCTCGAATGTACCCGTACGGCGATCAACGCGGCCGAACCAGCCTGAGCCTGCCTCCAAAAGATAAAGCTCGCCGCGATAAATGCGCGGCGTATGGGGCATAGATAGCCCCTGCGCCACGATGTGGTCGTTGCGTATGTCTATGATCATGCCGCCATCGGCACGCAATTGCCGCCATCCATGGGCAGTGTTGGAGGCGCCGACAACAGAAGCATAGGCAGGGACGCCATCTTCCATGCAAAACCCGTTGAAATGGCACCGGTCTTCATTGACAATCCTGTCAATGAAATCGGGGCGCCAGACGGGGGAAAAGCTCCCAAGCCCGTCCAATGTTGCCAAACAATTGTAGAGTGTGACAGCGACCAGCAATCGCCCGTCTCGGTCAACATGGATGTCGTGGATGTCGACGGCGCCCGTGACGTGGCTACGGCGCGGCATGTAGAGTTTATCCCAACCGTTAAGCTGACAACCGGCATCCAAGCCGTTCTCAAACAACCAAACCTGTTGTTTTGTCGAGAGATACAACCCTGTCTCCGTGACACACAAGGCCATCGCCTGACCAAAATTGCGCTCACTCACGGCAACATTGTTGCACAGGCCTGGGCCGATAAGCACGACCTTTCCCGCAGCATACGTGCTAAAGCCAAGCGACAGATTGTGGCCCCGCATCCAAGCAACAAGTCCCTGCGAATAGGTTACGTGGAACGGATTGCTGTCGGCTTTACCCACGCCGTCACCGGCAATGTGCGGCTTAGGCGCTGCTTGGAACTGCGTCAGTGCGGTTTCTTTCATTTTTCACTCAAATCTTCGGTCCTCGAATTGCCGAATCTATCAGAACCAGGCCCGCTGCAAACCGCGGTTCCTTTCCCTGACGTGCACAGGTTGTGTCTTTAGGTGCAAAAAAACTTGGAGCAGTCCAGAGCCTTTGACGGCTCGGCAGATGGGGCGAATCTCAAAGCGAGAATTGAAGATCTCGGGCTCACTCGTCTTTTTGGTCATCATTCGCGGTGACGGGGCTTGACCGAACTGGTGTGCTCCTATTCGTTCTCGGACAGAGCTTCGAGGCCTGCCCTGTCTCGCAGAATAAGCCACCTGTCCTTGATCTCTATCAATTGCATTTCCTGCCATTTCTTCAGGCAACGGTTTACGTTTTCGCGGGTATTGCCCAGCATTTTGGAGAGCTCTGACTGGGAAAGAGAGAGGCGCGTCAGCGGCTTTTCCAAAGTGGCAGGTGGTGCGAGCGACAGCCGCAGAAGGAGCCTTGCTAGTCGTGTCGGAATACTGAGGAAGGCAATTTCCAGCATCCGCTCATCGGAGCGTCGCACCCTTTGGCACAACAGCTCGATTAGCCTGATCGAGAGTTGCGGACTGCGGCGCAGGACGTTCAGCACCGATCGTCGTTCAAGAACGACAAGGGTGCAATTGCTGATTGCGCGCGCTGTCGCCGAACGTTCGCCACCGTCCAGCAGTGCGATTTCGCCAAAGACATCGCCGGCTCGCAATTCGCTCAAGATGACCTCGCGGCCTGCGGGCGTTACGACCTCAACACGCACATGACCTTCCGCAATTGCTATCATGCTTTCGCCTAGTGCCCCTGCGCTGAAGATCACATCCCCTTGCGTATAAGGC
Organism: Rhizobium sp. PDO1-076; assembly: GCF_000247475.1. Lineage (GTDB taxonomy): Bacteria > Pseudomonadota > Alphaproteobacteria > Rhizobiales > Rhizobiaceae > Allorhizobium. The sequence goes on along the minus strand of NZ_AHZC01000108.1, from coordinate 3,861 downwards.
CTAACATGGGCCAATGCAGCAAGTTCACGGCGAGCTTCAAAATCCAGTGCCTTAAACACGAAACTCTCTGCGAAAAACATTTCCTTATCCAAACTACTCTCACTTATTCGCATTGTTGCGCCGATTTCCCTCTCGTCAACGATACAGATCACTACACATGATTGACAAGGTCGATTAACAGTCCAATAATTAAGTATTGCTTTATCATGTTAAGTTGGGAAGAGTGAGCACTCAAATGTTGCCAAAAATCACCGTCGTGATTTTGCTTTGCATTGCAATGTCGGCGACGGCGCAGGCACCTCCTGCGTGTCAAAGCGAAGTGCTGGAGAATCCGCCGCGCGTCTTGTACCGTTGCGCCAACGGCCTCATGTTGGAAGCGGAAGCGGGTGCGATCTTGGGTCTGCAGCAAGAGGCAGGACAGGCACGCCCGATGGTCAGCATAGCGGGGAAAGCGATCGCCATTGAGGTTGAACCCAACAGTGGCCCCTTTCAGATTCTGACACCGCACGCGATTGCGGCTGTACGTGGAACCTCCTATATCGTTGATGTGGCAGGCGACAAAACATCGGTCTTCGTTATCAGTGGCGATGTTGCCGTTTCAAGGCTCGACGCCTCGCAAGAGGTAACATTGGAGTCAGGCGAGGGCGTAGATGTGTTGCCCGGACAGCCTATGGCTGTATTGAGCTGGGGTCAGCAACGCGTCAACAACCTTCTTGCCCGCTTCGCGCGATGACATCCAGCCTGCCCCTCAGGTTCATGCTTTTAGCATTTGCCGCGGGGTTTCTTTGGGCGGGGTTACTGGGACTGCAGCATATTGCAGGCAGGCAGAGCGTAATTGATCGGATCGAGACATTCCTTCTTGACGCTCGGATCAATCTTGTCGGCATGCGCAAGGCATCGGATGCAGTTGCAATTGTTGTGATAGATGACGCAACGGTGGCAGACGTTGGGCGCTATCCGCTTGGCCGGAGGCAATTGGCCCATATCATTGACAAAATCACGCGTTCAGGTGCGCGGGGCCTTGCCATCGATATGCTTCTAGTGAGTGAGTCCGACAGCGAAGCAGACGCGGCGCTCGCCGCAGCGCTAAGCAGTTCGCCGGCGATCATTGCAAGCGCGGCGCAATTCTCCAACGAAGTTGGTCATTTCCGCCACATCCCCGCGCCGAAGGGCGCACTGAACCCGCTATCAACATTGTCGGATGTAGCAAAAACTGGACTGGTCAATGTTGTAACTGACGCTGGCGGCACACCGCGACAGATCCCAATGCTGTCTCTATTTTCTCATGGACCAGAGCCGTCGATTGTCCTGGGTGCAACCGGCCTGTATTACGGCGAGATGCCAAGCATGACGGCCGAGGGCTTGCGATTCCGGGAACGAGAACTGAGGCTCGATCTCGGCTGGCACCTGTCGCTCAACTATTACGGCGCCAGTGGAACGATCAAGACGATCAGCGCAAGGGATCTGTTGACGGATGAGGTCTCTTCCAAAATTCTCAAGGACCGCCTAGTTGTGCTGGGTGTAACTGCCATTGGCGTCGGAGATCGCTTCACTACACCATTCGACCAGATCCTGCCCGGTGTCGAAGTTCTGGCGACGGCGATATCAAATATCATCGACGGATCGGCTCTCATCCGCGACAGGACGATTCGACGTATCGATGCGACTGCTGCTCTGGTGATAACGCTATCGGGCGTTGCGGCCCTGTCGTTCTTGCCGCTGGCTGCGGGTTCAATCGTTTTTATGGCACTCAATTTAGGCTGGTTTTTTGTGGCCTTGCTTGCCTTCACCCATTCCTACTGGCTAAGCGGGGCACTACCGATCGTTGCAAGTCTACCTCCCATTGCCGGCGTTGCGTTCCTTCGTCAGATCTTAGAAAGAAACGAGATACGGCATTTGGCTGCCGCTCGGGCTGCCCTTGGACAGTTCCAGGCATCCATCATCGCAAAACGCCTCGGAGAGGACCCTGTATTCCTTCTCGAACCGCAAGAACAATCGGCTGCAATCCTCTTTGTAGATCTCGTCGGATTTACGGGCCTGAGCGAACGCCTGGGTGCCAGGCACGCCCGAAACCTGCTCAAGTCGTTCCACACCATCGTCGTGGACGAAACCGAGCGGCAAAATGGCTTGGTCATGGACTTTATGGGCGATGGAGTGATGATAGGTTTTGGCATTCCTGACCCAAGTGAGCAGGCTGCTTCCAATGCAGTGTCGGCGGCTTTCCGCCTGAAGACCGCAGTGGAAGATTGGCTCGTGTCCGAGAGGTTGGATGTGAACGTGAGCGCCGTTCGTGTGGGGGCACACTGCGGACAGGTGGTGCTATCGCGCCTCGGCCATCAAAACCACCAGCAGATCGCCGCCACAGGTGACTGCGTGAATGTTGCCAGCCGGCTTCTAGACGTTGCTCGCACGTGTGGCGCGTCGCTCGTACTCTCGTCAGACCTGATAAGAGCCGCAGGACTAGAGAAAGAATTGTTGACGGACAATTGTCCGCTCCAAGAAATTAATATCAGAGGGCGCGAACAGCCCATCAAGGTGGCAATCTGGCAGAAGGCAGAAGAATTTGTGTCTCAATGACTGCACCGCTCGTCGTTCATGTTTGGTCTTGCATTTCGTGACGTTCAGCCTGAAGGAGCCACTGAGCAAAACTGCGCGGCCCGCCAGCAGCCGGGACATTTTCATGGTAGCACAACTCGCGTGCTTCTTTCGCACTGTAACCGTACTGGACCTTGAACAATCGGCTGAACTGTGCAGGGTCGGAAAAACCATTCTCATAGGCAATCGTGCTAATCAACCGCCCATCTGAGGCATTCTCCAGAGCGGCATGGCAGGCTGCCAGTCGACGCTCCCGGATGAAATTATACACGCCACCACGGCGCTCTAGCAGATAGTAGAGCTTGCGGCGCGATACGCCCAATTCCCTACACAGCATGTCAACACCGAGATCCGGTGATTTAAGATTGGCGTCTATTAATTTTCGGGCAATCTCAATCCGGCTGGCTGAGATAGGCGTTGCCGCCATTTCCATTCTGTCCTTGGTTGGTCGAACGAGGACGCCGAGCAAGGCAGTCAATGAATTGACCACGATCGGGATATCCTTGTACGTCAGAGTCGATCTGTATTTCTGTAGTGAGAGGATGAACTCCCGGAGCAGTTTTTTGCTTATGCCCCGCATTGGTCTGTGGCAGGCGGCATCTAAAGTCCCTGCCAATGTTGGGAAGGCATCACGCTGCATCCAGATGCAGGTCAGATCACCAGAACTGGAATTGGCCATACAGGGCATCGCAAGCGAACGTAGGTCCAGACTACCCTCCTGGCTTCGAAGAGTATCTCCGGCAGAGCAATTGGTCTCCGAACCCCTATGGCGCAGCGTAATCTGCCAGTGGTCTAGCCCGCTCCGTCGAATGAGTTCCGTGGTTCGGCGGTATTTCATTGCATCGAGCCGAAGAGACGCGATGTGGACTTTGCCCAGATCAACCCCTCTTATGCTAGCCTTAAAGCCGCCCACAGCTACATCAACTGGCTCCACTTCGGCAATGGACGCAATGAGATTGCGCCAATAGGGAAACTGTTCCGACTTTTCTTTCACGAGGGTAGTGAAACGGTCCTCACGTAGAGCTTTGTCTAGACCTTGATTCGTTGAATGCTCAAATTTCATCCCAATCACCCCCAAGGTCGTCGTGACCCGGAGGGGACGAGTAACCTACATTTGTTACGCATAAGGAACGCTCTTGAGATCTTCGCGGGTGTGTTGCACGTCACACCAAATAAGTTTGTCAACGTGATCTGAAGGTTCTGCAAAAGCTGCTGCTGTTGGTTATGGGATGGCCCGCCCTTCCGAGAACATCGAGTATGATGTCA
>NZ_AHZC01000109.1 GCF_000247475.1 Rhizobium sp. PDO1-076 | reverse complement strand
ATTCAGTGCGTTGCCGATTTCCGGCAGCAGGGCAGATACATGTCGATGGCAAAGAGGCCGACCGCGGTCAGGAGACCGAGCACGATCGGCAGCGAAGCAGTTGTTTTTTCAGACATCAGGAAATAGCCTTTGCGTCACCCGGTCAGGGAGCGTCGGGGGAGGATCATAAACGGAAAGGGGTATGGTGTTGAGCAGGACGTAGCGCCGTCCGCGAGTATGTCGGAACGTTATGTAAAAAATATTGGACACAATTGTCCAATCTGTCAAGCGCCTCTATGGTAAGCCATGGATACAAGAACGCATGCCCCGAATCTGTCCGCACTGGAAACTGGACCACGCACCAAGCGCGATGCCATCATCGATGCCGCCGCCGCGATTTTTTCCGAAAGCGGCTACCAGGGCGCCAGCATCGACGCGATTGCGGTGCGTGCCGATGTGTCCCGCCAGACGGTCTACAATCAGATTGGCGACAAGGAGAAAGTCTTCAAGGCCGTGGTCGCAGAAGTGACACAGCGCTCCAGTGCCGGTTTTTTCTCGGTGCTGGAGACTTTTCCAGACCAGCCGACCAATCTCGAGGATGATCTCGTCGGTTTTGCCGGACGCCTGCTGCGCGTTGCCGTCTGCGAGCCGAATGGTCGCTGGCTTTTGCGCCTGCTGTCGCTGGAAGGTGTTCGCCATCCGGAATTGTTCACGTCATGGCGCGAATACGGACCGGGCCGCAAGCATCCCGCGATGGCCGCCCGCTTTGCCCAACTGGCCCATGCCGGCTATCTCGATGTTGATGATCCATCACTTGCCGCCCGCCAATTCATGGCGCTGATCATGTCGGATGTGCGTGCCGACCTGCAATTGGGCATTCTGATTCCGGAGGCCGAACTTGGACGGGCTGGCGCGCAACGCCGTCAGGACGTTCCTGCGCGCCTTTGCCCGGCGCTGATAGTCCACGCTGAGTGCCGGATCCGGCCGGTGGAGCCGGGGATTGGGCGGGATCAGTTGCTGGCGCGTTCGACGCGGATATCGCCCAGGTCGTCGATCAGCACGGTCCATTCCTCTGCCCGGTCGGCCTGCGGGCTGGTCTTAAGGTAGACGGTGGCCATGAAACCGGGTTCTTCGCCGACGCCCGTCATGCTCTCCGGCATGATGCCGGTTACATAGGGACGAATGGCGGTGAATTCTTCCAGTTCGACGCTCTGCACCAGCCGCGGACCGGCCTCGTCAGCAGCAATCGTCTGCAGATAGATCTTCGCCGTCCGGTCCGGTTGGCGGATCGCCACCAGCTTGTAATAGCCGCGCGCGCCGTCAGCATCCGACGCGTTGTCTGCGGTTGCCTCCGCTCCGGCAACCGCCGCACCGCCCGGCCCGGTAATCCAGAAGCCGCCGCTGACCACGAAGGTCGCCGTTACCGGCAACTGGCCGATCTCGTCGGCCCGCACGGCTGCCGTCATCGACACTGACAGCAACAGCACAAGCAGGCAGCTTTGGACGAGCACAGAGATTTTCATACGACCACCATAAATCGACACCATCAATTGGCAAACTGTTCGGCGAGGATCCTGTCCGACCACGAACGGTCTGGATCCGACAGGATATGCGCCGTCGTGTCCTCCGATTGCTCGACCTCCACCCTGAGCACAGATTTGACCTCGGAGTGATCGGCAACCGCGTTGACTGGCCGTTTTTCGGGTTCCAGCACTTCCAGCACCACCTTTGCCCGGTTCGGCAGGAGGGCCCCGCGCCAGCGCCGGGGGCGGAAGGCGCTGACCGGCGTCAGCGCCAGCAGCGGCGCCTCCAGCGGCAATATTGGTCCATGCGCCGAAAGATTATAGGCCGTCGAGCCGACCGGCGTCGCCACCATCAGCCCGTCGCAGATCAACTCCTCGAGCCTTACCTGTCCGTCGATCACCACCCGCAACTTGGCCGCCTGGTAGGATTGCCGAAACAGCGACACTTCGTTGATCGCCAGCGCATAGGAAATCGAGCCGTCGGCATTGCTGGTGGTCATCTGCAGCGGGTGGAAATCATTCTCGACCGCCTGCGCGATGCGCTCGTCCAGCCGCTCGGTAGAGAAATCATTCATCAGGAAGCCGACCGAGCCGCGGTTCATCCCATAGATCATCTTGCCGCTGTTCATCGTGTCATGCAGCGTCTGCAGCATGAAGCCGTCGCCGCCCAGCGCCACGATGACATCGGCTTCGGTCGGGGCGACATGGCCATAGAGGCGAATCAGTTCGTCGCGGGAAGCCTGCGCTTCGTCCGTATTCGAGGCGATGAACGAGAGTGACCGGAACGATCGAGACATGGCAGACCCTTTTGAACAGGCGCCAGTGGTACATGACAAAGCCTTGGAACGACAAGCCGTTTGCACTGCAAAACGGTTCTCCCGGCAGGCTTTTGGCGATCGCAGGGCAATCGCGCCCGGTAACCATTTCTTCTAACCATCCTGCAATTTTTTGCTTTACGGCAAATCATTTTCGTCATATTGACGGCGCCACTGCCCTTGTAGCTCAGTTGGTAGAGCACCTGATTTGTAATCAGGGGGTCACGAGTTCGAACCTTGTCGGGGGCACCACTTCTTCTCTTCAGCTTGGCTGGATGTTTTGGTCTTAACGCTTCTTGGAGGCGTAGCCGAAATCTCCATTGGCGGGTTGAGCACAGATGCTGACGGCGGCTTGCCGTCACCGCACGCTAGCGGCATTGCCGGTCGCGAAGGCCCGCCGCCAATCCCGTCCAGCCATTCGATCTTACGCAATCCTGTTATTGTGAATCCGGCCATTCTTGACGATGACGACGAAATCTTGCGCCTGATCCTCGATCATCCAACGGTGTTGCGCTTCGGCTACCGCGTCACCGCACAGGATTTCGAACCGGATGATTTCACCTGCAACACCTTTGACTGGGAAGTGACTCAGCACGGCCCCTGGATCGGCTTTTCCATGTAGTTCTAAGCCGGATTGCCGACTGTCGCCGAGCAGCGGCCAATCAAGCGGCGGCCAATCAAGCGGCGGAAAGCATCAGGCGTAGCCGATGAATTCTGGTGCCACCAGCCGATTGGCGCCGTAGTCGCGGGCAAAGGCTTTCTGACTGCGTCCCTGGGCCTGCAGTTCGATGACGGCCGGACGCGGCGCGCCATCGGCATATGTTCCGGTGTCGGGACCGGCCGTTGCGACAGCGCGTTCGGCGATGCGGAGTGACGTGAACAATGCCAACATGATGTTTCCTCCAGGGTATCGCAGAAACGACGACGTGCCGTACTCGGTTCCCTGTCTACGACGCATTCCGTTGACCAATAGTTAACCATAAATCTTTGAACGAATTTTGACGGCACAGGCCCGTTGCACTCCGCGGACAGGCGGGAACCGGAAGACGAGGTTGCAGCACTGCAGCCGCGTCGAGGCAATCAGGCAAGACAGTGCGCGATTGCGCTGGATCTGGCGTCGCTCGCGGGGCTGGAGCGGGGCGCAGCTGCGCAACACGTCGTCTCCGCACGCTCGCTTGACGATTGTCATATACGTCGCACGAACCGGCATGTTAGAGCCCGGCTTTCTCGTACAGGAGCAAGGCTGATGGAAGTCCGCGATTCAAATGGAACGGTTCTCAACGAGGGCGACAACGTCACCCTGGTCAAGGATCTCAAGGTCAAGGGCACGTCCGAGACGCTGAAGCGCGGCACGATGATCAAGGGCATTCATCTGACCGACAATGAAGACGAAGTTGAATGCCGCCATGCCAAGATCAAAGGCCTGGTGCTGCGCACCGAGTTTCTCAAGAAGGCCTGATCTTCAGGAAGGCCCGAGAAGGACTGAAGAGAGACGTGACGCATGCATGATGGCGAAGTCTTGCAATAGACAATCGTCAAGATTGCGTGCGTAATGAAGCGGCAGCAATCTTGCCACGGAGCTTCATGATGATCTTCGGTATGACGCCTTTCACGTTCTTTCACGTAATCCTCAGTTTGATCGGCATCGCGGCGGGTTTTGTCGCGCTGCAGGGCTGGCTGAGGTCCGAACTGCGCTCCAGTTGGACAGCGCTTTTCCTCACCACCACGATTGCCACGGTGGTGACCGGCTTTCTCTTTCCCTACACCGTGTTCACGCCGGCCATCGGCGTTGGCATCATCACCGCAGTGTTTCTGATCGTCGCCGTCTATGCACTCTATCGCGGGCATCTGGCGGGTTACTGGCGGCCGGCCTTTATCATCTGTTCGGTGGTCTCGCTCTATCTGAACACCTTCGTTCTCGTGGTGCAGGCCTTCCTCAAGGTGCCGACGCTGAACGCCCTGGCGCCGAACGGCTCGGAGCCACCTTTCGCCATTGCGCAAGGGCTGGTGCTGGTTGCTTTTCTCGGTCTCGGCTATTTGGCGACGATCCGCTTCCGCCCCGGATTGGCGGCGGGCTTGCGGTCGCGGTTCTGATCGTCCGCGGCAGGGCGCGCCGCCTTCTGGATGGTTCACGTCGGGCGCGCTTGGCACCCGCTTCCAGTTCGCCGCTACGACCTGTGCTGCAATGGGATGAATGCCGCGCTCGCCGGCGAACGCGATTTCGTCTCCGCCGCCTCGAGGGAATGGCTGTCATGATCGAGCAGCATTCCGTCGAGATCGGCGAAGGCGAAGATCATTTCGCCAGATGCTGGCGCGTGGCATAAAGCGCGATTGCCGCGGCATTGGAGACGTTGAGCGACTTGATTTCCCCCGGCATGTCGAGACGGGCCAGCGCGGAAACGGTATCGCGCGTCTTCTGCCTGAGGCCCTTGCCTTCGGCTCCAAGCACAAGCGCGATCTTGTCGCCTGTCAATGTGCTCTCCATCGGCTGCGGACCTTCCGAATCAAGGCCGATCGAGAAGAAGCCGAGCTTGTGCAATTCGGCCAGTGCATCCGACAGATTGGTGATCTGGATATAGGGGATCATTTCCAGCGCGCCGGATGCTGATTTTGCCAGCACGCCGGATTCGGTCGGGCTGTGCCGCATGGTGGTGATCACGGCGCCAGCGCCGAACGCGACCGCCGAACGCATGATCGCGCCGACATTGTGCGGATCGGTGACCTGGTCCAGCACCAGCAGAAGCGGACTTTCCTTCAACGCTTCCAGCCGGCGCACGGGCAGCGGGCGGGTCTCGAGCATCACGCCCTGATGGATCGCCTCCGGTCCGAGGATCTTGTCGAGATCCTGTGGCGTGACCATCTCGACCGGGAATCCGAGAGATGCCACCGATTCGATCTGCAGCCGCACCAGCGCGTTCTGCGTCGCCGACAGCTTGATCAGCTTACGTTCGGGATTGTCGAGGGCAGCGCGCACGGTGTGCAGACCATAGAGATGCACTTGGTCGGGCGCCACCGGCGGCGGCGTCCAGTCGGCATTGCTCTTGCGTCGCTTCTGCGGCTGCGGGGTTGGAATTTCGCCACGCTCGCGCTTTGCGTCGCGCACCTGGCGGCGCAGCGTAGCATAGTGAGTGTCGCGGGAGGATTTGTCGTCGGGAGTGTCTTTTGCCATGCAGCCTTATAACGCTCCGATGCATCTGGGGATAGACCCGACGCGAAAACCGCGCATTTCTGGGGCTCCGAAATTTTTCGAAATTTTTCCTCTGTCATCGTGTTGACATCAGGGAATTGGGCAGTCATATACCCGCCGCAGACCGAGGGGGCGCCGCTCCACCGGTCTGGAATGAAAAGCTTGGTCGCTTTGATCCGGACGAAAAACTGGAGAGATGCCCGAGTGGTTAAAGGGGACGGACTGTAAATCCGTTGGCTCAGCCTACGTTGGTTCAAATCCAACTCTCTCCACCATTCGTCCTCGGATCACACACTGCGGGTATAGCTCAATGGTAGAGCAGCAGCCTTCCAAGCTGAATACACGGGTTCGATTCCCGTTACCCGCTCCAAGTTTTCTACGCAGCAGCTTGAAATAAAACGATTTTACCCATTCGCTTTCCGTTACGGAAGTCATGGTTTCGTATTTCGCTGAGTGCCCCGACGGGCCCTATTTTTACCCCCATCCGCAGCGAGCATTTAACGCTTGCGCAATCCTCTCGAAAGCCTTAAACGGCGGGACCAAACCGGTTCGCCCGGGGCAACCCCTTTTCGTTCATAGGAAGCATTC
>NZ_AHZC01000110.1 GCF_000247475.1 Rhizobium sp. PDO1-076 | reverse complement strand
TGGTGAAAAGCAGCGCGTGGCGATTGCCCGAACGGTATTGAAGGCACCGCCGATCCTGATCCTCGACGAGGCGACATCGGCGCTCGACACCACCACCGAACATGAGATCCAGTCGGCGCTCGACATCGTGTCGAAAAACCGTAACCACCCTGGTCATTGCGCACCGGCTGTCGACGGTGGTCGGCGCCGACGAAATCATCGTGCTCAAGGGCGGCGAGATTGCCGAGCGTGGCAGCCACAGCGATCTGCTGACGCAGAACGGTCTCTATGCCTCGATGTGGAACCGCCAGCGGGAAGCAACCCAGGCCGAAGAGCATCTTCGCCAGGTGCGCGAAAGCGACGAACTGGGTGTGGTGGTTCGCCGCCCGCCGGCTGTCTGAGCAGAGCCAGCGAACCCGCCTGACACCGCCCTATCTGGCGCGGCTCAGGCGGTTTCGGCCGTTGTGCTTGGCGTGATAAAGTGCGGCATCGGCACGGCGCAAGGCCCGGTCGATGTTTTCGGCCGCCGGATCAAAACATGCCATGCCGACACTGATCGTACCCGCAAGCCCGGCCGCCGTTTTGACTTGGCAGTAGTGGCTGATCTCGGTGCGCATCGCCTGCAGAATCTCTTCTGCCCGGGCGGCAGCGGCGCCGAAAAAGAAGGCGAAGAATTCCTCGCCACCCGCACGCGCCACGATCATGCCTTCGGTCTCGTGCGCGCGCAGGATATCAACGATCGAACAGAGCGTAATATCCCCTTCCGCATGACCGAATTCGTCATTGATCGATTTGAAATGATCGACATCAATGGCCGCAACGCAGAGCCGCTCGCCCTGCCGGATCGCATCGGTGATTGCCTGGTCGGCAAGTTCAAAGAACTTTCGGCGATTGAAGGCGTCCGTCAGCGGATCACGCTCGGCAGCGTTCATCAGCCGTGCCTCAAGACGTTTGCGCTCGGTGATATCGATCATGACGCCGGCAATTCCGCAGGGCTTGCCGTGCTCGTCGGAGACCAGCGCCTTGTGCAACATGACATAGCGTTGATCGTCGTCATGCAGGCAGACATCGGTCTCATAGCACATCAAGCCACCGAGCTCGCGAAGACGGGCGTCGGACGTTTCGTGCTTTTCGGCCGTTTCCGCCGGGGCGAGTTCCTCCAGACGGTGGCCTATGACCTCTTCGCGCGGGCGGCTCAACAGGTTGGCAAAGGCCGTATTGCAGGCCTGATACCGGCCGTTGATGTTTTTCAGGTAGATCGGCGTCGGCAGATGGTCGAGTGCGTCCTGCAAGATGTCCAATTGCGCCTTTAGATCGCGGCGCTTCGTCTCGGCGCCATGCGATCGCTCAAAATGGCGCTTGGCGCGCGCGAGACAGGCAAACATGGCCACGCGCCCTTCCAGCACATGGACGTCGTCAGCGCCTTCCGCATAAAGCTGCTGTTGAAGGGCAAGGCTGACCGGCAACTGTGACACGGCGATGATATAGATGTCCTGCCCGTGAAGCGCACGGATTTGCTCAGGACCAGGTCCCGCGGTATCGGGACGGACCGGCAGAAGCAGAACCGCATGCGCCTCCACGGTCCGGATATCGTGGATGATGATCGGTGCGACATCCAGCTCTGGCGGTACGGGTTCGCCATCGGCGACATACCAGTAAAGGCCACTCAGGGTCTCGGTTGATGCGTCCGAAAGCTCAGGTCTTCTGGCTAAACTCAACAATTTCTTCCATGTCATTCAACGCGCCTGGCGACGGCGCACATGCATTTCATATCTTCGCCTCCCCTTTTTTAGGGAGCAATTATTGATAGATTGTCGCTATAGTTCATAAACACACCGATTTATTATGGGCCGATGCCAAATGCCGCAGCCGGCCTTTTGATGGGCTGATTGGCCCGTCAGCATTGCCCGCGCCCCGCTTTCGCGGTACTCAGCGAGCGAACTTTTATCAAGAGACTGAGGATTCCATGGATTTGCTCGAAACCATCCGCAAGACGATCGTGCCCGTTCACAAGGAAGGGTATCCCTTCGTCGCGGCATTTTTCGTCGGCTCGCTGGTCCTTGGCTGGCTGTGGAACCCGCTCTTCTGGGTCGGCATGGCGCTGACACTCTGGTGCGCCTACTTCTTCCGTGATCCCGAACGCGTGACGCCACAGGATGATGATCTGGTCATCAGCCCGGCGGATGGTCGCGTTTCGTCGGTCCAGATGTCGGTGCCGCCGGAAGAGCTTCAGCTGGGCTCCGAACCGCTGTTGCGGATCACCATCTTCATGAATGTGTTCAACTGCCATGTGAACCGCGCACCCGTGCGCGGACGGGTAACGAACATTGCCTACAAGGAAGGCAGTTTCCTGAACGCCGAGCTGGACAAGGCCAGCGTCGAGAACGAACGCAATGGATTGGTGATCGAGACGGTTCGCGGCAATATCGGCGTCGTGCAGATCGCCGGCCTCGTCGCGCGCCGTATCGTCTGCTGGACCAACCCGAACGAACCGCTGGATGCCGGCGAGCGCTTCGGCCTCATTCGTTTCGGATCGCGGCTCGACGTTTTCCTGCCCGCCGGTGCCGAACCCAGGGTCTCGCTTGGCCAGACAGCAATTGCCGGTGAAACCGTGATTGCCGAATTCGGTTCGACCAAGGGTCCGGTCGTCAGCCGCCGCAGCTAGGGGACGCGCCGATGGAACCGTCAGACCAGACACCTGAAAACCACGGAGCGAGCCCGGTCCAGGGCTTGCCTCATCAGCCGGACAACGGTGCCCGCGGCCCAAGACTTCGGGAAATTCCCCTGCGCTTGATCGTGCCGAACCTGATCACGGTTCTGGCCATCTGCGCCGGACTGACCGGCATCCGGCTGGCGTTTGAAAACCGCTACGAGCTGGCCGTCGCGATGGTGCTTGCAGCCGCCTTCCTCGACGGCATCGACGGGCGCATCGCCCGGATGATGAAGGCGACGTCGAAATTCGGCGCGCAGATGGATTCGCTGGCCGACATCATCAATTTCGGCGTAGCCCCTGCCCTGGTGCTTTATGTCTTCGTGCTCGACCAGGCCCGCTCGCTCGGCTGGATCGCAGCGCTGATCTATGCGATCGCGGCAGGCCTTCGGCTGGCGCGTTTCAACGTCATGTCCGAGCGGGAAACCAAGGCGCCGTGGCAATCGGAGTTCTTTGTCGGCGTGCCGGCGCCCGGCGGCGCCCTTTTGGTTCTTCTGCCGGTCTATCTCGGCTTCCTTGGCGTCGCACCCGTTGGTCTCTTCGCCTATGCCAGCACTGCCTATACGATCATCATCGCCTATCTGCTGGTCAGCCGCCTGCCGGTCTGGTCGGGCAAATCCGGCTTCGGGCATATCCGCCGCGACCTGGTCTTTCCGATGATCCTTGGCGTCGTGCTGTATGTCGCCCTTCTGATGAGCTTCACCTGGGAAGTTCTTGTCGTCACAGTGATTCTCTATCTCTGCTCGCTGCCCTTCGGCGCACGCAGCTGGCACCGCCGCTATGGCACGCTGACGATCGGCGAGGAAACAGCCGAAAAAGGTCTGAGCGAGATAGATCGGGGCGTTTGAGCCCCGTTTCCAGCATTTCCGGGGAAAATTGAAGGTAAAGTCGCGCGTATTTCCGCGCAAAGCTCGCTGATTGTATCCTTTTTGTTTAAATTTGATTTGTGTCGGCGCTTCGGTCACGCTTTTGTCATGATCTCCGCAGAGAGAGCGAAAAAACAAACACTGCGGTCAGGAAACATTCAGAGGAACATGACAATGACAGCCCAGAACGAAGCCGAGCAGCAAAAGCCGGCGAACCAGAATCTGGTTTCGAACTACCAGCCGATCGGCCTCAAGGCCGTGATCGCAGCAGCCCTGATGCTGAAGCGCAAGCCGGCCCCCAAGGTCGCCTAAGCGGCCACCGTTTTCCTGATCAAAACAGGCTCATCTGCCCGCCATCGGACTTCTTCGAGGCGGGCTTTTGCAGTTCAAAGCGGGGCGTTACCGGCGTCTGCAGATCAGGGCCGAGATTGGCAACCTTGTTGACCAGATCGGAGACGGCAATCGCTTCGAACAGATCTTCGTCGGCCGGCTTCATCAGGTCAGCTACTTCACGCGGCTCCTGACTGAGGCAATCGAGCCAACGGGGGAAATCCTGCCGCGCGATCACCACCGGCATCCGGTCGTGGACCGGCCTGATCGTCTGATTCGCGGCAACCGTCAGTATGCAGCCGGTGTCGATTTCCGAACCGTCCTTGGAAAGATAGGTTTCCATCAATCCGGCAAAGGCGACGATGCCGCCCTGCTTCGGGCGTATCCAGTAGACCTGCGATTTCTCGCCGCTTTCCTTCGATGGCCTATGCCATTCGTAGAAGCCGGATGCAGGAATCAGCACGCGGCGATGGCGCATGGCGGCCCTGAAAGAAGGCTTGTCGATCGCGGTCTCGGAGCGGGCATTGAGCAGAAGGGTGAATTCGCCCGGATCCTTGACCCAGCCAGGAATGAGGCCCCAGCGGACCAGCAGCGCCTTTCGGTCCGGCGCGTTGCTGCCGCGTTCTCCAGGTGGAGCGGGCTCGACAATCAGAATCGGCTGGGTCGGGGCAATGTTGTAGCGCGCAGGAAAGTCCTCGACTTCCATCAGACCGAAATGTTCGATCAGTTCTTCGGCTGTCGCCATCAATGCGTATCGTCCACACATCGGCATGTCATCGCACCCTGTATTGGACCGGTCAAGGCGCAGCAGAGCTTGCAGCCGCCGGCAAAAGCCGCGATAGTTTGCGCCATCACTGCTTCGTTTTTTCCATCGCTACCGCGTCTGCCTGACATCTGGAGTAAGCCTGTCCATGAGCCAAGCTCGTCTTGCCTCCTCAGCGATTGTCGAACGGTCCGGGCGTTTCCTGCTCGTGCGCCGGGGCAATCCGCCGGCAGCCAATCTATTCGCCTTTCCGGGTGGCCGCGCCGAGCCCGGCGAGACGCCGGCGGAAACGGCCTTGCGCGAACTGCAGGAAGAGACCGGCGTGATCGGGCGCAATCCGCAGCTGTTCGAAACAGTGGAACTGCTGCCGGAGCCGGGCGTTGCCGGCAGTCACTATCTGCTCTCGGTCTTTCGCGTCGAGGCTGACGACACCTGTGTCGCCAAGGCGGAAAGCGACGCGGTCGAGGCCGGCTGGTTCCTGCCCGCCGAAATCTTCGAACTCCCCGTGCCGCCGAGTGTGCGCGACTGCGTGGTGCGGCTGGTCGCCCTTCGCGACATGTCGGAAGCCTGATCCATGGCGCTGAACAACATCATCCGCAAAGCCGCCTGGCCGGCCATGGCTGCGGTCCTGGGAACCGCGATTGTCCCTGCGGCATCCGGCCCGGCGCTCGCACAATATACGATCGAGGACATCATTCGAAACGCGCCGGATCCGGAAAAGCCCACCCCCTATGACAGCAGGCTCGGCCGGCTTTCGGAAGTCGTCGGCGCGGTGCATTATCTGCGCAATCTGTGCAATATGCAGAGCGAGCCGGAATGGCGGGATGCGGTGCAGGCATTGATTGAGGTCGAGACAAAAGACGAGCCGAAACGGCGGGCGCGGCTGACGGCGGCCTATAACAGAGGCTACCGTTCTTTCGCCTCGGTTTACACCTCTTGCACCGCCGCTGCGGTTCGGGCAGAGGAGAACTACCGTAACGAAGGCGCAACACTCGCCACAGAAATTACCGCCCGCTATGGAAATTAACGATTAATTCACCTCTTTTGTCTGTGCCCCGTGTCGTTTTGGCAAAAGGCTGATAGTGTTGTTAATGACTGAGTAAGATTGTGCTTCGAGGAATGCCCATGGAACCGCGCCGCAACGAGATCGACGAAATGATCGTTCACGAAAAGATGCAGGCCGCGCTGGAATACCAGAATGAAGCCTGGGCCGATGGCATGGCAGACGGTATCGAGCCGGAAATCATCGCGGACGCCGCGTTTGCGCTGGCCATGCGCGAAACCATTCGCATTCACGGGGAACATGGCGCAGAAGCCATTCTCGACGCACTGAAGGACCGGCTGCTCGCCGGCGAGTTTTCGCCCGAACGCCGGGTTCAGTGACACTTTAATCAGGGATGCATCATGACGTTCGCTTCGCGGGTCCGGCTCCTATGCCTGACGAGCGCCTTGACCGTTTTCGCGGCAACTGGCGCGACGATTTTCTCTGTGCTTCCCGCATTCGCACTCTCCGACATCAAGGACATCACCCCGCCTGCCGCCGACAAGGCTGCGCCGGACCCGACTGAGCCCGGGATCGACGAAGAAGGGGAAGAACTGCTGCCGGAAGATGCATCGCCCGCCATTCCAGACCCCGATCCGCTAATCAAACCGGCAGACCAGCAGGATACCGCCGCGCCTGAGCCCGACTCAGCGCCGGTAGAGATCATCTACGACATCGAGAAGGCGCCAGAACCCGTGCGCCGCATGCGCCAGTTGATCATTGATGCTGCGACTTCCGGCGATATATCCCGCCTGCGCCCGCAGATGAATCCGGGTCCGGACCAGACCCAGGTGCAGCTCGAAGGCAGCGACAGGGACCCAATCGACACATTGAAGTCGCTGTCGGGCGATCCCAAGGGCATGGAGATCCTGGCGATCCTGCTCGACATCCTGTCGACCGGCTTCGTGCATGTCGACAAGGGCACGCCGGACGAAGCCTATGTCTGGCCCTATTTTGTCGGCAAGCAACTGGGCCAGCTGACACCGGTCGAAACCGTCGAATTGCTGCGAATCGTCACCGCCGGCGATGTCGCCGAGATGCAGGAATACGGCAATTACAACTTCTTCCGGGCGGGCATCACCCCGGACGGTCGTTGGAAGTTCTTCACCGCAGGCGATTGATCGACCCTTGGTCAAACTGTGGGCTGTGACGGAGACTGCTTGTCGTTTAGGGTTGCAGCTCTTAACTCTTGCGGCATCGAACTCATCGCGGTGACTTAATCATGCCTTCAGCTTTCCTGCCCGACCGCGCCTTTATCCGGATCAGCGGCCCGGATGCCGAGCCGTTTCTTCAAAACCTGATCACCACGGATCTTGGCGCGCTCCAGCCAGGCGTCGCCTTGCCGGGAGCGCTCTTGACGCCACAAGGCAAGATCCTCTTCGACTTCCTGATCTGGCGCGACGCCGATGATCTGGTGATCGACACGCGGGCCGACCAGCAGGAAGCGCTGATCCGTCGGCTGTTAATGTACAAACTGCGGGCACCGGTCTTGATCGAGGCTTTTGGCGAGAATGGCGCAACCGTGACCTGGGGCGCTGATACCGTGGATGCAGCCGGCGTTTCCGACCACCGCTTTGCCCTGGCAGGTGTCGAGGTTCGCCGCAACGCAGGCCGGCTCGGAGAAACCGGCCCCGCCGGTGCCTATGATGCCCTGCGCATTCTGAGCGGCGTGATCGAATCAGGCAACGACTATGTCCTGCAGGATGCCTTTCCGCATGACGTGCTGCTCGACAAATCCGGCGGCGTCTCGTTCAAGAAGGGCTGCTATGTCGGCCAAGAAGTGGTGTCGCGCATGCATCACCGCTCGACGGCGCGCCGCCGCGCGGTGATTGTCACGGCCGATGGCCCGCTGCCTCCAACGGGCAGCGACGTGACGGCCGATGGCAAGGTGATCGGCACGCTCGGCACCGTTGCCGGACAACGCGGACTGGCGATCCTGCGTATCGACAAGGCCGGCGAGGCCATGGCCAGGGGCGTGGCGATTCTTGCCGGGCAGACACCGATCACCGTCACCCTGCCCGCATGGACCGCGCTGACATTTCCGAGCAGCGCGGAGGAGAGCTGAGCATGGCGCTTGCCGATACCGTTTCGGGACGTGCCTGGCAGCGGATGCTTTCGGGGCGCCGCCTCGACCTCCTCGATCCTTCGCCGCTCGACGTGGAAATCTCCGACATTGCCCATGGCCTTGCCCGTGTTGCCCGCTGGAACGGCCAGACTTCAGGCGATCACGCTTTTTCAGTCGCCCAGCACAGCCTGATCGTCGAGGATATCTTTCGTCGCTCGAACCCCAAGGCGACCTTGGACGATCTGCTGGTCGCCCTGCTGCATGACGCGCCGGAATATGTCATCGGTGACATGATCTCGCCGTTCAAGGCCGTGGTCGGCGGCGGCTACAAGGTTGTCGAGAAGCGGCTCGAAGGCGCCATCCATCTGCGTTTCGGTCTTCCGGCGCATCCTAAGGCAGCGCTGAAGGATCAGATCAAGAAGGCCGACATCGTCTGCGCCTATTTCGAGGCGACGGTGCTTGCCGGCTTCTCCGAGGCCGAGGCGCGCAAGTATTTCGGCCAGCCGCGCGGCTTTACCCGTGACATGCTGGCGATCGAACCCTTGCCCGCTTTCCAGGCCCAGGCAAAATTCCTGGAGCGCTTCGAGGCACTGGAGGCGCAACGCGCATCTGTCGGCATGGTGGCGAAATGAGCCTGATCGTCGTTTCGCCGCTGTCGCGCATCGCGGAAATGGCCGTTCGCCACAAGGCGCGCGAAATGATCAGCCTTTTGGCCGTCAATCAGGATTTCCACCGACCGGCCGTGATCCAGGCCAACAGGCACCTGAAACTCGGCGTCAATGACATCACGGTTGCCGGCACCGGCGACCTGATCGCGCCGCAGGCGGCGCATGTCGGTCAGATCATCGACTTTGCCCGATCCTGGGATCGGGAGGCCCCGCTGATCGTGCATTGCTGGATGGGCGTATCGCGCTCGCCGGCCGCTGCCCTGATCGCAAGCCTTGCCGTCGCCCCGGAGGACGATGACGAGGATCTGGCCAACAGATTGCGCGCGGCCTCGCCCTTTGCCACGCCGAACATGCTACTGATCGAGATCGGCGACCAGATGCTCGGCCGGGGCGGCAGATTGATCGCGGCCGTCAAGGCGATCGGGCGCGGTGCCGAAGCGGACGGCAATACGCCTTTTGTCCTGACTTTGCCCATGCGCGAAACCATCAGCCGATGAGCGCTGCGGCCGAGATTGAGATCGGGCTCAATGCCGCAATCGTCGCGATGGCAGGGCGCAGCCCACGTCTGCTGGTCGTCGGCGGACACCAAAATGTGCTGGAAGGCCTGCCGTTTGGGCCTTTTGATCCGACCCGACACCGGACCATGGAAATGTCGCTGCGCCACACGGTCGAGGCTCAGACCGCGCTCGACCTCGGTTACATCGAACAGCTCTACACATTCGGCGACCGCGGACGGCACAAGATGCCGGGCGACCGTGGACCGCATGTGGTCTCTGTCGGCTATCTGGCCTTGACCCGCATGGAGACGGAGCGTGCCGCACGACTTGAGGCGTCCGGAGCCAAGTGGCGCGACTGGTATAGCTACCTGCCCTGGGAGGACTGGCGCCAGGGTCGCCCTTTGGTTCTGGATCAGGTCATCCTGCCTGCTCTTCAGCGCTGGGCGGAAGAACCGATGACGGCCACTACAGGTGGACCGTTGATCGCACGGCGGCCCCGTCTGAAACTTGCCTTCGGGCTCGATGATTTTCCCTTCGATGAGGAACGGGTTCTGGAGCGCTACGAACTGCTCTACGAGGCGGGAGTGCTGGATGAAGCCATACTCGACGGCCGCGTGGCGCAGCGACGGATTGCCGGTGCGCTCGGCATTCCGATGCGTCACGACCATCGGCGGATTGCGGCCACGGCGCTGGCGCGGCTGCGCGGTAAGATCAAATACCGGCCGGTGGTCTTCGAACTGATGCCGCCGGAATTCACCCTGACTGACCTGCAGGCCACCGTCGAGGCGATCTCGGGCCGGCATTTGCACAAACAGAATTTTCGTCGATTGGTCGAGGGTGCCGAACTGGTCGAACCGACCGGCTCGACACAATCGGCGACGGGTGGGCGCCCCGCAGCACTCTTCCGCTTCCGGCGTCAGATTCTCGAAGAGAGACCGGCGCCCGGCCTCAAACTCGGCGGCCGCGCCGGAGCTTGACCTCAAACCGAGCCTTTCTCGACTTAACATCCTGAAAAATGGCATTTTTGACCCCAACGCCGAGATCAGCATTCTTCGGCGGGAACAGAATGTCCATTCCGTTCCCGCAGGTGACGGATCACGGCTTCGCTCCGTCCGTCAACCTGCCTCGGCAATCCGAAGACGCCGAGACGAAGACGGCCTGAATGTCGGACTGCCGCCACAATCCGACATTGGCTATCAGGCCTGTTCGACTTCCTTTATCTCACCGGCATTTTCACGGTAGGCGTCGATCACCTTCTGCATCTCGTCGAGAACGTCGAGGAGGCTGATCGTCGAACCATCATCGCCGGATTCCGCGTCTGCTACCGGAGACCCAGCGATTGGCGGTCCACTGACCTCAAAAGCCTCGAGGAACTGGTCCTCGGTCAGAGAACCCACTCCCTCAGTGTCGGCTGCGGAAAACAGGCTGATTGCCTCTTGCTCACTCATGTCAGCCGGCCGTCCGGTAACGAATTCGTTCTGCGTCACCGTGCCATCGGCATCTGCGTCAATGGTGGCAAAGAGGTCGCGTGCATGCTCGCCCTGCTGGTGATTGCCCGCCGCTTGGCCGGCACTGCTCTCGAGCAGCATGGTGATCAGGCTGCTGGTCAGTTGGGAGGCCATGCCTGTCGCCGCATTTTCGCTCTCGACGGTCGGATCCTGAGTTCGGGAAGGCTTGGCCGCTTCGAGTTCCTCGGCGCTGACGACACCGTCGCCATTTGTATCGAGGCTGGAAATAGAGATAGTAGAGCCCGCGGTTCCGCTGCCCGACATAGATGTAATACTCGTCATACAAACCTCCTTATGAAAAAGGCTTCGATGTTTGTATCCGCAGCACGCAAAAACAAAATCTGAGAACGATTTCGGGCTAGGAGATTCGATCTGAGGCGTCAAAAACCAATAATCACCCCTGATAAGTAGCGCATCACACTGCTAATATTCAGCCAAGACATTGATAAATATTAATTAAGCAATAACAGTTTGGGACCTGACGGCAGGATGCCTCAAAAAATATAGTCCTCTTAGGTACCAAAATTATTCGAGTTCGATATCCAGACCGACGTCCAGCGTCGGGGCAGCCATGGTTATCTTCGAAGTCGAGATGTAATCGACGCCCGTCTCCGCGATGGCTTTGATGGTCTGGAGATTGACATTGCCCGAAGCTTCCAGCGCGATCCGGGCGGAGATTTCGCCATAGGCTTCGACCGACAGGCCGTGACGCTTGCGGTTGATTTCCACCGCCTCGCGCAGCATGTCCGGAGCCATATTGTCGAGCAGAATTGCATCGGGCCGGGCCGCAAGCGCTTCGCGCATCTGCTCCAGCCCATCGACCTCCACCTCGACCTTGACTAGGTGGCCGGCATAGGCACGGGCGGCGCAGATCGCGGATGCGACGCCGCCGGAAACGGCGATGTGATTGTCCTTGATCAGGATTGCATCATCCAGACCGTAACGATGGTTCGAGCCGCCGCCGAGCCGTACTGCATATTTCTCCACCGACCGCAGGCCCGGCAGGGTCTTTCGTGTGCAGGTCACGCGGGCGCTGGTATGGGCGATCTCATCGGCGAAACGGGCGGTATAGCTGGCAACGCCGGAGAGATGCATGAGGAAGTTCAGCGCGACCCGCTCCGCAGACAACACGGCACGCGCCGGGCCTTCGACCCGCGCCAGCGGCTGGCCGGGCACCACGCGGTCACCATCGGCGACAAGCGCCTCGAAACGCAGCTCCGGATCCAGCAGGCGAAACGCGGCGCGCGCCAGCGGCAGGCCGGCGACCACGCCATGCTCCCGGCTGTTCATCGCGGCAAGCGCCTTCTTTTCCGGGCCGATCGTCGCATAGGTGGTGATATCGCCAGCGCGACCGAGATCTTCCAGAAGGGCCGCACGGACGAGATCGTCAACCATCAGGGGCGAGAGTTCGGGACGAAAGCTGCCGGTCATAATGCTGTCCTTTTCCTGTCTCAGCCGATGATCTCGGCAACGATGCGATCGGCATCCTTGAGGGTCATATAGGTGCGGTGGCGCTGGGTGTCGCTGATTTGGGGGAAATCAGACCGCATATGGGCGCCGCGGCTTTCGGTGCGCTGCAGGGCGCCGACCGCGATCAGCTTGGCGACGGCCGCCATATTGCTGAAGCGGACACGGCTGTTTTCCCGCTCCAGGCGGGCAATCTCGCGGATCAGTTTCTTCAGCCCTTCCGCGTCGCGAATGACGCCCGCATGGGCGCTCATCAACTGACGCAGCGTCTTCAACTGCCGACTGTCTTCGATGGTCACCAGGTCATCATTTTCACCCGCCGTCTTCGGCCATTCGTACAGCGTCGCCTCCGGCAGCAGGCCCTTGATATGATCGGCGATGCGGCCGGCAAAGACCACCGCTTCGAGCAGCGAATTGGAGGCCAGGCGATTGGCACCGTGCACGCCGGTGGAGGTCACTTCGCCGGCGGCCCACAGGCCATCGAGCGACGTGCGGCCATCGGCGTCCACCGCCACACCGCCCATATGATAGTGCACTGCCGGCACGACCGGGATCGGCTGCATGACGGGATCGATGCCAGCAGCGATGCAGGAGGCATAGACGGTCGGGAATTGCGTGGAAAAATGACTGCCGACCGCCTTTGTGCAATCGAGGAAGGCGCCACGCCCGGCCGAAACCTCGGCGAAAACGCCACGCGCGACGATGTCGCGCGGCGCCAGTTCGGCGTCGGGATGCAGGTCAGTCATGAAGCGATGGCCGGCCTTGTTGACCAGGACCGCGCCGTCGCCGCGCAAGGCTTCGGTTGCCAGCGGTGCCGGATCGTGGCCGATATCGATGGCCGTCGGATGGAACTGGACGAATTCTGCATCGGCCAGCGTGGCACCCGCCTTGGCGGCCATGCCGACGCCGGTGCCGCGCGCTTCCGGCGGGTTGGTGGTCACCTTGTAAAGATGGCCGACGCCACCGGAGCACAGCACGACGGCGCGGGCGGGAAAGGCAACGCGGCTCTTCGACTGGCCGGCATCGGGGCGGGCGATCACACCGGAAACGAAGCGCCCCTCGGCGATCAGTTCCTCGACGACGTATCCTTCCATGACACGGATCGACGGCGTGCGGCGCACCGCCGCGATCAGCGCCTCCATGATCGCCCCACCGGCGCGGTCGCCGGCGACGCGGACGATGCGGCGTTCGGAATGGGCAGCCTCGCGCGACAAGAGCAAATGCCCCTCCAGATCGCGATCGAACGGCACGCCATAGGCGAGAAGATCGTGAATGCGGTCCGGGCCTTCAGAGATCATAAGCCGGGCGATCTTTTCCTCGACGATCCCGGCACCGGCGGCAACCGTGTCGGCCAGGTGCTTGTCGAAACTGTCGCCTGGGCTCATCGCAGCGGCAATGCCGCCCTGCGCCCAGGCAGAGGACGCGCCCTGCCCGATCGGTGCTGCCGCCAGGATCGTGACCGGACGCGGGCTCAGCTTCAGGGCGCAGAACAGCCCTGCCAGCCCACCGCCGACGATGACGATGTCGTCAATGCCCTGCCAGGACTGCGGCCGCATCGATTCAAGATTGATTGCCATGTCTGCCTCCCCCAGCACCGGCCGGGCATTCCTAATTCTTCAAATTCACCATCCGCTCGACTGCCAGGCGCGCGCGGTCGGCAATCGCCGGATCCACGGTCACCTCCTCCGTCATATAGAGCAGGCTGTCGAGGATCTTCGGCAGGGTGATCCGCTTCATATGCGGACAGAGGTTGCACGGCTTGACGAAATCGACGTCGGGCAGTTCGACCTGGATGTTCGAGGCCATCGAGCATTCGGTGACGAGCAGCACGCGAGCCGGCCTATTCGTCTTGACGTAGTCGATCATGCCCTTGGTCGAGCCGGCATAGTCGGAGACCGCAAGCACGCTCGGATGGCATTCCGGGTGCGCGACGATCTCGATGCGAGGATCGGCCTTCTTGTATTCGAGCAGTTCGTCGGCCGTGAAGCGCTCGTGCACCTCGCAATGGCCTTTCCAGGTCAGGATCTTCTTGGTCGTCTGGTTGGCGACGTTCATCGCCAGATATTCGTCCGGGATGCACAGGACCGTGTCGCTGTCGAAGCTGTTGACCACGTCGACGGCATTCGCCGATGTACAGCAGATATCGGTCTCGGCCTTCACCTCGGCGGAGGTGTTGACATAGGTGACGACAGGCACGCCGGGATAACGCTCGCGCAGTAGCCGCACATCGGCGCCGGTAATCGATTCCGACAGGGAACAGCCGGCGCGGCCATCGGGGATGAGAACGGTCTTTTGCGGATTGAGCAGTTTCGAGGTCTCGGCCATGAAATGCACGCCGCACTGGACGATGATCTCGGCATCGACACTCACCGCATCGCGGGCGAGTTGCAGCGAATCGCCCTTGATGTCGGCGACGCAGTGGAAGATCTCCGGCGTCTGGTAATTGTGAGCGAGGATGACCGCGCCGCGCTCCTTCTTGATGCGATTGATCGCATGGATATAGGGCGCAAACACCGGCCATTCGATCGCCGGAATGAAATCCTTCACCTTGTCATAGAGATGCGCGGTTTCCTTGGCGACGGCCGGGGAGTAGCTCAGGTCCGGACGATCCAGCACGCCGAAACGCTCGGCTGCGCTACGCGACAATGCCTTGGCCGGATCGGCCCTCAGGGCTCTAACGTCTTCCATGGCGGCCTCTCCTCCCACTATTATGCTCACTATGAGCATAATAAAATCCAAAGAAAACCGGCTGCTGCCGGTGACCTCGATTTAGGAAGTTTCGCATCGGAATGCAAGCGCGTTTGCATAAACGTCATGTCGGACACCGACGGCCCGCGTGACCAAGCGCTCTTTCACTGCTGCTGAAAAACGCTAGTGTTGTGGCAACCAAAGCACCCAACACGAGGCCGCATGCTCGAAATCCTGATCCTGATCCTTGTCGGCATCCTGTTCACCACCCAGCGCGGGGCGAGCAAACGGATTGCCAAGCTCGAAAGCGATGTGGCCAGCCTGAACGAACGGTTGGTGATGGTGCATCCAGCCACAGCCGTGACGACGGTGGCTTCGACGGAGACGGCACCGGGCGCAGCATCGAACGACGTTGAAGGGCAAACGCCGGACCAGATGCCCATGGTCGCCGCCCCAGACGCCGGCGAACCGGACGCAGGCATGGATATCGCGGCGCGCGAGCAAGCCGTTGACGAGGCAACCGCCAGCGCATCGCAACCTGAGACCGTGGCAGCGCGCGCGACGTCCGCCACCAAAACCGACACCTTGGAAAACCTGCTCGGTGCACGCTGGGCCGTCTGGGCGGGTGGCCTGGCGCTGGCGCTCGGCGGCCTGTTTCTCGTGCGTTACTCGATCGAAAGCGGTCTGCTTGGCCCGGCTGTCCGGCTGACGCTCGCCGCCCTGTTCGGTCTGCTGCTGATTGCCGGTGGCGAACTCGTCCGGCGCAAGGCACTGCCGAAGATGGCAGCCCTGCATGAAAGCGCAATGATCCCCGGCATCCTGACGGCCGCCGGAGCCTTGACGCTATTCGGCGCGATCTATGCGGCGCATGGTGTCTACGAGTTCATCGGCGCGACCGGCGCCTTCCTGCTTCTGTCGCTGGTTGCCTTTGCCGTACTTGGTCTGTCGATGCTGCATGGCCAGGCGTTGGCCGGGCTGGGTCTGGCTGGCTCGATGATTACGCCGGCGCTGGTGTCCAGCACATCACCAAGCCCGTGGACGCTGTTTGGCTTCCTGACGGTCTCGCTGATTGCCACGGCTTTCGCCTCGCGCTTCCGTGGCTGGCATATCGTGCCCTCGATCGCCCATGCCGGGCTCGGCCTCTGGGCGCTTGTCTACATCGCTTTCAGCGGCCCTGCCGACCTGACCCCGGTGACGCTGGCGCTGATTGCCATGGTCGCCAGCTGGCTGCTGATCTGGCCGGGCACGACGCTCAGCGCCGAGACAGAGAACACGGCCGTGTCCTGGGACAATCTCGGCAAACTCGCCATCCGCGCCGCCATCGGCCTCGACATCACGATGGCGCTTGCCGTGATCTTGCCAGCGCTGACGCTTCTGTTCGTCGGCAGCGTGGTAGATCTGTTTCCGCTCTATGCCTCGGCGGCACTGATCGCTTCGCTTGCGGCGGCCGGTGCTGCCCGTCACGGCGCATTCTGGCCGGCCGTGCTTTCGGCATTCAGCGCCGTGCTCGTTGTCCTGACCGAAGCCGCATTGACGATGGATATTCTTTGGATGCTGGACTCTGCCAGCGGCGGCACCGTGCCTCTGCCCAGCCTTGGCGGGCTGCAAATCATCGTCTCTCTCGGGCTCGGCGGGATCTTCCTGCTGCTCGGCATTGCCTTTATCCGCCGCCGCTGTGCTGCCGATCCGATCTTTGCCACGCTCTGGGCGGGCATTGCGGCCACCGTTCCGACCGTGCTCGCCGCAGTCAGCTTCGTCTTCTACGGCGTCTACAGCCGCGACTGGACGCATGGGCTCTACGGGATTGCGGTCGGTCTCGTGCTGATTGCTGCGGCCGAGGCGATCGGCAAGATCGATCGACAGAATGACCTGCGGCGCGCCCGGGACCTGTTGATCGCCGGCAGTTTCGCAGCTTTTGCGTTCGCCCTGCATGCGCTGACCGACGGCATCGTCACGACCGTCCTTCTCTCTGTACTCGGCTTTGCCTTCCTGATGGCAACACGCCTGCGTCCCTGGAGCGGATTGCCGTGGATGATGGCGGCGACCTCGGTGGGCGTGCTTGTGCGAATCGGCTGGGAGCCGACGCTCGTTGGAGCGGACGCGCTGGGCAAGACGCCCTTCCTCAATGCCCTTCTGCCCGGCTACGGCATCCCGGCGCTTCTGGCCGCAGTGGCAGCCTATGAATTGCGCCGCTGGCCGGGCGTGCGGGTGCGCAACGCCTTGCAGGCGATTGCCAGCCTGCTCGGCCTTCTGGCTGTCGCCATCCTCATTCGCCATGCGATGAATGGTGGCGTGCTCGACGACAGCGTGCCGACGCTTGGCGAACAATCGATCTACACACTGCTGTTCATCGGCCTTTCCGGCATCATGATGACGCTCGACCTGAAATCACCGAGCCCGGTATTCCGGTACGGATCGATGGCGGCTGGTGTGGTGTCGATGCTACAGGTGCTGACCGCCCATCTCGGCGCGCTGAACCCGTTCTTTACCGGTGAAAGCACCGGCAACTGGCCGTTGATCAACCTGCTTTTCATCGGCTACCTGTTGCCCGGCCTCGCCTATGCCGGGCTGGCCCTGTATGCCCGCGACAAGCGGCCCCTGCCCTATGTGACGCTCCTGGCGATCAGTGCCGCGGCCCTTGGCTTTGCCTGGGTGACGCTTAGCGTGCGCCGCTTCTGGCAGGGCGAATTCATCGCCGAATGGAAGGGCTTCCTGCAGGCTGAGACCTACAGCTATTCCGTCGCATGGCTTATGATCGGCGTCGGGCTTCTGGTGCTCGGCTCCCGGCTGAATGCCCGCAGCCTGCGCATTGCCTCTGCGGTGCTGGTCATGCTGTCGGTCGGCAAGGCGTTTCTGATCGACATGAGCAATCTCGAAGGCGTGCTCAGGGCCCTGTCCTTCATCGGGCTTGGCGTGGTGCTGATCGGCATCGGCCTGTTCTACCAGAAGATCCTCAGCAGCAGGCCGGTCCGGGACAATGAGGAGATCGCATCGGCACCGGTCGAAGAGGTTGCAGAGAAAAGTTGAGTGCAATTGCTAGAGACGGTTCGACTGGTCTAAATGACGCGCCACAACCGCATGGAATCATCATGGCCGAGACACTGACCGCAACCGCATTCGCGCCCTTCGATGCCCTGGCTGTGCATCTGCTGCCGCATGCGACGGACAGCGATGACGGTTCGCATGACATCGCCCATATCCACCGGGTGTTCCGCAATGCGATGCGCATCCATGCGGGCGAAGGCAGCGATGGCGAGGTTCTGGCCGCAGCCGTGCTGCTGCATGATTGCGTTGCCGTCGAGAAGAATTCGCCGCTGCGTTCACAGGCATCCAGGCTGGCCGCAGACAAGGCTTCCGGCATCCTGGCCGGTCTCGGCTGGGACGCTGCCCGCATCGCCGCCGTCGCCCATGCCATCCTGACGCACAGCTTTTCCGCCAATATCGCGCCGGAAAGCATCGAAGCGAAAATCCTGCAGGATGCCGACAGGCTCGATGCGATCGGCATGGTCGGCGTGGCACGCTGCTTCTATATTGCCGGCCGGATGGGCTCCGGCCTCTATGACCCGACCGACCCGGAAGCGAAAAACCGACCGCTCGACGACCGGCGTTTTGCAATCGACCACTTCCCGGCCAAGCTGCTGACGCTCTCCGATGGCTTCCAGACGGCGACCGGCCGCGGACTGGCCACGGAGCGACACGAGCGCCTGAACCTTTTCCTGTCCCTGTTCCACAATGAAATCTGAGGCTGTCATGCAGGTCGCCGAACTCAATATCTTTCCGTTGAAAAGCGCCCGCGGCATCACCGTGCCATCCGCCCGCATCGAGGCCATGGGCCTGGCCGGCGACCGGCGCATGATGATCGTCGACCCGACCGGTCAGTTCATCACCCAGCGCGAATTGCCGGCTCTGGCGAGGCTCACCGTCGCTCCGACCGAGAGCGGTGTACACCTGACGCTGGACGACGGCCGCGAGGTGCTGGTCGCGCAACCGCAGCCGGACAACCGCATGGACGTGGCTGTATGGAGATCGATCGTCAGCGCCGCCGTGGCGGACGAAACAAGCAACGCGACGCTGTCGGCGTGGTTCGACACACCGATGAAGCTGGTGTTCTTCGATACGGCCGCCCGCCGTCTCGCCAACACGGAATGGGCCGGCAACGACAGTCCCGTCAGCTTCGCCGACGGCTATCAGGTTCTGGTGACGACGACCGGTTCGCTACGTGCCCTGAACGAGGACATGGCCAAGCATGGCGAAGGCGCGGTCGGCATGGAGCGTTTCCGGCCGAATATTGTCGTCGACTGCGACGAGGCCTGGGCCGAGGATCGCTGGACGGCGATCGAGATCGCCGGCATCCGCTATGACTTCGTCAAACCATGCGCCCGCTGCATCATGACGAGCCAGGACCAGACCACCGGTTCGCGCGAGGGTGCCACTCCGATCCCGGCCATGGGCCGCATCCGCATGTCGGCCGACCGGCGCGTGCCCGGCCCCTTGTTCGGCTGGAACGCGGTGCCGCGCAGTGAAGGTGCCATCGCGCTGGGCGATCAGGTCACTATCATCGAAGAACGTTCGGAAAGCTGGGCGATCAAACGGCGCTGAAGGAACGTTCTTAGCCATTATCGTCCGGGGTCGAACCGGCTGACGTTCATCAATTAAGCTGATGGCCAGTTCATCAATTGGCGTTTTTCGTCGCGAAAACGCTCCTGTATTGTCTGCGGACAATCGGAGCAAATCTCATGGCCACGACCATCCCCCGTCCCACAATGCCCTGGCTGATCATCATCGCGGGTTCTCTGGTCGCTGTCATGACCTTCGGCCCGCGCTCGGCCATGGGTTTCTTCCAGTTGCCGATGCTGGCCGATCGCGGCTGGGACCGCTCGACCTTCGGTCTGGCCATGGCGGTGCAGAACCTCTGCTGGGGTCTGAGCCAGCCGTTCTTCGGCGCACTCGCCGACAAATACGGAACGGGCCGGGTGATCGTCATGTCCGGCGTGCTCTATGCGCTTGGCCTTTTGATGATGGCGCATGCCTCCGCGCCGATCTGGCTGCATATCGGTGGCGGCGTGCTGGTTGGTACGGCGATCGGCGCCGGCTCGTTCAGCGTCATCCTCTCGGCATTCGCCCGCAACGTGACGCCCGAACAGCGCTCGATGGCCTTCGGCATCGGCACGGCTGCCGGCTCTGCCGGCATGTTCCTGTTTGCACCGTTGTCCCAGGGGCTGATCTCGGCCGTCGGCTGGTCGGACGGACTGGTCTATATGTCGATCATGATGCTGATCGTACCGCTGCTTGCCTATCCGCTGCGCGGCAATGCCAATTCCGGCACGCAATCCAAGGCGCAGTATGAGCAGACGGTGGCCGCTGCGCTGAAAGAAGCACTGACCCACAAGAGCTACCTGCTGCTGACCACCGGCTTTTTCGTCTGCGGTTTTCAGGTGGCCTTCATCACCGCGCATTTTCCCGCCTATCTCGGCGATATCGGCATCGAGGCACGCTACGCGGTGATTGCCATGGCACTCATCGGCTTCTTCAACGTCATTGGCTCGCTGGCCGCCGGTGTGATCGGCCAACGCTATTCGAAACCGTATTTCCTGGCGCTGATCTATATCGGCCGTTCGATCGCGGTCACGGCTTTCCTGCTGTTGCCGCAGTCACCGACGTCGGTGGTGATCTTCGCCGCCGTGATGGGCCTGCTGTGGCTGTCCACCGTGCCGCCGACAAATGGCCTCGTGGCGATCATGTTTGGCACACGCCATCTCGGCCTGCTCGGTGGTCTGGTGTTCCTGTCGCACCAGATCGGTTCCTTCCTCGGCGTGTGGATGGGAGGCTATCTCTACGACCGCTTCGGCACCTACGACCAGGTCTGGTGGCTGGGTGTAATCCTTGGCCTGTTCGCGGCAGTGGTGCATTGGCCAATCCGTGAGAAAGCGGTCGACCGACCGGCTGTCGTCGCGGCTTAAATTTGCTCCAAATGAGATTTTATTTCGGCTTTTCGGCCGGAGCGGATCAATTTTGCCTCATTTTGTGCACCTGCGAACGTCAGCAGAAAATTATTTTATTTTTGCTGACGACCCCGTTGACGGATTCGCATCCTGCACCTACCTTGGGGATGCTGGATCGATACTGACTACGATACCAGCGTAAGGTCTCGCCCTTGAGACCGCAGCCAAAGAAGGAGGTCAGCGAAATGCCAGTTGTATTTCATGATACCGCCCGATCCTGGCAGATTACCCCGCGCTTTGTGATGGGCAAATCCCATCTCAAATGCACCTGTCGAATGTGACACTGCGCAAGCACTGAACTGAATACATCGACATCTAGTTTTGCTCCGTGCACCGCACGGGCGGGGAATATTGTTATGAAGAAGCAAGTTATCGAATACGCCGGGGTTCCGGTCGGCATCACCATACCCGACGGCGATCGGTTCAAGTTCATTGCCGTGAAGTATCCGGTCATCGACCTGGATGGCGGCAGCTACCGCAGCATTGGCGACCTGCAGGTCGCCATTCACCAGCATATGCAGAAGTCTGCGCCGGAAGATCAGGAAATTTTCTTCGGCGCCGCCAATTCGGCAGGTTCGGCCAGTGACCGCAAGGTCTTCAATGCAGCCTGACAAAACCCTTCGCGTGCCGTGCCGGCTTCGAGCCCGCGCGGCACGTAGACGTGGCGATCGAGGAAATAGCGGGTCAATTGAAACGCCCGTGCCAGGCTTTCCGGATCCGCGGCGCGCCTTGTGCCTGGAGACAGGAAATCCGGCAAAACCAGCATCTTGTCGGCCCAGGGCTGACCTGCGGCACGGCTGACCGCGCGGCCTGATTTCGGCGAGACGAACACCAGATCCTCACGCCCTCCGGTGGCCGCACATTCTTCCAGATCAAGGCCAAATCCCAGATCATTCAGCAGCGCCAGTTCAAAGCGCACAAACAGTTCCCCGGCCGATGCCGGCTCATGCAGGTGATCGAGGATCACATCGAGTGCCTCGAACAGATGCGGATGCGGATCGCGCTCGGGCAGCAGTCGCAGCAGCGAGCCGAGCGCCTGCACGCCATAGACGGCCGTGGCACTCTCCATCAACCGCCCCGCGCGCAATTCCACCGGCTCGACCCGATACTCGCCGATATGCTCGTCGAGACGCGCCCGCCATGTGACTTCCAGCCGGTTTCCCGGCTGCAGGACCGGCTGCATGGTGCGCGAGCGACCGGAGCGGACCATGCCAAGATGACGGCCGCGATGACGCGTCATCATTTCGGCGATGACGCTGGTTTCGCCATGTCGCCGCACACCGAGAAGGATCGCTTCATCTGTCCATTGCATCGGTGAATTCTACTCCAGCCACGGCATCAATAACAACCGCCGGCACGGCCTCATCCGGCCATATCGGCAAGATAAGTGACCACCCAGCGACGCCAGTGTTCAAGCGCCAGAGACTTGCCCGGGAAGCGCTCTTCCTGATGGAACTGCGCCATGGTCTTCATCGCCTCCAGCACGACGGCTGCCATGGCTTGCTGCTCCTCTTCGCCGAGAGACGGACGCCAGGCGGCGAGGATCGACACGATCTGCTGCCTCAGGCTGGCCCGCAGCACGCCGGGCCGCACGCCGGGCTGCTCCCAGCGCGCATCGAGGAGGCTGAGAACGAGGCTCCGCTCCGACGCATGCGCCAGGAACATCTCCAGCAGTCTCGCCGAGAGACCGTCCGCATGCAGTTGCGGGGCGGCTTGGCGAATTGCCTCAAGCTCGGTCGCCAGATGCTCGGCGTAACGGGCAACCAATGCGTCCGCGAGCAGATCCTTGTTGGGGAAAAACTGGTAAAGCGAGCCGATCGGCGCGCCTGCCCGCGCGGCAATCTCGGTCATTGTCGCTGCCTTGTAACCTTGTTCGGCAAAGACTGCGGCACCGGCATCGAGAAGTCTGGCCACCCGTGCGATCCCGCGCTTGCGCTTGGGTTCCTTGGCCGTGGCCGGCATTGGAGTCGGCGGTGGCGAACTTGACTTTTGCGAGACCATCTTCATAAATCTCAATTGTGAGGATAGCCTCATTTATTGTCTAATTCGACGTTTCGTCCAGCGCTTTCCATCCACGCGCGCCTCAGACGAAAGACGGGGTACCGCATGTCCGAGGATCAGGGTCGCAACAGTCCGCAAACCATCGTGACGGACGAAGCCCCGATCGCCGTCCCGCCCGTGCCTGCACCCCTGCCCGGTATGCTGACCTCGCTACCCAGCCTCGCACGCTGGACCATATTGGCGATGGTTTCCTTCGTTCTGTCGGCAGCGCTGTTTCTCAGCCATATCCCGGGCGCCCTGTTGCTCGGGCCGATGGCGGCCGCTATCCTTGTGGCGACCAATGGTGCCCGGCTGTCCGTGCATCGCGTGCCCTATATCGTGGCTCATTCGCTGATCGGCTGCATCATCGCCCGCTCGCTCGATCTGCAGACCCTGAAAGCCGTCGCGCATGACTGGCCGATCTTCCTCGCCATCGTGCTCGCCGTCATCGCCGCCAGTAGCCTGCTCGGCTATCTGATTGCCAAGGCCGATATCCTGCCGGGGACGACCGCTGTCTGGGGGACCTCGGCAGGCGCGGCGTCCGCCATGGTGCTGATGGCCGAGGCGCATGGTGCCGACGCCCGTCTTGTCGCCTTCATGCAATATCTGCGGGTGGTGTTTGTCGCGACCGGTGCCTCGATCATGGCCGCATTCGTCTTCAATGTTGAGGGCGGCGCAGCACAGGAGATCATCTGGTTTCCGCCGACCGACTGGATCGAACTGGCGAAAACCGTGGCTGTCGCGCTTGCTGCGGCTGTCGTCGGGGCAAAGCTGAGAATCCCGGCCGGCACCATGCTGCTGCCGATGATCGCGACCACCACACTTCATGTCCTCGGTTACATCACCATCGACCTGCCGGAATGGCTGCTCGCGGCGGCCTATGGTCTGCTCGGCTGGAAGATCGGGCTCAGCTTCACCCGGCGCATCCTGCGGCATGCGGCAAGCGCCCTGCCCCAGGTGGTCGGCTCAATCGTGCTGCTGATGGGTTTTTGCGGCGGACTTGCCTTCCTGCTCTGGTGGCTGAAGGGCATCGATCCGCTCACCGCCTATCTGGCGACAAGCCCGGGCGGGCTTGATTCCGTCGCCATCATCGCCGCCTCGACGCCGGTCGACATGTCCTTCGTCATGGCCTTGCAGACCACGCGCCTGCTGCTGATCATCCTGATCGGCCCGGCGATCTCCAGCTTTGTCGCCCGACGCCTGAGGGCATAGGCAAACCGCGCGACATCAGTCGCGCGGGAACTCCAGACCCATTTCGCGGAAGCGTTCCGGATCGTTGCCCCAGTTTTCGCGAACCTTGACGAACAGGAACAGGTGCACCGTCTGTTCGAGGATTTCCGACATCTCGCGGCGCGATGAGCTGGAGATCGACTTGATCGCCTCGCCATTCTTGCCGAGCACAATCTTCTTCTGGCTGTCGCGCTCGACATAGATGACCTGCTCGATGCGCACCGAGCCGTCCTTGCGCTCTTCCCACTTCTCCGTCTCTACATGCGAGGAATAGGGAAGTTCCTGATGCAGGCGCAGGAAGAGCTTTTCGCGGGTGATTTCGGCGGCCAGCTGGCGCATCGGCAGATCGGAAATCTGGTCTTCCGGATAATACCAGGGACCTTCCGGGAAGGTGTCCGCCAGATAATCCATGATGTCTTCACAGCCCGAGCCGGTCGTGGCCGAGATCATGAAGGTGCGGTCGAACTTGACGGTCTCGTTGGCGGTCGTCGCCAACTTGAGCAGCGCTTCGCGCTCGACACGGTCGATCTTGTTCAAGACCAGGATCTTCGGCTGCGGCACATCCTTCAGCGCCTCGAGGATCGCCTCAGCATCACCGCGCAGGCCCCGCTCGCTGTCGATCAGGAGCAGGATCAGGTCGGCATCCTTGGCGCCGCCCCAGGCGGACGTGACCATGGCACGATCAAGCTTGCGGCGCGGCTTGAAGATGCCCGGCGTGTCCATGAAGACGATCTGGGCGTTCTTGTGGATGGCGATGCCGCGCATCACGGCGCGGGTCGTCTGCACCTTATGGCTGACGATCGACACCTTGGCACCGACGAAGCGATTGACTAGGGTCGACTTGCCGGCATTGGTCGGGCCGATCAGGGCAACGAAGCCGGACCGAGTCGGGCCGGTTCGGGTCGGGTCGGGTTGTGTCAAGTTGGCGTCGGGCGCTTCATCGACGTCAGGGGTTTGGTTCTCTGTCATATTTTCCATTCAGTTGGCGTCTGTGGCCTTGGCCCAGATGCCTTCGCGTTCGAGAATTTTTGTGGCTGCCACCTGTTCGGCGGCACGCTTGGAACGGTCCGTTCCCATTTCCGGCTTCACGCCGGGGATTTCGACGATCACCGTAAAGCGGGGATCATGATCCGGTCCGGAGCGTTCGGCAACCTTATATATTGGCGATGTCGCATGTTTGGCATGCGCCCATTCCTGCAGTTCTGTCTTGGCGTCGCGGCGGGCGCCATCGGCACGGCTGGCGCGGGCCGTCCAATAGCGCAGGATGAAACCGCGCGCAGCTTCGAGACCGGCATCGAGATAGATGGCCGCGATCAGGCTTTCGACGACGTCGGCGCGAACATTGAGCATGTTGGACGCCGTGATCGCTTTTACGTCCGAACCGGTGCGAATGTAGCGATGAAGCTCCATCTCGTCGGCAACCGCGGCGCAGGTTTCAGCACTAACCAGCTGGTTGAAACGAACCGACAGTTCCCCTTCCGTCGCATTGCGATAGATGGAAAACAGCAGTTCGGCGACACAGAGGCCTAAGACCCGGTCGCCGAGGAATTCCATGCGTTCGTAGTCGCCGCGGCTCTTCGAGACGTGGGCGCTCGCATGGGTGAGAGCCCGCTGCAGGCGCTCACGCTCGGCAAAGCCATGACCGATCACAGCTTCAAGCTGCTTCCAATCCTCTTCGCCGAGCCCTCTTGCCTTTTTCATTCGACAACCTTGAAAAGACGGTCCCAACGCATGTTGGCAGGCCATTTCCAGATCTCGCGGAACGAGGTGTCGTTGCCGAGCGAGAAGAAGATCACCGAAGCGCGACCGATCAGGTTTTCGGCCGGCACGAAGCCGACATCGAAGCGGCTGTCGAGTGAGTTGTCGCGATTGTCGCCCATCATGAAATAATGGCCTTCGGGCACGATGAATTCGCGTGTGTTGTCACCGCGGGTATCAGGTGCCTGGTCAAGCGTCTGATAGGTGACGCCATTGTCCATGGTTTCGCGGAAAACCGGCACATCGGTGCCCGGATCCATGCGGTAGTCGGATGTAAAGGCACCGTCCTGTGCACGCGGCACAGGCTGACCATTAATGTTCAGCACGCCGTCGATCACTTGGATACGGTCGCCCGGCAGGCCGACAAGGCGCTTGATATAGTCGATCTTCGGGTTCGGAGGGAAACGGAACACGACAATGTCGCCCCGCTCCGGCGCGCTTTCGAAGATGCGGCCTTCGAACAGGTTCGGCGAGAACGGCAGCGAATATTTCGAATAGCCATAGGAAAACTTGTTGACGAAGATGTAGTCGCCAACCAGGAGCGTCGGCATCATCGACCCGGACGGGATCGTGAAAGGCTGGAAGAACACGGTGCGGATAACCATGGCCAGCAGCAGGGCCTGGATGATGACCTTGATGTTCTCCCAAAGGGCACTTTGAGTCTTTTCAGCTCGTTCGCTCACGCGGTTCTATTCCTTTTTGCGAATTTCCTGCCCTGTCTAGTCGGTTCGCATCGACGCGGCAACCGCCGACGGCGGCAAACAGGCGCGACCAAGCAGCTCAACGGCTCTCCGGCAGGGCTTCAATGATGACGAATGCCTGGGCCAGCGGGTAGTCGTCGGTGATTGTCAGGTGAATGGATGGCACATGACCGGGCGGCATCAGGCCGAGCAGAATGGTTTGCGCCCCGCCGGTTAGCTTCATCGTCGGCTTGCCCGACGGCAGGTTGATGACGCCCATGTCCTTCCAGAACACGTTCTGGGCAATGCCCGTTCCTAGCGCCTTAGACATGGCTTCCTTGGCGGCAAAACGCTTGGCATAGGAGGCGGCGCGGTTTTTGCGGCCATCCGATTTCTTGCGCTCGATTTCGGTGAAGCAGCGATG
Organism: Rhizobium sp. PDO1-076; assembly: GCF_000247475.1. Lineage (GTDB taxonomy): Bacteria > Pseudomonadota > Alphaproteobacteria > Rhizobiales > Rhizobiaceae > Allorhizobium. Next base: position 25,224 of record NZ_AHZC01000110.1, on the reverse strand, counting down.
GGTAAAACGGTCGCCGAAGCGCTCGATGGATTTTTCCACCCGCCGTATATCGATAAGGTCACTTCCAAGGCCGATGATCATGGTCAGACGCTCGCGGTCCCATCAAGCGCCTCGGCCAGGCGCTGGCGGGCGCGGATTGCCAGATGACTGCGCCGCCTGACCTGAAAACCGTGCACGGCCCAGTAGGTCGCACCGTAAATCACGATTGCGCTAACGGCAGCCAGCGGAATTGCGCCAATCAACATGGGTTTCAATACCGGCTCCCACAAGTGGGTCAGATCGAAGGAATGCAACAGCCGGTGCAGATCGAGTGGGGCTGCCTTCTCCGGGCCATCGCGACGGAGAATGACTTCGCCGACTTCCCAGGTGGAAGCCCAGATCAGGGGAAAGGTCAGTGGATTGCCAAATGCCGTGCCGAGAGCGGCAGCGGCAAGATTGCCAGCAACGACGTAGGCGATGGCAAGGGCAAGCACGATGTGCAGGCCCATGAAAGGGGTCCAGGAAGAAATGACCCCTGCCGCAACGCCGGCTGCAACCGCATGCGGGGTTGCCGTCAGCCGCAGGATCCGCTTGCGGACATAGTGCAGCGAACGCATGAAACCCTTGCGGGGCCAAAAGAAGTCCCGGAGTCTCTGTATCAAGGGCAGTGGTCGGCGGCGTCGGAAAAGCATGCTGCACATGTAGTGGATCGGACATGCATCCGGCAAGAGCAGGGCCGAAAATCGACACAAGGCCTAAAAGCGAACGCCGACATCAAAGCCGGCGTCGAAATCATCACGATCGGATGGGAGCGATCAGCTTAGAAGCCGCGACGGAAGGCGCCACGATCGATTTCGCGCTGACGGTATTCCAGGTCAACCAGGTCACGGGCGCCGTTCAGGTAGTTCATTTCGCGTTCGGCAACAGTCGGGACGCGAAGGGCACGAGCAAATTTACGGATAGGAGCAAACATTTTTCTGTCCTCAGTTCTGTGTTTCATCTGTTGAGGAGAAGATAATATTGCGCCGCACAAACCACCAGTCCTGATTGGCGACACCAGCCATGCGCAAGGCGCATGTCTGGACCCTTCAGGTTTACGTTTTAGGCAGAATAGTGACTAAAAGTAAGGCAGGTCGCCGCCAATGTGGCCCGGACGGGCCACATTGCATGCCGCAGCATGTGGGAACGGCAAGCAAGGCAACCGTACAGACTCAGTCGTAGATCCGCTTGACCGTAGAGATGCAGTCGAGTTCCTTGAGTTCGCCGATCAACTGGTTCAGCTGCCGAAGATCCCAGACCTCGATATCGAGGCCCATTTCGGTGAAGTCGGTGGCGATCCGGATCATGTTCAGCACGCGGATGTTGATGTCGAGGCGTGCGACGCATTGCGCGACCGTGGCCAGCGTGCCCGGCTCGTTCAATGCATTGATCAGGATACGGGCAACGAACCGCGATTTGTTGGCCTCGTCCAGATCCCAGCGCACATCGATCCAGCGCTCCGGTTCATCATCGAAGCGCTGCAGCGCCGAGGCCTGGATCGGATAGATGGTGATCCGCCTGTCGTCTTCCATGATGCCGACGATGCGATCGCCGGGGACTGCGCCTGCCGGACCGAAATGCACTTCGGCATTGCCCGAGAGACCGCGGATCGGCAATGGCTCAGGCCCATCGCCGGCCGTCGGGGCATCGCCCACCGGCCGCGCCTTGCCGGGGATCTTGAAGACCATGCCATTGGCGCTGTTCATCGCGAACCAGCCCTCATCGGCATTCGGCTTCACGGTGACGCGTTCATCCTGGTAGTCTGGATAGACGGCACGCAGGACATCGAGCGACGACATTTCGCCACGGCCGACGGAGGCAATGGCATCCTCGACGTCGCGCTGGCCGAGCCGGTGCAGGACGGGACGGAGATTGTCCTTGGAGAAGACCTTGCCGGCGCGCTCGAAGGTGCGCTCCAGAATTCGTTGTCCAAGACCTGCATATTGCTTGCGGATCGCCATGCGGGTGGCGCGGCGGATGGCGGCGCGGGCCTTGCCGGTGACGACGATTTCTTCCCAGGCGGCCGGTGGAACCTGGACGCCGGAGCGGATGATCTCGACCTCGTCGCCGTTCGACAGGCGCGTGACCAGAGGCATGATCGAACCGTTGATCTTGGCACCCACAGTCGTATCGCCGATATTGGTATGGACAGCATAGGCAAAGTCAATCGGGGTCGCACCGCGCGGCAGCGCGATCAGCTTGCCCTTTGGGGTAAAACAGAAGACCTGGTCCTGGAACAGTTCGAGCTTGGTGTGCTCGAGGAATTCTTCCGGACTGTCGCCCTCGGCGAGCGCCTCGATCGTATGGCGTAGCCAAGAATAGGCGTTGCTTTCGCGCGACAGCAACTCGCCCGGCTCGCCGTTTTCGCCATCCTTGTAGAGCGCATGCGCGGCAATGCCGAATTCGGCGATCTCGTGCATGCGGCTCGTGCGGATCTGCAGTTCGATGCGCTGGCGCGACGGACCGACGATCGTCGTGTGGATCGACCGGTAGTCATTCTGCTTCGGGGTGGAGATATAGTCCTTGAATCGTCCCGGCACGACGCGCCAGCGCGTGTGAACGATGCCCAGCGCCCGGTAGCAGCCGGGAATGTCATCGACCAGGATGCGAAAACCGTAGACGTCGGAAAGCTGCTCGAAGGACAGCGACTTCGACTGCATCTTGCGGAAAACCGAATAGGGCCGCTTCTGCCTGCCCTTGACCGAGGTGTTCAGCAGACCATTGGCGACGAGCAGGTCGCGCAACTCGTCCTCGATCTTGGTGATCAGGCCTTCATTGCGGGTCGAAAGTTCAGCGAGCCGCTGGGTCACCGTCTCGTAGGCTTCGGGATTGATATAACGGAAAGACAGGTCCTCCAACTCGTCGCGCATGTCCTGCATACCCATGCGGCCGGCGAGCGGCGCATAGATTTCCATCGTCTCTTCGGAGATGCGGGCGCGCTTGTCGTCGCGCATATGCTCGAGTGTGCGCATATTGTGCAGGCGGTCGGCAAGCTTGACGAGAAGGACGCGCACATCGTCGGAAATGGCGAGCAGCAGCTTGCGCAGGTTTTCCGCCTGCTTGGCCTTCTTCGAGACCAGATCCAGCTTCTTGAGCTTGGTCAGGCCTTCGACCAGGCGACCGATATCCTCGCCGAACAGCTCATCGATTTCGGCGCGTGTCGCCGATGTGTCTTCAATCGTGTCATGCAGGAGGGCGACTGCGATCGTCGATTCATCGAGACGCATATCGGTGAGAATCGCGGCAACCTCTAACGGGTGGGATATGTAGGGATCGCCACTGGCGCGCGTCTGCTTGCCGTGCTTCTGCATGGCATAGACATAGGCCTTGTTGAGAAGAGCTTCATTGGCGTCGGGCTTGTACTTCTGTACCCGCTCCACAAGCTCATACTGCCGCATCATTCGGACGTCTCCCAGAAACGAAAAGCGCGCCAGTCATATTGACTGGCGCACGTAGTTAAACCGTCCGAAGCAGACTAAAGTCTGACCTATTGACGATTAGTAATCGTCGCTCTTTTCCGGCGGCACGAGGCCTTCGATACCGGCCAAAAGATCTTCTTCCGACATCTGGTCGAAAGTGACGGTTTCCGGCATGTCATCCTCGTCCTCGGTCTTCGAGGCACCAGAACCGGCAATCATCGAACCGGAATCCTGCTCCGGCTCGTCGACTTCGACATGCTTCTGCAGCGAATGGATCAGATCTTCCTTCAGATCATCGGGCGAAAGGGTTTCATCCGCGATTTCGCGCAGTGCAACGACGGGGTTCTTGTCCTTGTCGCGATCGATGGTGATCGGTGCGCCTTGAGAAATCTGGCGGGCGCGATGGCTTGCGAGCAACACGAGCTCAAAGCGATTTTCGACTTTGTCGATACAGTCTTCAACGGTGACACGGGCCATTGCCTGTCCTTTGCGGTCATGAATGCATGGGATTGGGGCTGCGATACAATCAATAGAGGGGAAATTCAAGTTTTTCGTCATTCTCCCTTGCCCGAACGGCCAATAAAACGCGGGAAAGCCAAAAAGCGTCACCTGATTCAACCTCTGCGTGCTTGGAATATTAGAAATCCTGCCCTACATATTTTCATATATGAACACTTCTTAATGTAAACTGGGGTGCTCTGAAGTTGAAAGGCAAAGTCTTGTTTTGATTGCTTTTTGCCCAGTATGAATATTTGCATTCAAGGATAATTCCGATGTTCGACCCCCGCGAGAAAATCGCCCTTTTCATCGACGGCGCCAATCTCTACGCTGCTTCCAAGAGCCTTGGCTTTGATATTGACTACCGCAAGCTGCTCAAGGCCTTCCAGAAGCGCGGCTACCTGTTGCGGGCTTACTATTACACGGCACTGATCGAGGATCAGGAATATTCGTCGATCCGTCCGCTGATCGACTGGCTCGACTACAATGGCTACAAGGTCATCACCAAGCCGGCCAAGGAATTCACCGACTCCATGGGCCGCCGCAAGGTCAAGGGCAATATGGACATCGAACTGGCCATCGACGCGATGGAGCAGTCCGAAACCGTCGACCATCTGGTGATCTTCTCTGGTGACGGGGATTTCACCACACTGGTCGAAGCGCTGCAGCGCAGGGGCCGCAAGGTTTCGGTGGTGTCGACCATGGCAACCCAGCCGCCGATGATCGCCGACGACCTGCGTCGCCAGTCCGATCATTTCATCGACCTGATGACACTGAAGGCGGAAATTGGCCGCGACCCGAGTGAACGGGGAGCGCCGCGCGTGATGAGCGAGCCGGCTCCGGCAAGCGAACACGACCACTAAGCACGCAAAGCCTCAGAGGCCGTAGCGCCTCTTTTTGCCCGACAGAGACACCGAGCCATATCGGCGCCCGATTTTCGGCGGCATCTGTCGCGCTTTGCGCTAACATCCGGGCATGCTGTTCAAACGCCCCACCCACGACACATTGTACACTGCGCTGGTCAATCGCGATGCCGCCTATGACGGCTTCGCCTATGTCTGCGTGACCTCCACCAGGATCTTTTGCCGCTTCACCTGCACCGCGCGCAAGCCGAAGCCGGAAAACTGCGTCTTCGAAGAGACGATGGCCGCCTGCATGGAGGCCGGCTTCCGGCCGTGTAAGCGCTGTCGCCCGATGCTGGCCTATGGCGCGCCCGATCCGTTGGTGAAAGGCCTGCTGGAGGCGCTTGAAGCAGACCCCGTCCGGCGCTGGAGCGAGGATGATATTGTCGCGCTCGGTCACGATCCCTCGACCGTGCGTCGCAGCTTCAAAAAACGTTTCGGCATGAGCTTTCTTGAAATCGCCAGGCTGAGACGGGCGGGCCAGGCCGCTCAGACCCTGTCCCGGGGCGAACCGGTGATCGATGCACAACTCGATGCCGGTTACGAATCGGGCAGCGGCTTCCGCCAGGCCATCACCCAGTTGTTTGGCGCAGCGCCGGCCGACCTCAAAGGCCGATCGCTGCTCAAGGCCGACTGGATCGAAACGCCGATTGGCCCGATGATGGCCATTGCCGACGAACATGCCTTGCATCTGCTGGAATTTGCCGATCGCCCTGCCCTGCCGAACGAGATCCGCCGGCTGCAAACGCTGAACGGCCAGGCGGTGACACTCGGGCGCAATGCCGTCATCGAGCAGATAGCGGCCGAGCTTTCAGACTATTTCCACGGCGCGCCGGCCCCGTTTCAGACCCGGCTCGCCGGGCATGGAACCGCGTTCGAACGCGCCGTCTGGCAGGCGCTGCGTCAGATCCCGGTCGGCGTCACCCGCAGCTACTCCGGTCTTGCGGCCGACATCGACCGCCCCACCGCCGTCAGGGCCGTCGCTCGCGCCAATGGCGCCAATCAGATCGCGATCGTGATCGCCTGCCACCGGGTGATCGGGGCTGATGGCAGCTTGACGGGGTATGGTGGCGGTCTCTGGCGCAAGCAATGGCTGCTGGAACACGAACGCCGCATGGTCGAACGGGCAAACGAAAAACACGCCGCAAACGGCTGAACTAAACCAATTCAAACGCAATTGGCTGCGCACCCTGCCAGAGCACCATCTTGCCCATGGCCTCCAGTTGCTCCTGTCCCTTGGTCAAGGTGAGGAAATGGTTGCCGGCAAGGGCGCCCATCTTGCTGGCGAAATGCGAGCTTCCATAGGCGAACAGCAATTCGGTTTCGCTGTAACCACCGGGATAGAGCAGGATATCGCCACGCGACGGATGACAGGTGTGATTCTCGAAACCGGCGCCGAACTGGAAGTCGCCGAGCGGTACCCAGACCGCCTCGCCGCTCCAGCGCGAATGAATGGTCTGGTTGCGGAATGGCAGGAAGGTCTGGAAGACCCGGCAGGTTTCCGGCGCCTTTTCCAGCTCGAAGCGAGCTTCGAACACGAAGGGGCCGACAGTGACCTGCAAATGCGATGCGCTCATACGATCAACCGCCCGTCTTCAACAGACGGCTCTTCTGCCGGTTCCAGTCGCGTTCCTTCTCGGTCTCGCGCTTGTCATGCAGTTTCTTGCCCTTGGCGAGCGCCAGTTCGAGCTTCGCCCTGCCCTTTTCGTTGAAGTAGATCTTCAACGGCACCAGCGTCATGCCTTCGCGATTGATCGAATTGCGCAGGCGATGGATCTCGCGCGCCGACAGCAGCAGCTTGCGGCGCCGGCGGGGCTCGTGATTGAAACGGTTGGCCTGCAGATATTCCGGCAGATGGGAATTGATCAGCCAGATTTCATTGCCCTCGTCGGAGGCGTAGGATTCGGCAATGTTGGCCTTGCCTTCGCGCAACGACTTGACCTCCGTGCCGGTCAGGACAAGACCGGCCTCGTAGGTATCGATGATCTCGTAGTTGAAGCGCGCCTTGCGGTTTTCCGCGACGATCTTGTTGATGGTGCGCTGGCTGCCTCTGGGTGCCATGGTGAATTCCGATCCGCCCGATGCTTTTGTTATTGTGGACGGCGGGCTCCCGTTCCTGATGTCTGTGCCTCTATGTAGTATAGAGAGACCAGGAAGAAAAGGCGCCGAGTGTCTTGCCTCGGCGCCGACTGTCTCAGTTCAGCAGACCGGCATGCTTCAGTGCCGCGTCGATTGCAGCTTCGGTTGCGCCTTCCAGCGTCGGCAGAAGCGGCAGGCGCACGGTGCGGCTCATGCGGCCGAGGCGATTGAGCGCATATTTCGCCCCGCAAAGACCCGGCTCCATGAAGATCGCCTTGTGCAGCGGCATCAGCCGGTCCTGATATTCCAGCGCCTTGGCATAGTCACCGGCCAGCATGGCGGCCTGGAATTCGGCCGACAGGCGTGGCGCGACATTGGCGGTCACGGAAATGCAGCCGACGCCACCATGGGCATTGAAGCCGAGCGCGGTTGCATCTTCGCCGGATAGCTGGACGAAATCGGCGCCGCAGGTGATGCGCTGCTCGGAGACGCGTTCGATCTTGCCGGTCGCGTCTTTCACGCCGACGATGTTCTTGTGCGCCTTGGCGAGCGCGCCCATGGTCTCGGGCGTCATGTCGACCACCGAACGACCAGGGATGTTGTAGATGATGATCGGCAGCGAGACGGCCTCGGCGATCGCCGCATAATGGCCGATCAGGCCCTTCTGTGTCGGCTTGTTGTAATAGGGCGTGACGACCAGCAGGGCGTCCGCGCCGGCCTTTTCGGCGTGCTGCGCGAGATCGATCGCTTCCTTGGTGTTGTTGGAGCCAGCTCCGGCAATTACCGGCACGCGCTTGGCGGCCACCTCGATACAGAGTTCGACGACACGTTTGTGCTCGGCATGGGAGAGTGTCGGCGATTCACCCGTCGTGCCGACCGGCACGAGACCGGATGAGCCTTCGGCGATCTGCCACTCGACATGCGCTGCGAAGGCGGCTTCATCAACAGTACCCGCTTCGGTGAAGGGGGTAACGAGAGCGGGAATCGATCCCTGAAACATGCACTGAACTCCTCAGGGCCGATATCCACGCTTCGGCCGCATTCTCTATTTAAATCGGGGGCACATTACTTCGCGCCTTCGGGTGCGACAAGCGCATGTCGCGTGCTTTTGTGATAGTTTCAACGGGCTGATCGACGGAATGTGATCGCCCCGGTTAAGGACTTGTTAAGCAAGGTTTCGCCTTACTGGAGAGGTGGCGCATATAGGTCTGGTGTGTAGATGAGAAAGTCGTCTCTTTTTGTTTCGGCCCTGGGGCTCGGCATTGCCGGGATCATTGGCGTGCAGAATGCCGCCGCCCTTTCCGACGTTCCGGCCGGTGTCCCGGTTCCGGCGGAAAAACCGCTGGGCTTTGCCCCGATGAAAGCCGAACCGCCGTCCTTCGAGACGACCGGCACCATTCCCAAGACATCGTCGCCTGCCGCACAGGTCAACCCGCTGCTCAAGGCCGGTCTCGACGCCCTATCTGACAAGGATGGCGCCAAAGCGTTCGCCATCCGCGACCGGATGGCCGCCGGTCTCGATCGCCATATGTTGACCTGGTCGATCGCCATGTCGGGATTGCGGGACGTATCGTCCAGCGAAATCGCCACCGCCCAGCGCGATCTCAAGGGCTGGCCCGGATTGAAATCCTTCCGTGCCAATTCGGAGCGGGCACTCTATCGGGAAAACCCGAGCCCGAAGGGCGTTCTCGCCGCATTCGGCAATTCCGAAGCCGAGACGATCGAAGGCGCGATGCTGCTGGCGCGGGCGCATCTGGCGACCGGAAACACGGCGCCGGCAGCCAAGGTCATCCGCAAGCTCTGGCACGAGGATGGGCTCGACAAACCGACGGAAGACCGGATCCTCGGCGAGTTTGCCGCGCTGCTGCGTCCGTCCGATCACAAGACGCGCATGGACTATCTGATGTATCGCGGCCGCGCGAGCCAGGCCAAGCGCTTCTCGTCGCTCGGCGAAGCGCAATCACTCTACAATGCCTGGGCAGCTCTGATCCAGAAATCCAGCAACACCGGCGCCCTGATCAAGGCGGTCGACAGCCGCTGGGCGTCCGACCCCGCCTATCTCTTCATTCGCATCGAGAACCTGCGCCGACAGGACAAATACGAAGACGCTGCAAAGCTTCTCGAACAGATGCCGCACGACAAAGCCAAGCTCATCAATACCGGCGAATGGTGGAACGAGCAGCGGATCGTCGCAAGAGGCCTTGCCGACCTCGGCAAATTCCGCGCCGCCTACCAGGTCACGGCCCGTCATGCGGCGAGCGAGACGGCGGATGTTGCCGATGCCGAATTTCACGCCGGCTGGTATGCCTTGCGCTACCTGAACGATCCGAAAGCGGCCACGAAACACTTCCAGCGTATCCTGGAAGTTTCCAACCGACCGCTTTCCGCCTCGCGGGGCTGGTATTGGCTTGGTCGCGCGGCCGAAGCCGCCGGTGACGACAAGGCGCGCGACTACTTCAATCGTGCGGCCCAGCATCCAAGCACCTTCTATGGCCAGCTTGCCAGCGCGCGGGTGCAGATGGGCGCGATCAGGATACCGTATCCGGCTCCATCGGCTGCCGAACGCGATCTGTTCGACTCTCGCGAGGCGGTGCAGGCGATTTCGCGCTATGAAGCCGCCGGGCATGGCTGGCGGGCGCAAAGCCTGTACCGGGCGCTTGCCGAACAACTGGACAATCCCGGCGAACTGGCCTTGCTTAGTTCACGTGCAGAAAAGTCCGAAGGTGGGCACCAGCTCTCGCTGCAGATTGGCAAGACCGCCTATGCACGCGGGATCAACGTGCCGGCGCTTGCCTTCCCGGTCGGCGTCATTCCCTCATCCGCCAACATCGCCGGCTCCGGCAAGGCATTGGCCTATGCCATCGCGCGTCAGGAAAGCGCCTTCAACCCGGCCGCCGTTTCGCCGGCGAATGCGCGCGGGCTGCTGCAGCTTTTGCCATCGACCGCCAAAGGCGTCGCTGCCCGACACGGTATTGCCTATGCACCGGCCAAGCTGACCACGGATCCGGGTTTCAACGCCACGCTGGGCGCGCATTATCTCGGCGAGCAGATCGACACGTTCGGCGGCTCCTACATCATGACCTTCATTGCTTACAATGCAGGACCCCGCAAAGTGCCGGAATGGATCGGCCGCTACGGCGACCCGCGCGGCAAGTCGATCGACGAGGTCGTCGACTGGATCGAGCGCATCCCCTTCCCCGAGACGCGAAACTATGTGCAGCGGGTGATGGAGAACTATCAGGTCTACAAGAGCCGGCTCGGCCAGGAGACCGACATCGTGCACGACCTGCGCTTCGGTCGCTGATCGACGGGACTGAAGATCTTCGCTAGCGTGTCTTCCAGCAACCCTTAGCGGAGGACCAAATGCCTGAAACTGCGCCCAACGGCATCGAAGATCACTTCATCAGCGTCCCGGATGGCCTAAAGCTTCACGTCCGCATTCTGGGCGCTGGAAACGCGGGCCTGCCCGTCGTCTGCCTGCCAGGCCTGACCCGCAATGGCCGCGATTTCGAGGCGATCGCCAGGTTGCTGTCTTCCGCGCCGCACCGCTTCAAGGTGATTAGCATCACCTCGCGCGGACGTGGACTGTCGGACCGCGATCCGGAGCCAAGTCGCTACACGATCCCGGTCGAGGCCATGGATGTGGTTGCAGTGCTCGATCAACTGGCGATCGACAAGGCGCATTTCATCGGCACGTCGCGTGGCGGCCTGATCCTGCATGTGCTGGCGATGACCCATCTCGATCGGATCGCCACGGCAGTTCTCAACGATATCGGGCCTGTTCTGGAGGCCGAAGGATTGCGGCAGATCCAGGCCTATCTGGGCCGTCGGCGCAAACCGCAGACATTTGCCGAGGCGGCGCTGATCCTGAAGGAGGCGCATGGCGACGAGTTCCCGGCCTTGTCCGATGAAGACTGGCAGGGTCTTGCGGCGGCGATCTACCGGGAGACCGGAGGCGAGATTGTCACCGACTACGACCCTGAAATCGGCATCCAGTTCCGCGCGGCGGATCTCAGTCAACCGGTTGCCGATCTCTGGCCGCAATTTACCTTGCTGGCAGACATTCCGGTGATGGTGGTTCGCGGAGAACATTCACGACTTCTGTCGCCCGAAACAGTGGATGCGATGGGTCAGCGGCATCCGCGCCTGCTTGCTGTTGTCGCCCCCGGCCAAGGCCATGCGCCGCTGCTGGATCTCGGACCATTGCCTGAACAGATCGCAGACTTTCTCAACAAAAGCATTTAGAGAAGACGAGGCTTCAGTCCGTTCCAGCGGGGGAACCTGCGCGGGTAGCGGGTAGTTGCCAGCAATGGCAATGGCGCCCAAACGGAAAAAGCCCGGCACAAGGCCGGGCTCTCCCTATCCAATCCGAGGATTGAATTAGAATGCGCGCTGCAGGCGGAAGTAGCCGTACGGGTTGTCGAGTTCGTCGTCGTACTGAAGCGAAACACGAGCGAGCAGGTTTTCAACCGGCTTGTAGTCGAGCGTGATGCCATACTTCAGCTTGTCGTCGCCGTCGTAAACGCCGTCAACGTTGAGGTTGTCCCAGTACTGGATGCCAGGAGTGATGGTCAGCTTGTCCGTTGCCTTGAAGGCGTAGGAAGCAGCAACCGACCATTCAGCGTCGTCGTAGTAGGCGCTCGGGTCAGACGAGTAGATGCCGGCGAGGTAGAAGGTGCCCGGGCCGACTTCAGCCGAACCGATAGCGCGAACTGCGCCTTCTTCTACGTCGAAGTCATAACCGCCGAGGATGGCGATCGAAGCCGGACCGAAGGTCGCGGTGACAGTACCCGACAGGCCGATGTCAGCAACACCGTCGCCGATGCCGTCATTTTCGATGGTTTCGATTTCGTCAACCGAAGCGCCGATCGAGAAGGATTCAGCTGTGTAGGTGTAGGAGAAGGAGACGAATTCGGTCTGGTTGCCGAGGCCGTCGGTTTCGCCAGCGATACCCAGGTCCCACCAGTTGTAGAACCAGCCAGCCTTGAAGCCGCCGAGAGCGAGGTAAGCTTCGTCAGCGTAGAAGCCCTGGGCTTTGTCGTCGACGGAGATGTCGCTTTCGAGAGCGATGAAGGACTGCAGAACGCCGAGTTCGGTGTCCGACTTTGCGTCAACCGTTACGAGAGCAGCGGCGCGCATGTCGTAGTCGTTGTCCGAACCAGAGTCAGCGTTCGGTCCGAAGTCGACCTGTGCACGAACCCAACCACCGATCTGGAGGCAGGTTTCGGTGCCCGGGATGTAGAAGTAGCCGGTGCCGAAAGCGTCGCAAACGCGAACGTATTCCATCGGCTCAGGCTCAGCAGCAACGATAGCGTCGGCAGCCTGGGCGCCAGAGACTACAGCGAGAGCTGCAGCGGAGCCGAGAAGAAGGCTCTTGATGTTCATTATTGACCTCCAGTCAAGTTTCGTATGGGTCTGGCCAAATTGGCTGAAGGACAGCAGTTCCTGCCCCATCCCCGTCGGTTTCTCAGAAGACGGACGATCCACCGCCTCGCTTCCGTTGTTGAAAATACAAAACGCGGCCGGTCATGCAATCACCAAACAGCGGAATGAATGGAAACGGGGAACCCTTCCGTCTGCGCTGTTGCTCAAAGGACACAAAACCGTGTTCCGGGATCATTAAAAATTTACAGTTCGTTAAGAAAGCCCTTACGAAATCGGCACTTAGCGTCTGGACGGGGAGGCACGCAGGATCGAAACGTTGATTTTATTCCGGCCAAAATCGACGGAATCCCCTGCCGCAGCGCAATTTCCATCCACGGCTTCGTCCGGCGCTGGCTCTTTATATGCAGCTATGGTCGAGATGAAACGTTGCGATCGGCGTCAATTTTGGCTCGGCCCGGCAGAATCAAACATAGAAAAGTATGGCGATTCGAGAATCGCCCAGGTCTCGGCGCCAGGCCCTGCCTGCAAACCCTTGAAAAATAGCGCGCCCTATAAGGTAAAATGTGCAGGATTGCGAAAAACCCTTGCAATCGCCGATTCAAGCACATAATCAGGCCGCACCGGAGAGGTGGCCGAGTGGTCGAAGGCGCTCCCCTGCTAAGGGAGTATACGTCAAAAGCGTATCGTGGGTTCGAATCCCATCCTCTCCGCCATTCAACGAAATCCCCCAATTCATTCGATTGCGCTTCAGGGCTTCCTTGCTGAGCTGCGCCTGCGAACGCATTTTCCTGAATGCACGGAGCTAGCCCGGCTGCGCCACCTGGCTCCATTCTGGCGCGTCTGGCAGCCTCAAGGGCGATCCCCAGGCGGACGGTCGCGGTAAAAATTACTTAAGTATCTGATTTTTCATAATATTTCCTGAATTCTCCAAGAGTCCCGGTCTATAATTGACTGGAGGTCAATAATGAACATCAAGAGCCTTCTTCTCGGCTCCGCTGCAGCTCTCGCTGTAGTCTCTGGCGCCCAGGCTGCCGACGCTATCGTAGCTGCCGAGCCTGAGCCGATGGAATACGTTCGCGTTTGCGACGCTTTCGGCACCGGCTACTTCTATATCCCGGGTTCGGAAACCTGCCTCAAGATCAGCGGTTATGTCCGCTTCCAGACTGAGTTCTCCGACAACGGTGACGACAGCGACTGGAACATGCGTACCCGCGCCAAGCTGAACTTCGAAGCGAAGAACGACTCCGAGCTCGGCACGATCGGCTCGTATGTTGCTGTTCGCACCTGGGCAGACAACAACGGCTCGGACACCGACAACAAGCTCGAGATCGACGAAGCCTTCATCACCGTCGGCGGCTTCAAGGTCGGCTACATGTACAACTACTGGGATAACGATCTCTCGGGCGAAACCGACGATATCGGCTCGAACCGCCTGAACGCCATCGGCTACCAGTACACGGCTGACGCCTTCTCGGCAGGCGTGTTCCTTGACGAACTGTCTGGCGGCTACAGCGACGATTCCTTCGATGTCGCCTATGACGGCTCCGACAACCTCGGCGTTGAAGGCCAGATCGCTGCGACCTTCGGCGTTGTAACGGCAGAACTCCTCGGCGCCTACGACTTCGCGGCTGAAAACGGTGCGATCCGTGCAAAGCTGCTTGCTGACGTTGGTCCGGGTACGTTCGGCCTCGCCGCCATCTACTCGACCGGCGCAAACGCCTACTACGACGTTTCCGAGTGGACCGTTGCTGCCGAATACGCCGTCAAGCTGAGCGACAAGTTCACCCTGACGCCTGGCGTTCAGTACTGGGACAGCTACGGCCTCGTCTCGGCTGACGACTTCGACTCCAGCAACGACGCCTGGAAGGCCGGCCTGACCCTCGATTACAAAATCGCACAGGGCCTGACTGCCAAGGTTGCCGTCAACTACTTCGACGAAGACGCAGCTGATGACGGCGTCTGGGACGGCTTCGTTCGTCTGCAGCGTTCGTTCTAATTCGATCTACGGATCGGTACGGGATCCGGCCTTCGGGCCGGATCTCACTCAAAACCCGCGAAAAGCGTGGTTTTGCCCAAGACAGGCTCTGAAATGCCCAAAGCTGGCCAGTTGTGACGACTGTTGCCGGCCTGCATCGTTAGTTGAGGAAAAAACTCCACCATCCGTGCTTCTGCGCAATTATGGTCTATACTTTTTATAATGTATAACGATATTCGATCTCGTAAGGCCTGCATGTCGCTGGCCGGATCGTAGTGAGGCAATCGCGTGAACAACATGATATCGGAAAAAAGCGAGGCATTCGACACAGCCGTCGAAGTGCCTTCCTATTCCGTTCATTATCAGTACGGCTCCGCGAACAAGCTTTTTGAAGTTCGCGACACGTCACTGCGTGCCCTGTTCGCGAAATATGGCGACATCCTCTGGCTCAATGGCAGCCACAAATACAACGTCACCAATTTCATAGCCGAGCTTCATGACATGTTGGATATTCCGGGTTTCTCAACCTTTTCCCAGGAGATGCTCGACCAATTGATTGGCAAATTGCGCAAACGCGGTAACAGCAACGCCACCATCAACCGAAAGATGGCGGCCCTAAGCAAACTGCTGCGAAAGGCGTATAAAATGGGAGATGTCTACAGTCTGCCCGAATTCAAGCGCGAAAAGGAAAAGGCCGGGCGTATCCGCTTCCTCGATCGAGACGAAGAGGAAATGCTGTTTTCCGAAATCCGCTCGCAAAACGAGCTGTATTACCGTTTCTGCACATTCCTGGTGGATACCGGCGCACGTCTCAGCGAAGGCACCGACCTGCGTTGGGGCGATCTGAACGCCCACCGGGCCACCTTCTGGGTGACCAAGTCCGGGCGCTCGCGCTCCGTTCCCCTCACCCACCGCGCCGCGGCCGCTATCGCGGCCTCGGATCGACGTTTCCCGGGACCGTTCTCGGAGATCGACCAGCAAAGGTTCCGGATCGCCTGGCACAATGCCAAGGACGCCGTCGGTCTTGGTGATGACAAGGATGTCGTGCCGCACGTGCTGCGCCACACCTGCGCGTCACGCCTGGTCCAAGGCGGCATCGACATAAGACGCGTTCAGATGTGGCTTGGCCACCAGACCCTGACAATGACCATGCGATACGCACACCTCGCCTCGCATGATCTCGATATGTGTGTTCCCGTTCTGGAGCGCGCAGCAGCAAGCTAGCAGTTCATTTTTTTGTAAGTGATATGATAGCGCTACCATCACTTTGATTCTGCTCGATTTTTGTTATTCTTGATAACAGTTATTGGAGCAACGCAAAAGGGGTCCCGGTTGAAAAAACCGGGACCCCTTTTGTCTGTATATAATGTAGGCGCCTGCGATCGTAAGACGATCAGGCGATGAGCGTCTTGAGGTCGAACGAAGGGTCGGCGATCGCGGCCCTGTCCGGGGTGCGGCCCAGATCGAGAAGTTTCTTGCCGGCGACATAGGCCTTGGCGTCATTGATCGCATCAACCGCGATGAACTCGCCCTTGGCAAAATACCAGACGGAAAGGCTTCCTTCCCTGGCGCCCGGCCGGACAACCGTCTCGTCATAGCCGAGATTAAAGCCGGCGATCTGCAGCTTGACGTCATACTGATCCGACCAGAACCATGGTTTGGGTCGATAAGGCAGCGAAACGCCCGCCAGATTGCCGGCAGCCGCCTCTGCCTGGTCCACGGCATTCTGCACCGACTCCAGCCGGATCTTCTGCCCCTTCCAGTCGAAGACCGCGCAGTCTCCCACGGCATAAACATTGGGATCCGAACTCTGCTCCCTATCGTCGACAAGAATGCCGTTGGCGGTTTCGATTCCGGCTTCGGCTGCAATCCGGTCATTGGGCACAACGCCGATCCCGGCAATCACCAGATCGACATCGATGACACTGCCATCCGACAATTCGGCCGCCTTGACCCGGCCATCCTCGCCGATCAAGCGCTTGAGGCCGGTGTTTTCGCGAATGACGACGCCCTCAGCCTGATGGATGGCCCGCATGGCATCGGCGGTTTCCTTCGCGGCAACGCGGGCGAGCACACGATCGGCCATTTCTATCAGGGTCACGTCCAGGCCGAGCTTGCGCGCCACGGCCGCAGCCTCGAGACCGATGTAACCGCCGCCGACGATCAGCAGCCGTCGCCCGGCCTTCATTTCATCGGCAAGGCGATCTGCATCGGCCTTGTCGCGGGCGGTATAGACGCCATCAAGATCACCGCCAATCTGCGATGGCAGGCGGCGCGGCGTAGCACCCGTGGCAAAAACCAGCGTGTCATAGGTTATCGCCGAGCCGTCGAAGAGGCGAACGGTCCTTGCCTCGCGGTCAATCGCCTCGACCGGAGTCGACAGGCGGATGTCGACATTGTTTTCTTCGTACCAGGCTTGCGGGCGAAACAGCAGACGATCGAAACTCATTTCACCGAGCAGATATTTCTTCGACAGCGGCGGACGCTGATAGGGAAGGCAAGGCTCGGAACCCAAGAGAGTGATGGGACGCTCGTCTTTCAGCGCCCGAAGTTTTGCCGCCAGCGCAAATCCCGCCTGCCCTGCGCCAATGATCACCAGTCTGCCCGCCACGTATCGCGCCTCGTCTTGTTTCAGGAACAGCGCCCAACATCCGGAACGGGAGGCGCGTCGATGATCAAGGCGTAGCTTTATGGCAAATTCCGGTCAAGGACCGGATGCTGGGCATGGTGGTCAATTCCGGCCAACTGGTCTGGTAAACGCCTGAGACCAAAGCAAAAAACCGATTTGTGTCGCATTTTAACGATCGGATAGAGAAAGTGTCGAAGAAGATGCGTTAATTTGGGACCGTGCAAGATCGCCAAAGGAGGGTGAAATGCCCTTACAGATGATACCAGACGCAAAAGCCAACATTCCGCAGGACAAGGTCTTCGAAAAGTTCAAGATCGATCGGCCGGGCAAGATCATATTCGTCGGCCATCACCTGAGCACGAAAACCTCACTCCGCTGCCTGATCCGCACAATATCCCTGCACGGGGCGGAGCTTGAAGTCTCGCCGCATCTGCCGATGCCGAGCAACTTCTTCTTGGAGATCCTTGGTATCCACGATGAAATCGGCTGCACGCTGGTCCGCCGCGAAGCTGAAAAACTGACGATCGGCTTCAACATGCTGATCGATCCCGAATTCCTGCATCACGTTGTCCGTCTGTCCTTCGAACTCAACCACTAACATCGACACGCGGCGCGGCGAGACAGAAATCTGCGCGCCGATTCAGCATGCGACGCACTTCATCACAGTATTTTCCTGCGGTCTCTTCCTCCTCATATTCGCGAAAATGAAGATACCTAAAACTTGACTGATCCTATTGACGCTAATGCAAATAATAGAACCCACAGTGCAAGCAACACCGGGCTTGGAACGCGAGAATAACAATGGAAAACGCAACGCATCTGGCGACCGTCAAGTCGGAAATGTACGAACGCAAATGGGAGCGCTTCTACGTTCAACGTCCCGCCAAGGTGATGGCCGTCAGCCCGGGGCTCAGCGGCATCACGATCCGCAGTTGTGAAGTGGTGGACATTTCGCAAGGCGGTGCTGCACTTGTGATGACCACGACCATCGGTCTTTCCTCCCACTACTACCTGCAGGTCGTCGGTCTCGCCGATCGTATCGGCTGTGCGGAAGCCTATCGAAACGGCAACCGGGTCGGGGTGAAATTCATCCGGCCGATCCCGGAGGCGATGCTGCACCGGATCGTGCGTGCAGACTTCATGCTCGGTGAAAAGATGGAAGCGCCGATCAAGCCATTCACCAACGGAAACGGCGCGCGCCTCGGACGCTGATTGCGGCAAAACGTCTGAAGCAGGCTTTGACGCGTCTTGCCGCCCTTGCGCGCATCCTGCGGAATCCTATTGTGGGCAAAGTTCAACATCTGCCCGGGATCCCAGCATCGCATGTCCGCCTTTTCTCGCTTCACCCCCCTGACATCCTCCCTGCCGGCAACCGTGCCCTTCATTGGCCCGGAGGCCATAGAACGCCAACGCGGACTGCCGGTGAAAGCCAGGATCGGCGCGAATGAAAGCGGCTTCGGGCCCGCTCCTTCCGTCATCGCCAGGATTGCCGAAAAATCGGTCGAAATCTGGAAATACAATGATCCGGAAAACCACGCCCTGAAGACCGCGCTGGCGACACATCTGTCGCTCAAGCCGGAGAATTTCGTCATCGGAGAAGGCATAGACGACCTGCTCGGCCTGATCGTCCGACTGGTGATCGAACCGGGCATGCCGGTCGTCACGTCGCTCGGCGGCTATCCGACCTTCAATTTCCATGTAAACGGCTTCGGTGGTCGCCTGGTCACCGTACCCTATCGCGACGACCGCGAAGATCTCGACGGATTGCTCGCAGCCGTCAAAGCCGAGGATGCGCCGCTCGTCTATTTCGCCAATCCCGACAATCCGATGGGCAGCTGGTGGGATGCGGACGCGATTGTCGCCTTTGCCCGGGCTCTGCCGGATACCACACTGCTCATTCTGGACGAAGCCTATAGCGAAACGGCACCGGCCGGCTCGATCCCGGCCACCGACGCCTTGATCGATCTGCCCAACGTGATCCGCACCCGGACATTCTCCAAGGCCTATGGCCTTGCCGGCGCGCGGGTCGGCTATGGTTTCGGCACAGCGGGCACGGTTTCTGCCTTTGACAAGATCCGCAACCATTTCGGCATGCCGCGACTTTCGACGGAAGCGGCACTCGCCGCATTGAAGGATCAACGCTATCTGGCCGACGTTCTGGCGCGCATCGCAGATTCGCGCGCACGCATTTCAGACATCGCCACGGCCAATGGCCTGAAACCGCTCAAGTCCGCGACGAATTTCGTCACCGTCGATGCGGGACGAGACGGTATTTATGCGCGTGCAATCGTCGACGGGCTGATGGAGCACGGGATTTTCATCCGCATGCCCGGCGTCGCGCCGCTCAACCGCTGTATCCGTATCTCGACCGGCCTGCCGGCAGATATGGACCTTCTGGAAGAAGCGTTGCCGAAGGTTCTGGCGTCGCTGGCATAAAGCCGGTGTTCCTGCAATAAAAAGAACCGCGCCGGCCTTGTTCCTGCCGGTCGCGGTTCTGATGTGTTGGCACTGGCCCCGTCCAAAGGTCCCCCGCCACGTTCCCCTGCATCAGGGTTCTTGTGCTTTTTCGTCCTCCCGCCAAAGGCGGGGTAACTGCATTCAGTGGATGGTCATCCATTCGCGGGCGGCGCGCAACGCTGCGGCGAGATCGGGCTTCGTCATCGTCTGGGCGAGATCGGCACGCAGCTCGGCGGCGCGCTCGCATCCCTTGATTGCCGCGATGTTGAGCCACTTGTGGGCCGAGACCAGATCGATCGGGCAACCACGACCGGTTGCGTACATCAGACCCATGTCGCAGAAGACATCGGCTCGGGTTTCGCCACCCATTGTGGCCATTTCGGAATTGCGCATTTCAAAGCGTGCCATCGGATTTGTCCCTGTCTAGCCTAGTGGTTTAAACTGTCCCTGTTTTGCCCCTTTCGGAGCGCCTTCCGGACCGTTGCCATCTTCTTGCGTGGCGTTTCGAACCTTCAGGTATCGGCGGGTTTTTCCCTGCTCGTTTGATGACCCAACTATGCCGGAAGGCTTTCAATGGTCGCTTAAAATGCATGCTTAATTTGCTGAAAACAAAGTACAAATGCTTCGTAAACTTGGGTTTTTGTTAAGCATCGGATGCCCTGCATTTTAAGGAATTTGCATCGAAATTTACGAAAATTTCAGATCTTGAAATCAACCGATTGTTCACCACGAATTTCGAAGGCACTTTTAACAAAGGCCGGAAATGCCGGTTTTGAACGCCATCCACAGCCGGAAAATCCGGCGGATTGCATTTTACCTTTACGTGTGCGTAAGATAATTTTTAACCGGTGAGCCATGAATTCGGAGGAATTCAGGCGCTCAACGGCCTGTACCATCATCTCGGGAGGAGTGATCAATCATGCGGACCATCATCATCGCCGCCGCGCTGGCGTTTTCGGCCATTACCGCGCAGGCAGCAGAGCCCATCGAGGGCAACTGGAAGACGGCAACCGGCGCCACGGCCGAAATCGCCCCCTGTGGTGGCGCCTTTTGCGTGACGCTGAAGACCGGCAAGTTCGTCGGCAAGCAGATCGGCAAGATGTCGGGCAGCGGCGACAGCTATTCCGGCGAAATCACCGACCCTGAAACCGACAAGACGTATTCGGGTTCAGGCACGGTTTCGGGCAGCTCGCTGAAGATGAAGGGCTGCGTGCTCGCCGTTCTTTGCAAGAGCCAGACCTGGTCGCGGCTCTGATCGGCCAACGCTCTCACTACAAAGAGCGGAACCGGGCACTATAAAGAGGGGAACCGGGCGGTGGGAGCGATCCCCCGCCCGATCTTTATTCTCCGACACCGCCACTAATCGACAGCGCGATAGGCGTCCGGGATTGTGTAGACCATATCGGCGCGGGCATAGCCGCCGTCCTTGACCTCCTCGATCAGCACCATGGTATGCGGCCGCGCGGCCTCGGAAAAATATTCGACCAGCATGGCGGTCGTCCGATGGACGATTTCCTCCTTCTGGACCTTGGACAGAGCACCCTCCGGGGTCTTGATGTTTACAAACGGCATTTCATTCTCCTGATGTGTTGTTTCTTTGAGGGGCTGCCTGTGTCAGACCACGCCGCCATTGGCGCGGATCACCTGGCCGTTGACCCAGCCGCCATCCGGGCCGGCGAGGAAGGAGACGACAGCGGCAATATCGTCCGGCTGGCCGAGCCGCTTCAGCGGGTTCATGCCGGCAATCGTGTTGACCAGTTCGTCCGACTTGCCCTTCATGAACAGTTCGGTCTCGGCCGGGCCCGGCGCCACCGCATTGACGGTGATCGCCTTTGGCCCGAGTTCCTTGGCGAGGATATGGGTCATCGCCTCGACGGCAGCCTTCGTTGCGGCATAGACTCCGTAGGCCGGCTGGTAGAGACCGACGACACTGGTCGAAAAGCTGATGATGCGGCCGCCGGGGCGGATGCGGTTGGCGCCCTCGCGCATGCCGCGGAAGACGCCGCCGAGATTGATCGCGACTTGGCGCTCAAAGGCCTCATCCGACGTGTCGGCAATCGGTGAAAGCTGCATGATGCCGGCATTGTTGACCAGTACATCAACGCCACCAAACGTCTCTTCGGCAGCATCGAACAATGCTTTCATACCGTCGCTGGAGGCAATATCGGCCTGAACCGCCATGGCACGGCCGCCGGCCGCCTCGATTTCGCCGACAACGGCTGCGGCTGCCTCCGCACCGCTTGCGTAGTTGACCACCACGGCAAAACCGTCGCGGGCAAGACGTCTGGCAATCGCTGCGCCAATGCCTTTCGACGAGCCGGTGACGATGGCGGTTCTGGTTTCTGTCTCGGTCATGGCGACGCTCCTTGTTTCTGCCTACTCAGAAGATATGCCTCTACCCGCGCCAAACAATCACGCATAGCTTGACATGATAATTCTGATGGTGCGAACAATAAGCGATGGATCGTCTTGACCGGATGCAGTTGTTTCTCCGCGTGGTGGAGCGGCGCAGTTTTTCTGCGGCTGCCGCCGATCTCGGGCTCGGCCGATCGACGGCGACCGAAGCGATCAAGCAGCTAGAGGCCGATCTCGGCGCCCGGCTGCTGGAGCGCACGACGCGGCATGTGACGCCGACGCTGGAAGGACAGGTTCATTACGAGCGCTGCCTCGCCATTCTTTCGGACATTGACGAAGCCGAAAACGCCTTTCGCGATGGCAAACCGCGCGGGATCCTCAGGATCGACGCCCATCCGCTGCTGACGCGGACGTTTCTGCTGCCGCATCTGCCTGAATTCCTCGCGCGCTATCCCGGTCTCGATCTGCATATCGGCCAGGGCGACCGGCTGGTCGACCTGGTCCGCGAAGGCGTCGATTGCGCGCTTCGCGCCGGGGAGCTTGCCGATAGCGGCCTGATCGCGCGCAGGCTTGCGACGATCGGCGAAGTGACCTGTGCCAGCCCCGCTATCTCGCCCGCCACGGCATGCCGGCGACGCTCGCCGATCTTGCCGCCGGACATCTGTGTGTCGGTTTTGTCTCGTCACGCACCGGCGAAGTGATGCCGCTCGAATTCATCGATGGGCAGGCGATCAAGTTGATCTCGCTCGGATCACGGGTCACGGTCAACAATTCCGACACGATGACCGATCTTTGCCGGCTCGGCTTCGGCCTGATCCAGGCACCGCGTTACCGGCTGGCGCAAGATCTGGCCGAGGGCCGCTTGGTCGAGATCCTGCAGGACCATCCGCCCTCGCCGACGCCGCTTTCGGCGGTCTATCCGCAAAACAGGCACACAGCCGCACGCCTGCGCGTCTTCCTCGACTGGGCAACGGAAATCTTCGCCAAGGCGAGACTTTAGCGGTAAGGCGAGCCTCTAGTTGTCGCCGCGGCGGAACCCCCGCCGCAGCTATCACCGCTTGACGGCTCAGATGGGCTCACCGACATCGATGCGATTGCCGTCGGGATCCTCGAAGACGAAGGCGCGCAGCCCGTAATCCTTGTTCTGCAGCCGCTTGATCACACGCAAGCCCTTGCGCTGGATGACGTCATGCAGGGCATCGATGTTCTCGACCATCATATGGGCGACGTTGAAGTCCGCCGCTTCATAGCCGGGCTGCAAAGTCAGGTGCAATTCGGCTGAATCCCGTTTCAGGATCATGAAGCCGACCGGAGAGCCGTTCTCGAAGGTTTTGCTGAAACCCAGAACCTCCGTGTAGAATTTTTCGGCGCGTGCCATCTGCTTGACCGGCAGCATGACAGCGACCCGCCCGAAGCGCATGGTCTCATGATTGATGTTTTCCATCGTCTGGTCTCGTTTTATGAGGGTCGCCTATGCCCACCCGCGGGCAGTGCCGCGCATGGGAACGACTTTAATTGTTGTGACAAACGAGACAGTGCCCGTGGCGCCAGTATTGCAGAGAGAGAGACGCGGATAAAGACCCAAAGCCCGATTCATGCCGGATGACGCCTCGCCTGAAGGCGTATCGCAAAATTGCCCAGTTTCCTGAATGCCGGATGAACCCGTTTCTCAGGCGGTGTTCAGCGAGCTGTCAGCATAGTCGGTCACAGGGACAAGGGACTGGAGACTTCCTCATGAGCACGCTGTATCGCCGCATGACCATTCTGACCTTGGCGATGGCCGTTTTCGCCTTCCTGTTTGCCCAGTTGGTGGTGTCCACGGGACCCGGTCTGCGCCACGGGCAGGCAGCCGCGATGTCGAGCTGTGGCATTCCCGGCAGCGCGCTCTGCAAGGCTGTCTTCTAGGGATAGATTTGCCTCGGCTTCGGCCAATCGGTCTGTGATTGCCGCCTATTTGGCCAGCAGCTTGTTCTTGATCAGCCCGACGATGACCTGGACGACCAGACCTGCGACGCCGCCGCCGACAAACTGGCCTGCAAGCGCCGCTATATCAACGCCACCGGCGGCAGCAGCTCCTCCCGCCCCGAGCAGCGACCCCAGAATCGTCCCGCCACCGACGCCGCCGATCGCTCCGGCGAGCAGGTTGCCGATCTGACCGAGATCCGAATCCTTCAGAATCTTGCCGCCCGCCGTTCCACCGGCCGCGCCACCGATCAGCTGGGCCAGGATTGATGCGATATCCATGACAATCGCCCTCCAAACGGTCCCGTCCACCAGAACGGGACAACGGTTGCATTGTAGGCCGCATACCATCTGCCGGAAAGGGTCCGCTAAATTTAATTATTTCGATATTCTAACATGTTGATTGTCCCGACTGGCGCGCAATGTCGCCTGCGGCACCCGTCCGCAATCAGCGCGGTCGGACTGAAAGCGCAGAAGGGACCGCTGCGATCGAGATCATGCAGATTGCCGGATCGGCCAGAAGTGATATGCCCCTAAATTCTGGAAATCGTCACCAAAACGTCGTTTGCTTGTCAATCACTCTTTCCTATAATGCGTCATGAACACACGAATCCCTATTTCCGCACCCGTCAATTTCATCAGCCCCGAGCCGTATGAACCGCAGGCGTTCAACAATGCCACCGAAGCGGTCGATGCGCTGACCGCGCTCTATGAGCGCAATACCGACTTTCTGATCGATGCCTTTGGCGACCTCGCGCAAGGCGGGCCGATTGCCGGCCGCTACCGGGCGTTTTATCCGCAGGTGGCGCTCGAGACGACGAGCTTCGGCCATATCGACACCCGTCTCGCCTATGGGCATGTGACGTCGCCGGGCCTCTACACCACAACGATCACCCGCCCGACGCTGTTTCGCCACTACCTGAAGGAGCAGCTCGGCCATCTGATGCGCAATCATCAGGTGCCGGTCATCGTGTCCGAATCGGCGACCCCGATCCCGCTGCATTTCGCCTTCGCCGAAGGCGCGCATGTCGAGGCCTCGGCCGGCGGCCTTGCCGACATGCAGTTGCGCGACGTCTTCGACACCCCGGATCTTGCCGTAACCGATGACGAAATCGCCAATGGTGAATACGAGCCGAAGCCGGGCGAGCCGCATCCGCTGGCGCCGTTCACCGCCCAGCGCATCGACTATTCGCTGGCGCGCCTGTCGCATTACACGGCGACCAGCGCCAATCATTTCCAGAATTTTGTCCTGTTCACCAATTACCAGTTCTATGTCGACGAGTTCTGCGCCTATGCGCGTAAGCTGATGGCAGACGGCGGTGAAGGCTACACGGCCTTTGTCGAGCCGGGCAACATCATCACCAAGCCCGGCGATAGCGAGCCAAGCGAGGGTGTTTCGCTCGGACGCCTGCCGCAGATGCCGGCCTATCACCTGAAGATGAAGGGCCATGCCGGCATCACGCTGGTCAATATCGGCGTCGGCCCGTCCAACGCCAAGACGATCACCGACCATATCGCCGTGCTGCGTCCGCATGCTTGGCTGAT
>NZ_AHZC01000111.1 GCF_000247475.1 Rhizobium sp. PDO1-076 | reverse complement strand
TTTCCATTCCGAGATGCCGGGCCTTTCGGGCCTGGTCGATCTTTCGAATTCCGTCCGCAGCGGCGTCCGTTGAATGGAACACCGCAAGCGCTTCCCCGCTGCGAACAGCGAGTTCGACCTTGGCGGATCCGATGATGAACTGCCCCGCCTTGCGGGCCAGGTTCATCATTCCCGTCAGTTGACTGGCAAGAAGCCTGTCAACCATGGCACCAAGGTCGGGATCCGCCTTGACGTCTTTCTTGAGTGCCCTGGCGAAGAGTTTCTTCGCCACAGCCTTTTCGACAGCCTCACGGCTCGGTGTTACCCAGCAGCCCCGACCGGGAAGCGTGCGCTTCAGGTCGGGAACGATCGAGCCGTCTGGCCCGGCGACGAAGCGAAGCAACGTCTCCGGGGAACCGCTCTCGCGGGTGACGATGCACATGCGTCCATTCACGTCGCTGAGGTCGAAGTCATCTTCGTCCTGCACCGTGTCCGGAGACTGGGCGGTCATCACGCTTCCTGCTCGGCTTCCGCCTCGCCTTCCACATCAGCTTCGGCTTCAACAGCCAAATCGTCTTCTGTGATCCATCCGGCGGAAAGCCGCGCCTGGACGATCATGTTTTCAGCTTCTGCGCGGGAAATCTCGAACTTCGAGAACAGGCCCTCGAACTTCTTTGTTTCGCCGTTCTTGCGTTCGCTCCAGCCCACCAGGTCGTCGGCGGCGCAGCCTGCGAAGTCTTCGATCGTCTTGATGCCGTCTTCGCCAAGCGCGACCATCATCTGCGAGGTCATGCCGTTGATCTCGCGCAGTTCGTCGGCAACGCCGAGTTCCTTACGCTTGGCATCTCTCTCTGCTTCGATCTTCTCGATATATTCACGAGCGCGGGTCTGGATTTCTTCAGCCGTATCGTCGTCGAAACCATCGATCGAGGCAATTTCGTCCAGCTCGACATAAGCCAGTTCCTCGACGGCGGCGAAGCCTTCCGAGGCCAGAACCTGACCGACCATTTCGTCGACGTCGAGGGCGTCCATGAACAGGTTGGTGCGTTCGTTGAATTCCTTCTGACGGCGCTCGGATTCTTCCGCTTCCGTCATGATGTCGATGTCCCAGCCGGTCAGCTGCGAGGCCAGGCGCACGTTCTGGCCGCGGCGACCGATGGCCAGCGACAGCTGCTCGTCCGGAACCACGACTTCGATGCGTTCTGCGTCTTCGTCGAGAACGACCTTAGCGACTTCAGCCGGCTGCAGGGCGTTGACGATGAAGGAAGCGGGATCCTGGCTCCACGGAATGATGTCGATCTTTTCACCCTGCAGTTCGCCGACGACGGCCTGGACGCGGGAACCGCGCATACCGACGCAAGCGCCGACCGGATCGATCGAGCTATCGTTCGAGATGACGGCGATCTTGGCGCGCGAACCCGGGTCACGGGCAACCGACTTGATCTGAATGATGCCGTCGTAGATTTCCGGCACTTCCATGGTGAACAGCTTCACCATGAACTGCGGATGGGTACGCGACAGGAAGATCTGCGGGCCGCGCTGTTCGCGGCGCACGTCGTAGACATAGGCGCGCACGCGGTCGCCGTAGCGGAACGCTTCGCGTGGGATCATTTCGTCACGACGGATGATGCCTTCGCCACGGCCAAGATCGACGATGACATTGCCGTATTCGACGCGCTTCACGGTGCCGTTGACGATCTCGCCCATGCGGTCCTTGAATTCGTCATACTGGCGGTCACGCTCGGCTTCGCGCACCTTCTGCACGATGACCTGCTTGGCCGATTGGGCAGCGATACGGCCGAAATCCATCGGCGGCAGCGGATCGGCGATATAGTCGCCAAGCTTGGCATCGACATTGCGGTCGCGCGCCAGTTCCAAAGCGATCTGCGTGGCGTAGTCCTCGACCTTCTCGACGACTTCCAGCAGACGCTGCAGGCGAATTTCGCCGGTCTTGGAATTGATGTCGGCGCGGATATTGGTCTCGGTGCCGTAACGCGAACGGGCAGCCTTCTGGATCGCGTCGGCCATGGCGGCGAGCACGATTTCGCGGTCGATCACCTTTTCGCGGGCAACGGCATCTGCGATCTGCAAGAGCTCGAGCCGGTTAGCACTGACTGCCATTGTCTTAGGTCTCCGTCTTCATGCCTGGGCGTCTGCCGCAAGGCTATCTGTCAAACGTTATGCGTCTTCGCTGTCGTCTTCGTCATTCTGGTTGGCGGCTTGCGCCTTAGCCAACTTGTCTGCACGAAGCGCGTCACGGACCAGTTCATCCGTCAAGATGAGCTTGGCTTCCGCCAAGGTGCTGAACGGGATGACCAGCCGAGGCTCTTCGCCATAGGCCAGCTGATCGCGCTCAAGCGTAAAGCCATCGGCATCCACGGCAACGATCTTGCCACGGAAGCGCTTGCGGTTATCGACGAGAATCGAAGTCTCGCACTTTACCAGATTGCCCTGCCAGCGGGCAAAGTCGGACTTGCGCACCATTGGCCGGTCGATCCCGGGGGACGAGACTTCCAGATGATATTCCCTGTCGACCGGATCCTCGACGTCAAGCACCGGCGAGATCGCCATGGATACGGCTTCGCAATCCTCGACGGTCATTGTCCCGTCGTTGCGTTCGGCCATGACCTGCAGCGTGAGCCCGTTCTGGTTCATCATCCGCACGCGGACAAGTTTGAAATCCATCGCCACGAGCACAGGCTCGATGATCTCTGCGATACGACGGTCTAGGCCCGTCTCAATGATAATCCGTGCTTCGCCCGGTTCAGGCTGCGGCATGTTATCGGACAATCGTCATACTCCCGATTGGATGCGATCGCCAATAAAAAAGAGCGGGTCCTTGCGGTCCCACTCTCCATCGGTCGATCAAGAATTTGAATGCCGTATACGCTGCCTTGCCCCCAAATGCAAGCTTTTCGCTTCGGGCCTAAAACAAACTTGCCTTTGAGGGCTTGACCGTTGCAAGGTGAGCCGCTGGCTGGCGTGCTCCGCCAATTCCATTCCTGGACAAGCCAATCGACGAGTAAGCTCTGTGCCCGACAGCCGATCTCCGCTATCTCCCCTTGCAAACGAGTTCTATCGGCGGATCTGGTTCGCCAGTATGGCGTCCAATCTTGGCGGGCTCATTCAAGGTGTTGGCGCCGCGTGGATGATGGCATCCATCTCCAGTTCCGAAAACATGGTGGCGCTTGTTCAGGCCTCCAATACCGGGCCGATCATGCTGTTCTCGCTGATCGCCGGTGCCATCGCCGACAGCTTTGATCGCCGTCGTGTGATGATCGCTTCGCAACTCTTCATGGTGACGATTTCGGCCTTGCTGGCCTTGTTTGCCTATCTCGATCTGATCACGCCCTGGGCGCTTTTGACCTTCACCTTCCTGATCGGCTGTGGCACGGCACTCAACAATCCTTCCTGGCAGGCATCGGTTGGCGATATGGTACCGCGCGCCGATCTGCCGGCAGCGGTTTCGCTCAACAGCATGGGCTTCAATATCACCCGCAGCGTCGGTCCGGCCATCGGCGGCCTGATCGTGGCTGCCGCGGGTGCCGCGGCAGCGTTCGCGGCCAATACGCTCAGCTATTTTGCCATTCTTTATGCGCTGTTCCGCTGGAAGCCCGACTATCCGCAGGCCACGCTGCCGCGCGAGCAGCTCGGTCCGGCGATCTCGGCCGGTCTTCGTTATGTTGCCATGTCGCCCAATCTCGGCAAGGTGCTGTTCCGCGGATTTGTCTTCGGCCTGACGGCAACATCGATACTCTCGCTTCTGCCGATCGTGGCCCGAGACCAGCTGGCGGGCGGTCCGCTGGTCTATGGCGGTCTTCTGGGTGCCTTCGGTGTGGGTGCCATCCTCGGTGCACTCTACAATCAGCGCCTGCGCGAAATCCTGTCGAGCGAGGACATCGTGCGCGCCTCCTTTGCCGGCTTTGCGCTGGCGACGGTCGTCACCGGTGTAAGCGATTCGATCTGGATGGCAGGCGCCGCATTGATGATTGCCGGCGCCTGCTGGGTCTTGGCTTTGTCCCTGTTCAACACGGTGGTGCAGTTGTCGACGCCACGCTGGGTGGTGGGCAGGGCATTGTCGCTGTATCAGACGGCCACCTTCGGTGGTATGGCAACCGGCAGCTGGCTGTGGGGCAGTATCGCCGAAAATTCAGGGTCAGGACACGCGCTGATTACCTCCGGCGCATTGATGATGGTCGGCGTGGCGATCGGCTTTTTTCTGCCGATGCCGGCTTTCTCCACCCTCGATCTCGATCCTCTCAACCGCTTCAACGAACCGGCGCTGAAGCTGGACATACGACCGCGCAGCGGGCCAATCGTCATCCAGATCGACTTCGAGATCGATGATGTCGATGTGCCGGAGTTTCTGCGCATCATGGTCGAGCGCCGCCGCATCCGTCTGCGTGACGGTGCGCGCAACTG
Source organism: Rhizobium sp. PDO1-076 (assembly GCF_000247475.1). Taxonomy (GTDB): domain Bacteria; phylum Pseudomonadota; class Alphaproteobacteria; order Rhizobiales; family Rhizobiaceae; genus Allorhizobium. The sequence continues at coordinate 115,163 of NZ_AHZC01000111.1, read as the reverse complement.
GACGCTGATGCGTGATCTCGAAAAGCCGGAGATCTGGACGGAGACCTATCACGTGCCGACATGGGTGGATTACGTCCGCCACAACCAGCGCCGCACCAAGGCCGACGCGGAAATCACCGATCGGCTGGTCGAACTGCATCGCGGATCAACCAGCCCGCATGTGCACCGGATGATCGAACGGCAGGCGATCCCTCCGGCGGATGACGTATTCCACCAGCCGCATATCGACCATCCCTGATCAATGCGGTCAGCGCAGCTTTGCCTTCAGGCTGGCGCTAGGGTAGCATGTCGGAGTGAGCCCGTTCTTCGCCTGCCATTCGCCAAGGGAGCGCCGTGTCTTGAAGCCCGGCAGCCCGTCCACCTTGCCGACATCGAAGCCTTGCGCCACCAGCGCCTTCTGCATCGCCAGGACATCCGAGCGCAGCATCTTGCCGACATCGCCCCAGGACGCATTGAAGGCGCCCGACCCGCTGCTGATCCTGTCGGCCAGATTGCCGATGAAAAGCGCATAGAGATCGGAATTGTTGTATTCCTTGATTACATAGAAATTCGGGGTAACCAGGAATTCAGGGCCGAAGGTACCGGCCGGAACCAGCATCATGGCGTCTTGCTTGATTTCCCCGGAGGGGAAGGCCTTGCCGGAAATGCGGGTGAGTCCCTCCGACGCCCATGCCGACACCGGCTGTGCCCGGTCCGGTCCTTCCTGCGCGCAGGAGACACCGTCCGGAATGCTGATCTCGAAGCCCCAGTCGCGGCCGCGCTGCCAGCCGCTCTTGACTAGGTAATTGGCGATCGATGCGAGGATGTCCGGCACCGAATTCCAGATGTCACGTTTCCCGTCGCCATCGAAATCCACGGCATATTTCAGGAAACTCGTCGGCATGAATTGTGGTTGCCCAAGCGCGCCGGCCCAGGAGCCGCGCATCTGTTGGGCCGTCACGTCGCCGCCCTCGATCATGTGCAGGGCCGAGATCAGTTCGCGCTGGAACATGTCCTTGCGTGTCGACATGAAGGCCTTGGTGGCCAGCACGTCCAAAGCGCGATAGGGCATTTTCGCCTTGCCGAAACCGGATTCGCGACCCCAGATGGCCACGAGAATCGAACCGGGCACGCCATAGGTCGCCTCGACTTTGCGCATCGTGCCGGCGTGTTGCGATGCGAGCGAGCGACCGGTCGCGGCCAGTCCCTGCAGTCTTTTTTCGGAGAAATACGAAGCTGGCGAGGAAAACTCGGCCTGGCTCTGGCTCTGTTCCTTCGGCGGCGTCGTGCCGGGCGGCACGAGATCCGGCAGATCCCAGTTGAGCATCAGGCCGGCGACGGCCTTGTCGAAAGCAGGCTTGGAAATACCGGTCGCCTGCGCTTCGCGCCACAGGTCGGTTGCAATCCAGCGCTGGAACTGTGCTTCAACACTCGGTCGGGATGGCGCTGCGATGATCTGTGCGCTGGAACTCAGGAGCACCGAAAGCGCCAGGGCCAAGCGTGCCAGCGAGCGGCGGGTGTTGTCGCCCATAATGTTTTCTCCCGTAGGCGACCGTCAGATCACCGTGCGTGCTCGGAGCGCCGCAGACAGCGTTCCTTCATCGAGATAGTCGAGTTCGCCCCCGACGGGCACGCCGTGTGCCAACCGGGTGATCTTCACATCGTCCAGCCCGGTCAGATGATCGGTGATGTAATGGGCGGTAGTTTGACCTTCGACGGTTGCGTTGACGGCGATGATGACTTCGCGGACGCCACCCTTGGCCACCCTCTCGATCAGCCCCTTGATGTTGAGATCATCGGGGCCAACGCCATCCAGCGGAGACAAGGTGCCGCCAAGCACATGATAGGCGGCGTTCATTGCGCCTGCCCGCTCCAGCGCCCAGAGGTCGGAAACATCCTCGACGACGATGATCATCGACTGGTCGCGCCGATCGTCGGTGCACACCGTGCAGGGATCGATCGTGTCGACATTGCCGCAGCACGAACAGATCTTCACCTTGTCATAGGCTTCGCCCATTGCATGGCCGAGCGGCCCGAGAAGCTGGTCCTTCTTCTTAATCAGATGCAGTGCAGCGCGCCGCGCCGAACGCGGCCCGAGCCCCGGCACCTTCGCCAGAAGCTGGATGAGTTTTTCGATTTCGGGCCCGGTGACTCGCTTTGCCATACGGCGTTTCTAGCCCATAACGTCTGCAAACGGAATCGTCGAACACGGGTTACGGATGAAAATACGCGCCGTATGCCGTGGCAACCCCGAAGTGTTGCCGGGCAAGAAATACAAGACCGGGATCAACAAGACCGCTGTCAGCGGGCCGATGATGGTCGACGCACAGGGTCTCGTCGGCGACAGCATCTGCAATCGCAAGCATCATGGTGGAGTCGAGCAGGCGATCTATCTGGAAGGCAGCATCGATCTTGCCTGGTGGGAGAGCGAACTTGGCCGCGACCTGCCGCCCGGCACCTTCGGCGAAAACCTGCTCGTCGAGGGCCTGGACAATCGAACGCTGGCGGCCGGTGATCGTTTTGCCATCGGCGATGTGCTCCTGGAAGTGACCTCCCCGCGCATGCCCTGCGCAACTTTCGCTGCGCGCATGGGTGAGCCCGCAATGGTCAAGCGATATGCCTGTGCGGCGCGAGGCGGGGCTTATTGCCGGGTCCTGAAGGCGGGGCTGATTGAAGCGGGCCAGGATGTTGCAGTGATGCCCTATGACGGCGAGCGGGTCAGCCTGCCCGAAATGATGGCCACCTTCGGTAGGTCTCTCTCGCAGCACGACCGGCAGCGCTATCTTGGCGCGCCGATAAACGACAGGTGGAAGCAGGACATACGGCGCGCGATATCCTGATCGATATCGACGATAGTCGCATGCCGCTGAACTTTACCCGTAGGTCTGCGGCAGTCATCATGCGCCGGATCAGTCGGGGGAGACAAATGCAGGAGAACCGGATCGAACTGCTTTGCGCCGACGGCGTTCGGCTCGCCGGGGACTGGTGGTTGCCGGTGGCCGACGCACCGGTCGCGACGGTCGTGATCAATCCTGCAACCGGCGTGCCTGCCCGTTACTACCACTACTATGCGCGCTTTCTGGCCAGGCACGGCTTTAACGTCTTTACCTACGACTATCGCGGCATCGGTCAGTCGCGACCGGCCGATCTCCGCCGCGTATCCTATACATGGCGCCAATGGGGGCAGCAGGATTTCGACGCAGCGCTTCGCCATGTATTGGATCGTGACGAGACCGGGCGCGTGCTGGTCGTTGGTCACAGCATAGGCGGCTTCCTTCCCGGCTACGCGTCCAAGGCCAATTGCATAGCCGGTCTTCTCTCCGTTGGCGGACAGTATGGCTATTGGGGTGACTATCAGTTGAGTAAGCGCCTGCCCATGGCGATCAAGTGGCATCTGTTGATGCCCGCAATCACCGCGGCACTGGGTTATTTCCCCGGAAAACGGCTAGGCTGGCTGGAGGACCTGCCAAAGGGCGTGGCGCTGGGATGGGGTTTTCAACAGGGCAGAGCTGAGCAGGGGCTGATGACTGACGAATCGATCGAGATGCGCAGAGGTTTCGCCGCTCTCACAGCACCAATTCTCGCCGTCTCGATATCGGATGATCCGATTGCAACGCCCAAGGCCATCAATAGGGCCATGGCCTACTACACGGGTGCGTCAATCGCCAAAGTGCACCTGTCGCCTGCGGATCTTGGCTTCGATCGCGTTGGCCATTTCAATCTATTTCATGCCCGCCACGAACAAGGCTTCTGGAAGAGCAGTCTCGACTGGCTGCGCGAAGGGAGCAACCCCTGGCCACAGCGGATCTACCTTTAGTAGACCCGCCAAGGCTTGGCCTTGGATCAGGCCATCGGATCAGAAAGGAAACTTCATGCCAGGCGGCAGGGGGATGCCGGCCGTGATGGAAGCCATCTTTTCCTGGGCCTGGACCTCGCCCTTGTCCTTGGCGTCCTTGTGCGCGGCGACGATCAGGTCTTCGAGGATTTCAGAATCCTCTTCCTTGAAAAGCGATGGATCGATCTTGATGCTCTTCATCTCGCCCTTGCCGTTCAGGACGATGGTCACCAGGCCGCCACCGGATTTGCCCTCGATTTCAAGCGCGGCGATTTCCGCCTGCGTCTTTTCCATCTTGGCCTGCATTTCCTTGACCTTGCCCATCATGCCCATGATGTCGCGCATCGTCATCTCCTTGGTTTGTTGTCTTCTTGTCTGGCTCCGGTTCGACTGTTCTGCACAGTCCACCGTGCTTGAAAGCGGTCTTGCGTCCGGAATTGGCGGTAAACTCAGGCGTTCTAGAATTCGATATCGTCGCCCGGCAGGATATCGCCTTCGTCGTTCTCGACAATCGCCGGCGGTGGACGCGTATCTTCATCCTCTTCCATTGTTCCGGCCTTGATGCGGACGTCGGTGATCTTGGCGCCGGGAAAACGCGCAAGGATCGCTGCAACATCCGGGTCTTGCCGGGCATCGCGCAGCCGCGTCTCGCGCGTGGTGTTTTCCACCTCGACAAGGGTAGGCGCCCCTTCCTCGCGGCTCAGAATGACCATCCAGCGGATTTCGGTCCATTCCTCCAGTCGTTTCTGCAGATCGCCGACCAGTGTCTTCGGCGCGTCTGGCGGCAGATTGATCTCCAGCCGGCCCGGCTCCAGTCGCACAAGACGGACGAAGCCACGCATCAACGCCTTCAGGCGCGGATCGCGGTTTTTGCTGCAAAGCTCGGCAATGTCTTCCAGCGACTTGATCTGGACCTTGGGTGTCGGTGCTTCTTGTACCTTCGGCTGCGCCCGCTCCATGGCGATAGGCAGCGCGTCGCCGGCCGGCACGCTTTGAAGATGGGCAACAGGTTGGCTGGATGCAATCCGCGGCGCACTGTCTGCTGACGGCTGGGCAACCGCCTGAACCCGCATCGCCATCGACGCACCACCACCGCCGCCGCCGCCGCCATTCGGGCGTGGCGCAGACGCTCCGCGCTCCGCCGGCTGGCCGTCGGACATCTCGAGCAGACGGCGGGCCGCATCTTCCGGCGATGGCAGATGCGCCGCGTGCGCCAGGCGGATGATGACCATTTCGGCAGCACCTGCAGGACGCGACGAGCCTTCTGCCTCCGGGATCCCCTTCAGGAGCATCTGCCACATGCGCGAAAGTGTCGTTACGGCCACGCTTTCGGCCAGCGATGCGCCGCGCACGCGCTCGACTTCGCTCAGCGAAGCATCCTGTGCGGCCGATGGAATATATTTGAGCCGGGTCACCAGATGGGTAAAATCGGCCAGATCCGTCAGCACTACGGTCGGGTTGGCACCCGCCTCATACTGGCCGCCGAATTCTTCAAGCGCCGCCGCGACATCGCCGCGCACAATATGGTCGAAAAGATCGACAATGCGAGCCCGGTCGGCAAGTCCGAGCATGGAGCGCACGGCATCGGCATGCACCGCGCCGCTGCCATGGGCAATGGCCTGGTCGAGCAGCGAAAGACCGTCGCGCGCCGAACCTTCGGCAGCGCGTGCGATCATCGCCAGCGCATCCTCGTCAGCCTGGATGCCCTCTTTGGATGCGATGGTCGAGAACAGCCCCACCAGATCGCTGGCGCTGATCCGGCGCAAGTCAAAGCGCTGGCAGCGTGACAGAACGGTAATCGGAACCTTGCGGATTTCCGTCGTGGCGAAAATGAACTTCACATGTTCCGGCGGCTCTTCGAGCGTCTTCAGGAGGCCGTTGAAGGCCGCCGTCGACAGCATGTGCACTTCGTCGATGATGTAAACTTTGTAGCGCGCCGAAACCGGGCGGTAGCGCACCTGCTCGATGATCTCGCGGATATCGTCGATCCCGGTATGCGATGCTGCGTCCATCTCGATGACGTCGACATGGCGACCTTCCATGATTGCCTGGCAATGCTCGCCGGGAATGCGAAGGTCGATCGTTGGCTTGTCGATTTCGGCTGTCTTGTAGTTGAGCGCGCGTGCCAGAATACGGGCCGTGGTCGTCTTGCCGACTCCACGGACACCGGTCAGCATATAGGCCTGGGCAATGCGGCCGGTCTCGAACGCATTGGTCAGCGTGCGAACCATCGGCTCCTGGCCGACCATCAGGTCGGAGAAATCCTTGGGGCGATATTTGCGGGCAAGCACGCGGTATCCGCCGGGGGCGGTTTTGGCCTCTGCAGTGGGCTCCAAATCGCTCATCGCGTTGCCAGCTTCCCCGTCCGCCCGGCTCGGGCATGGCGCGGCCCATGGTTTTGGATCACGGGCCGGAAATGATGATGAGGTGGGAGGCTGGCACGATGACCCGTGCCGCGCTCGTTAGGGCTGCTTCCTTCCGGATCTGACCCGGTTGGCGAGTGGCTCGTCCACCACCAACCTCCCGAGGTGACATATCGGCAATAACGACGGCAAATGCAAGCCAAGCCCGTAAAAAACTGCTACAGCATGGAAAAACAACAGCGGAGAAACACCTTGGAGCCATTTCTTCTCGATGAGCGTATTGCGCGCGACAGTCAGTCCATCCTGAAGCTGGGGCTTTGCGATCTGAGGCTTGCCCACGATAGCCGCTGGCCATGGTTGATCCTGGTGCCGCAGAGATCGGGCATGATCGAAGTTTTCGACCTGACTCCGCTCGATCAGGCCATGCTCACCTTCGAACAGGTGACGGTTGCCGCAGCCTTGAAGAAAGTGACCGGTGCGACCAAGATCAACATCGCGGCAATTGGCAATGTCGTGCGACAACTCCATGTCCATGTCGTTGCCCGCTTCGAGGATGATCCGAACTGGCCGGGTCCGATCTGGGGCCATGGATCGCCAATTGCCCATTCCGACGATACATTCAACGCGCTCAAGTCCCGGATTCTCGAAGCCCTGCAATGAAAAAACGATCCATTTTTGACACATCCGCGCCTCATCCAGAGGCCAGCGCACTCACCGCCTTTTCCGGCAATGGTCTTGATCGCAATGCCGAGCATCGCACGGAGGATAGCCTTGCCCACGCCATGGCGGTGGAAGGCACGCACCTTCTGGCCTTTGCTGGCAATCGCCTGGTGTTCAAACACGACGGCCAGATCCTCGATCCGCTCTTTGCACCATACGAATTGGTCGGGCTTGAGCCTGATCTCGACGGTGCGGTCCTGCTGGGCCACAAGCCGAATGGCGAGCCGCGCATTGCCGTGCCGGTGAATGCCGGCGAAGAACAGCTGGCTATGAATTACAAGGCGCTGACCGCGCGCGAACTGTTCCGGGAATCAGGCGTTGACGAGGAACTCGTCGGCGAAGCGGCGCAAGGATTCAGCCTGCTGCACTGGAATGCCGAGAACCGCTTCTGCGGCAGCTGTGGTCACACGATGGAAATGCGCATCGGCGGTTACAAGCGCGAATGCCTCTCCTGTGGCCGTGTCGCCTTTCCCCGCACCGATCCGGTTGTCATTATGATGACCGTGGATGAGGTGAATGACCGCTGTCTTCTGGGACGCGGCGCCCATTTCCCCGAAGGCATGTATTCCTGCCTGGCCGGCTTCATCGAGCCTGCGGAAACGATTGAGAATGCCGTACGCCGGGAGACCTTCGAAGAATCGGGCATCACCATAGGTCGGGTCCGCTATCACGCCACCCAGCCCTGGCCGATGCCGCATCAGTTGATGATCGGCTGCTATGCCGAGGCCCTGTCGCTTGATGTGACGCGCGATGAGGCCGAACTGGTCGATTGCCGCTGGTTCTCGCGTGCGGAAGTGCAATCGATGATCGATCTCACCAATGAAACCGCCAAAGCGCCTGCCAATGGGACTATCGCCCATCGGCTGATGAGCGATTGGCTTGACTGGGCGCGCTGAGCGCCCGGTCGTGTTTGGCGTCAAAGCTTGCCGCGCATCGCATGCGCCTTGTAGACGCCGAGAATGCGAACCTTTTCCGAGAAGAACCGCAGTTCTTCCAGAGCCCGCTTTACCGGCGCGTCGTCCGGATGCCCCTCGATATCGGCATAGAATTGGGTGGCGATGAACTTGCCGCCGATCTGGTAGCTTTCCAGCTTCGTCATGTTGACGCCATTGGTGGCAAAGCCGCCCATCGCCTTGTACAGAGCCGCCGGCAGGTTGCGCACATTGAACACGAAGGTGGTGATGAAAATCTCGTCGTCGCTCTTGCGCTTGGGCTCGTGCTCGTCGCGGGACAGGACAACGAAACGGGTGACGTTGTTGTCGGAATCTTCGACATTTTCCGCGATGATATCGAGACCGTAGAGCGAAGACGCCAGCCGCGGCGCGAGAGCCGCCATGCTGCGGTCTCCCTGTTCCGACACCTGCTTGGCGGCCCCGGCGGTATCGCCGGCGACGACGGCCTTCCAGCCATGGCTGCGGATGATCTTGCGGCACTGGCCCAGCGCATGGATATGGCTGTGCACGGTGCGGATCTCGTCAAGCTTCACCCCCGGCAGGACCATCAACTGGAAGCGGATCGGCATGAAATATTCGCCGCTGATATGCAGTCGCGACAGCGGCAGCAGATAATGGATGTCTGCGACGCGGCCGGCCAGCGTGTTTTCGATCGGGATCATCGCCAGATCGACGTCGCCGGTCTCCAGCGCCACGAAGGCATCCTCGAAGGTCGGGCAGGGCAGCGGCTCCATCGAGGGAAACATGTCCCGGCAGGCCATGTCGGAATTGGCGCCAAAGTCGCCCTGGAAGGAAATCTTGTTGGTCGGGGCCAAGGGTATGCGTCCTTAAATGGAGTGGGCCGAAAGAATGCGGCGGGCTTTTTCGAGGTCGGCCGGCGTATCGACGCCGAGCGGCACGGTTTTCACGATCTCAACATCGATACGCATCCCCGCCTCGAGCGCTCTCAGTTGCTCCAGCGACTCGCGCTTTTCCAGCGTCGAGGGCGATAGCTTGACGAACCGCTCCAGCGCGCTTCGGCGATAGGCATAAAGGCCGATATGGTGGTAAAGCGGTCCGGCGCCATGCGGCGCAGTCGTGCGGGTGAAGTATAGTGCCCGCAGTCGCGTATCGCTGAGCGGCGACCCAACCACCTTCACCACGTTGGGATTGGTCTTTTCGGCCTCGTCCTCGATTTCCACCGTCAGCGTTGCGATGTCGACGGCATCGTTGTCCAGCGGGCGGAGTGCGGCGCGGATGGTCTGCGGATCGATGGTCGGCAGGTCGCCCTGCACGTTGATGACGATTTCGGCTTTACCATCGGGATCGACCTTGCTCAAAGCTTCGAAGATCCGGTCCGAGCCGGATTGATGATCGACCCTCGTCATCACGACTTCGAAACCGGCTGCGGCAACCGCATCGAATGTCCGCTGGTCGTCGACCGCAACAATGATTCGTCCGACATCGGCCTCCTGTGCCCGCTTGGCCACCTGGACGATCATCGGCAGGCCGCAAATGTCCGCCAAAGGCTTGCCGGGAAGGCGGGTCGAGGCCATGCGGGCGGGAATTAGCACCACGGTTTTCCCGCTATCGTCTTTATTCATGCCTAACCCCTTCAAATCGCCGCGCAGAAGTGTCAATAAGTCCCAGTTGCGGGGACCATAATCGTGTTGCATGTGTTATGCAAAAGACATAGGTTCCGCGCGATTTCAAGATCGCTCGGTTGCTGATCGGCCGGCTGCATGGGGAGCTTTGCAGATGAATTCTTACGTGAATATGGGCGTGGGTGCCTTTCTGGGCACCGTCTTCGTCCTGATGTCTGTGTCCATCGCCTCGGAAGGGATTTTCCATTCGGAACATCCCGAGAAGGAAGGCTTCGCCATCGTGGCTGAGGCTGCTGAAGGCGAAGCTGCGCCGGAAGCCGCAGCGGCTGTGCCGATCGCGGTTCTGCTGGCCAGCGCCGATGCAACCGCTGGCGAAGGCGTCTTCAAGAAATGCGCGAGCTGTCACACCGATACCAAGGGCGGCGCCAACAAGGTTGGCCCGAATCTCTTTGGCCTTGTCGACCGTCCGATCGCAACGCATGAAGGCTTCAGCTATTCGGCTGCCATGAAGGATTTCTCCAAGGGTGGCACCGAACTCTGGACCTGGGATCACCTGAACGCCTTCCTGACGGCGCCGAAAAAGCATATCCCAGGCACCGCCATGGGCTTTGCCGGCATCAAGAAGGATGAAGAGCGCGCAAACCTAATCCTGTATCTGCACACCATGGCAGATGCTCCGGTCGCTCTGCCGGCGCCGCCGGTGACCAACTGATCATTCAGATCATTCCATTTGATGCCCGGCCTCGCGCCGGGCATTTTTGTTTGGGTCGGAGAGTGGGTTCGGATCAGGCTCTTCCTCAGAGCAGCAGCAGGGCCCAGAGCGAGACGCTGATCACGCCGATCGCCGTCGATTGAGTGATGATCGAGGCCGCAAGTCCCTGGCCCACGCCAAAGCGGCTGGCAATCAGCCAGGCATTGATCCCGGTCGGAACGGATGATGTGAGGACGAGCGCGGCGGTCCATTGCGGACTGAGGCCGAGCATTGTGGCGACCAGCCACACGGTTGCCGGCATGACGACCAGCTTGATCGCGGTCATGACGCTCGCGAACCGCACATTGCCCGCCATGCCATATTTTGTCAGCGTCATGCCAAGCGAGATCAAGGCCGCAGGTGCTGCCATCCCGGCCACCTGGCCGACGATACCGTCCAGCATCTGCGGCATCTTGAGACCGATGATCTGCAGCACCAGCCCCGCCATCAGGCCGATGATCAGCGGGTTGCGGATGAGATTTGCTCCGACCTGGCGCGAGACGGCCAGAATACCTTCCGATGGGCGGCCCGTAGTCTTCTGCTCCGCCCTTTCCATCGCCACGGTACCGGCGATCATCATCAGCGGCAGGTGCACGGCCAGCAGGATCGACATGGCGACGATCCCGTCCGGGCCAACCGTGCGGTCGACCAGTGGCAGGCCGATGAAGACATTGTTGGCGAAAGCGCCCGAAAGCCCCGCCAGAACGCCGATGCGCTGATCGCGACCGAAAAACCGCGTTGCGATGATGTGGCCCAGCGTCCAGGCGACCGCAACGCCGGCAAAATAGGCAATCCACAACCGGAATGGCGAGGCGCCATGGAAATCTGCATTGGCGATGGTGCGGAACATCAGCATCGGTACCGCCACCCTGAACACGAAGTCGCCGAGTCCGTCTCCAATGTCTGCCTTGAGGATTTTCAGCCTTACCAGCGACCAGCCGAACAGGATGAGAATGAAGATGGGCAAGACGTCTTGGGCAACGGATGACATGAAATGGGCGACTCGCAGGAAAAAGACAGGCTCTTTCTTAGACCCTGAAATCGCCGGCGACCAGCCTCGGAAGGCATGGCTTGGAACGACAAAAAGCAGGCAATGCCTGCTTTTACGCCCGGTTGAGCCGGGACCTGTATCCGCGCCGCCAGTACATCCGTGGTCGGCTTGGCCAGGTTGTGGAACCTGTCATGGTTCTTCGGATCGGCGCTGGGGAGCTTATGCCGTCCGCACAGGCATCCACTAGCCCGCCAAGGTAACAGCCGAATGACAACGAAGGTTTTCACCGCCCCCTTTCAAACCCGGGAAAAAAGGCTATGACCGTTCGGCCAAGACAACGGAGCCCAAGACCATCATGAGCCGATTCGACGTCCTCACTGTCGGTAATGCCATCGTCGACATCATTTCCCGCTGCGATGACCACTTTCTAATCGACAACGAGATCACCAAGGGTGCGATGAACCTCATTGATGCCGATCGTGCCGAGCGGCTCTACAGTCTGATGGGTCCAGCCGTCGAGGCATCTGGCGGCAGCGCCGGCAATACGGCCGCCGGCATCGCCAATTTCGGTGGCAGGGCCGCTTATTTCGGCAAGGTCGCCGAAGACCAGTTGGGTGAGATCTTCACCCATGACATCCGTGCCCAGGGCGTGCATTTCGAAACCCGCCCGCTGGGCAGCCAGCCGCCGACCGCGCGCAGCATGATCTTCGTCACCGAGGACGGCGAGCGTTCGATGAACACCTATCTCGGTGCCTGCGTCGAGCTTGGTCCGGAAGATGTCGAGCCGGAGGTTGTTGCCCAGTCCAAGGTCACCTATTTCGAAGGTTATCTCTGGGATCCGCCGCGTGCCAAGCAGGCGATCCTCGAATGCGCCCGCATTGCCCATGACAATGGCCGCGAAATGTCGATGACCTTGTCGGACAGTTTCTGCGTCGGCCGCTACCGCGAGGAATTCCTCGATCTGATGCGCTCCGGCACCGTCGACATTGTCTTTGCCAATGAGCAGGAAGCGCTGTCGCTCTATGAAACGGATGATTTCGCCGTTGCGCTCGACCGGATTGCTGCCGACTGCAAGCTTGCCGCTGTCACCATGGGCGAAAATGGCGCGGTCGTGGTCAAGGGCGACCAGCGAATCCGTGTTCCGGCGACCGTGGTTACCAATCTCCTGGATACGACTGGGGCCGGCGACCTTTTCGCTTCAGGTTTCCTGTTCGGCTACACCAATGATCGTTCGCTTGAGGATTGCGCCCATCTGGGCTGCTATGCCGCCGGCGTTGTCATCCAGCAGATCGGACCGCGTCCGATGAGCTCGCTGGACAAGGGCGCGCGCGCCGCAGGCCTGCTCTAAGGCAGGCCTTATTTGAAGGCCTCGCCGGGATAGGCACCCCAGATTTCCGCCTGCGCCACCCAGCCGGAAACCCCCTTGGTCTCGGCCTTGCACCAGTTGCCGTTGCATTCGTCGATCTTCAGCACGACGCCGGGCTCGAGTTTCGCGATGACGGCAGCCGACGACATGGAATCGCGCCGCATCATGACATAGACATTGTCGCCATTGGCGCGCATCCAGGGTGCGGCGACGGCGGTACGCTCGCCCGAAAGCAGCGTCTGGTTGACCCAGCCCTCGGTCCCGTCGGCATCGCGGATCTGCCGCCAGTTTTCGTATTCGCGGATGATCTCGACCGGCAGTCCCGATTTGAGATAGCGCCAGGAGACGGCGTAGTCGGTGCTCGGTCCGATACGCAGGTTGACCTTTTCCGCCTTCAGGCTGACAAAGCGAGGCAGAGGCAGTCCACTGGATCCCTTGGTCATCGCCTGGGCCACGGCACTCTCGGCCGCAGTCAGCAGCGACAGGAGCAGGATGCAGGAAGCAAAACTGATTCGGAGCGCGTTCTGGTTCATACTGGATCCGACTATGCGATGATGGAAGGGCATTCCGCGACTCCTGAACCTGTTCCGGCAGGCATTGAGACAAATCCGGAGTGGCGAGCGAGTTTTGTTTGTCTTCGCCAGCGGGTTTGGTAGAAATTGCTCTTTGGGGGAGTATCCCCCGTCTTGGTTAACGAGTTCTGAATAAGGCATTGATCCGTCCCATGACGAACAGGAAAAGACCCAAGGTCTATATTACCCGAAAATTGCCTGACGCTGTGGAAACGCGCATGCGCGAACTGTTCGACGCGGAGCTCAATATAGACGATGCACCGCGCAGCCGCGAAGAGCTGATTGCCGCGATGAAAGGCGCCGACGTTCTGGTGCCGACCGTCACCGATCGCATTGATGCGGCACTGATCGCAGAAGCCGGCCCGCAACTCAAGCTGATCGCCAGTTTCTCCAACGGTACGGATCACATCGACATAGATGCGGCGGCCCGCAAAGGCATCACCGTTACCAACACGCCGAATGTCCTGACCGAGGACACGGCCGATATGACCATGGCGCTGATTCTCGCCGTGCCGCGCCGGCTCGTCCAGGGTGCGCGCGTGCTGATGGACAAGCCGGGCGATTGGGCTGGTTGGTCTCCGACCTGGATGCTCGGCCGCCGGATCTCGGGCAAGCGCATCGGTATCATCGGCATGGGGCGCATTGGAACGGCCGTTGCCCGCCGTGCTAAGGCCTTTGGCCTGTCGATCCACTATCACAACCGCAAGCGGGTAAGCCCGCAGACCGAAGACGAACTGGAGGCGACCTATTGGGACAGCCTCGATCAGATGCTGGCAAGGGTTGATATCGTCTCGGTCAATTGCCCCTCGACGCCGGCCACATTCCATCTGTTGTCGGCGCGTCGTCTGGCGCTGCTGCAGCCGACGAGCTACATCGTCAACACGGCGCGTGGCGATATTATCGACGAGGATGCGCTGATCCAGTGCCTGAAGACCGGCAAGATCGCCGGCGCCGGGCTGGACGTTTTCGAGAACGAGCCTGCCGTCAATCCGAAACTGGTCAAGCTCGCCAATGAAGGCAAGGTCGTGCTTTTGCCGCATACCGGATCGGCGACGATCGAGGGCCGGATCGACATGGGCGACAAGGTGATCATCAATATACGCACTTATTTCGACGGTCACCGTCCGCCGAACAGGGTGCTGCCCAATCGTCCCTGAACGTTCAGGGCAGCCGTTTGCACATTTCAATCGAGGTCGTCCGGGTGAAGCCCGGATGGCTGTTTTCGGCCGTCTTGACGAACCCCCATGCGGCAAAGCGCCGGTGATTGCCGGCAAGCTCGATACGTGTCTCCAGTCGCAGCATGTCGCGCCCGAGATTCCTGGCGATCGTTTCGGCCTCGGTCAGCAGCCGATAGCCGATTCCGTGACCTTGCATATCGGCGGCCACAGCAAGCTTGCCGACATAGAGTGCCCTGGCTTCCGGTTTGACGAAAGCGCAGCCGACTAGCCTGCCGTCGAGGAACGCGGCCAGTCCGATCTCGTCCAGCGCCTTCTGCTTCAGCCCCTCCAGGCTCAACCGATGTGCCGAAGACGGCGGATCGATCACGCCATCCATATAGGCGAACGATCGGACGATCAGGTCGAAAAGCGCTTCGTAGTCGTGATATCCGGCTGCCCCGACCCGCCGGATTTCGACGCTGCCGTCCTCGCTCTCGTTCCCGTTCCCGTTCAAGGACGCGGCTCCCGACGGCGATAGCGGATAGTGTCGAATTTCGCCGTCAGCGCATCGTAGAGCAGCAGGCGCCCGATCAGTGGCTCGCCGGTGCCGGTCACCAGCTTGATTGCTTCCATCGCCATCAGCGTTCCGATGACGCCGGTCAGGGCGCCGATGATCCCGGCTTCGGCGCAGGACGGAATGAGGCCTTCCGGCGGTGCCTCGGGAAACAGATCGCGGTAGCGCGGGTTCTGCCGCCCCTCGGCATCGGTCAGGTGTGGAGCCAGCACCGTGACTGAGCCGTCGAAGCGGCCGACTGCCCCCGTCACCAGCGGAATGGCGCGTATCTCGGCCGCGTCCGCTGCGGCGTAGCGCGTTGCGAAATTGTCCGATCCGTCGATCAGAAGGTCGAAGCGTCCCAGATGGTCGCGGGCGAAGTGAGCGTCGAAGCGCGCCTCGTATTGCACCACACGGCAATGCGGATTGAGCCGGGCGATCGCCCGCGCAGCACTTTCGGTCTTCTTTTCCCCGATAGTACCGGTGTCGTGGATCACCTGTCGTTGCAGGTTGGAGAGGGAGACCCCGTCGTCATCGACAATCCCCATCGTGCCGATACCTGCGGCTGCGAGATACTGCAGCACGGGCGCGCCCAGCCCGCCGGCACCAATCACCAGCACGCGGGCGGATTTCAGTAATTGCTGTCCATGGCCGCCGATTTCCGGCAGCAGGATATGGCGGTGATAGCGGGAAAGTTCTTCGGGGAGCAACGGATCCATCAGGCGATCATGCCATGGGGGAGGCGGGCGGGGAAGAGCGCTCAGCCATCAAGGGTACCATCTTGGACGGTGATGACCTCGGCACGCTCGCCGAGTGCGGAAAACATCGACCTGTCCGTGCCGGTCATGAAGGCCTGCCCGCCCAGTGCGTCGATCCGGTCGAACAGCGCGGCCCGCCGGCCCTCGTCCAGGTGGGCGGCAATCTCGTCGAGCAGCAGAACCGGAGCAAATCCGGTCATCGTTCCGACAAGCCGGGCATGCGCAAGCACCAGCCCGATCAGCAAAGCCTTCTGCTCCCCCGTCGAACAGCGTTCGGCATTCATGTCCTTCTCGATATGGCGGATCTGCAGATCGACACGATGCGGGCCGTCCAGTGTCCGTCCGGCTGCCGCATCCCGGTGACGCGAAGACGCCAGCATCTGGATGTAGCGATCTTCCAGTTCGTAAGCCGGCCTGTCCGCTTCGTCGTCCATGAAGCCGCTGAGCGCAAGATGGGCCGAGGGAAAGCGCGATGTCTGCCGATCCCCCTCGATCAATCCGGCCAGTAGTCCCAGCATTTCCCGTCGCGCCGCCGCCATGGCAACGCCGAGCGCCGCCATCTGCTGTTCGATGCCCGACAGCCAAGCGGGGTCGAAGCGTCCGTCGGACAAAAGCCTGTTGCGGCTGCGCATGGCGCGTTCGAAATCGCCCGCGCGACGCCCATGGGCCGGATCCAGCGAAAGCACCAGCCGGTCGAGGAAACGCCGGCGATCGGCTGAAGGTCCGGTGAAAAGTCCATCCATCGCCGGTGTCAGCCAGAGGACGCGCAGGTGATCGGTCAGTTCGTCCACCGACTTGACCGGCGTGCCGTTGATCCTCAGTCGGCGAACGAGCGCTTCGTCATCGCTGCCGCCCTCGGTGCCGGTTCCGATCTGAACCTCGCCTGCCATGCCTTCGATCTCGGCAAAGATTGAGAAACCCGCAGGCGCGCCGACCCGGGCGATATCGGAAAGGACCGCACGTCTCAGGCCGCGACCGGGCGAGAGGAAGGAAACGGCTTCCATCAGATTGGTCTTGCCAGCGCCGTTTTCGCCGATCAGCACGACATGACGGCCGCCGAGGCTCAAGGAAGCCTGCGCATAGTTGCGGAAGTCGGTCAGCTTCAGTCGTTGGATATGGGTCTTCTGGATCATCGTTCGGATTCGCTCTTGCCTTGAGCTAGGCCGAACCAGACGCCATGGCAAGGGAGCAGCGATGGTTTCTCGTGGCCATCCCGCCTCTGCGACGTCATGCGACATGGCAAGAGGCTGGCGTTGCAGTAATGTGGACCATCTTGAAAGGCGAGGAACACTCCGCGATGAGGCCGGATCCCGACGAACTGACGCCCGAAGAGGCCCGCCGCGATCATTGGGACATGCTGCGCTTCCTGGCGCTCAATGCCGCCTTCGGTGCAATGCTTGGTCTTGTGACATCAGGCGCGATCCTCTGGCTCGATTTCGGAGGTGTGGGCACCTCACTTGCGCGCGCCAGTCATCCGGTCCTGCCGGCCTTGATGATGACTGTACCGCTCGCGCTCACCTTCGCGGCCGCGGTGACAGCGTCAGCCGTGATGTTGATGCCCTACAAGAAAAAGAAGCAAAGATAGCGCCTCCGGTTTGACGCTCCGGCATTCTTTCGGCATGAAGCCGCAGTTCAAACAGTCGGCGGAGAGAGCCATGAGCGACCAGGACGAACGCATCATGCGGCTGGAGGAGATGCTGGCCCACCAGGCGCGGGTGATCGATGATTTGTCCGATCAGCTTGCCGAGCAGTGGAAAGTGGTCGAGCAGACCCGAACCAAGCTTGAGCGGTTGTCGGAACGCTTTTCAAATATCGAGGAGCAGTCGCTCGACGCTCCGGCCATCACCAGGCCACCGCATTACTGATCCATTCTTGTCAGGTGTGCCGAGGCGGTGGACAATTGCGGATGCGATCCGCGCAAGCGGCGCACAAAAAACGGGCCGGAAAAATCCGACCCGTTTTGTCTCGCATGCAATAACCAGCACAGGATCAGTCGCTGAGCGTGTCGAAGAAATCCTTCATCCGGGAAAAGAAGCCCGTCGATTCCGGATTGTTTTCCTTCGACGACAACTGCTCGAATTCCTGCAGCAACTCGCGTTGGCGCTTGGAGAGCTTCTGCGGTGTCTCGATCTGGATCTGGATATAGAGATCACCCGTCTGCGTTGACCGCAGCACCGGCATGCCCTTGCCCTTGAGACGGAACTGCTTGCCCGGCTGCGTGCCTTCCGGCACGGTCACCCGCGATTTCGTCCCGTCCAGCGTCGCGACGTCAAAAGTGCCGCCAAGCGCTGCCGTCGTCATCGAAATCGGCACCGAGCAATAGAGATCGGCCCCGTCGCGCTGGAAGAATTCATGCGGCCTGACCGACAGGAATATGTAGAGGTCGCCTGACGGACCGCCTCTGAGACCGGCCTCGCCTTCGCCTTGCAGACGAATGCGCGTGCCGTCCTCGATGCCCGACGGAATGTTGACCGACAGCGAACGCTCTTCCGTCACGCGGCCCTGGCCATTGCACTTGCCGCACGGGTCCGAGATGGTCTGGCCCCATCCATGACAGGTGGGGCAGGTCCGCTCGATCGAGAAGAAGCCCTGCGCGGCACGAATGCGGCCGGAACCCTGACAGGTCGCGCAGGTGGTCGGCTTGGTGCCGGGCTTGGCGCCGCTGCCGGTGCAGACTTCGCAGGTGATCGAGGTTGGAACCCGGATCTGCGCGGTCTTGCCGGTAAAGGCTTCTTCCAGCGAGATTTCCATGTTGTAGCGCAGGTCCGCACCGCGCTCGCGTCCATTGGTGGACCGGGCGCGTCCACCGCGGGCGCCACCCATCATCTCGCCGAAGATGTCCTCGAAAATATCCGAGAAACCACCGCCGCCGGCAAAGCCTCCGCCTCCGCCGCCACCGCCGCCGTTTTCGAATGCAGCATGGCCGAACCGATCATAGGCCGCGCGCTTCTGCGGATCCTTCAAGGTCTCATAGGCCTCGTTGATCTCCTTGAACTTGCGTTCGGCGTCCTTGTCTTCGGGATTCTTGTCGGGATGGTAGACCATCGCAAGCTTGCGGAAGGCGCTTTTCAGCTCCTTCTCGTCTGCCGTTCGGCCAACCCCGAGGGTTTCGTAGAAATCTGCTTTTGCCATGATATTACAGAGCTCTCAAAGCTTTCTCCACGCTGGTGTGGCTGCCAGTTTTCTTGCCTGCCTGCTTGTCGCAAGTCAGCATGTCTTTCCGGAAATCTGATGAAGCGGAAACGGCGTCGTCCAGCAGGGCCTTGCGCGGTTCGCCCTTGCTGGCCAGCCCGTCGGATGCCGAGACTGCGGCGAAGGCCAGGGAATGAGCCGCCATGTCGCATGCCGAAACCTCACCCCCGCTTTCGCGTTTCTCCAGGGCAGCTTCGATGATCCGTCCGAGTTCGGTGCCGATACGAAACAGGCTGTTGCTGTCGCCTGCAGTAATGGCCTTGGCAATGGTCGACTCAGCGGTACTCACCTGGCGGTGAACGGCGCTGAGCTGAGCCTTGTCCTGTGCCTGGACGGCACCCGTCGCGACGACCAAAGAAAATGCGGCTGGCCCGAGGGCCAGCCACCTTGGAGACAAACGCCGCGTCGAGGCCCGCATTAGGCAGACTTCTTCGTGTCTTCGTCCTTC
Organism: Rhizobium sp. PDO1-076; assembly: GCF_000247475.1. Lineage (GTDB taxonomy): Bacteria > Pseudomonadota > Alphaproteobacteria > Rhizobiales > Rhizobiaceae > Allorhizobium. Next base: position 95,942 of record NZ_AHZC01000111.1, on the reverse strand, counting down.
ACTTCTTCATAATCGGCATCAACGATATCGCTATCCGGGCCATTCTGCGCATTGTCCGCGCCACCTTCAGCCTGCTGGGCTTCATAGATGGCCTGGCCAAGCTTCATGGACACTTCCATGAGGGTCTGCGTCTTTGCCTGGATGTCGTCTGCCGAAGGTTCGGAGACTTCGAGTGAGCCCTTCAGGGCAGCAATCGCATCTTCGATCGCCTTGCGATCGGTCTCGGAAACCTTGTCGCCAAACTCGCTGACCGACTTTTCGGTCGAGTGGATCAGGCTTTCGGCGCTGTTCTTGGCTTCGACGACGGCACGACGCTGCTTGTCCGCATCGGCATTGGCCTCGGCATCCTTGACCATCTTTTCGATGTCGGCATCAGACAGACCACCAGAAGCCTGGATGCGGATCTGCTGTTCCTTGCCGGTGCCCTTGTCCTTGGCCGAAACCTGCACGATGCCGTTGGCATCGATGTCGAAGGTCACTTCGATCTGCGGAACGCCACGGGGTGCCGGCGGCAGGCCGACGAGGTCGAACTGGCCAAGCAGTTTGTTGTCCTGGGCCATTTCGCGTTCGCCCTGCGATACTCGGATGGTCACGGCCGACTGGCTGTCTTCGGCGGTCGAGAAGGTCTGGCTCTTCTTGGTAGGGATCGTTGTGTTGCGATCGATCAGACGGGTGAAGACACCACCGAGCGTTTCGATGCCGAGCGACAGCGGGGTCACGTCCAGCAGCAGAACGTCCTTGACGTCACCCTGCAGAACGCCGGCCTGGATCGCGGCGCCCATGGCAACCACTTCATCCGGGTTGACGCCCTTGTGCGGCTCCTTGCCGAACAACTGCTTGACGATTTCCTGCACCTTCGGCATGCGGCTCATGCCGCCGACGAGAACAACTTCCTCGATTTCGGCAGCCGTGACGCCAGCATCCTTCAGCGCTGCCTTGCAAGGCGCAACGGTGCGCTGGATCAGGTCGTCGACCAGGTTTTCGAACTTGGCGCGGGTCAGCTTCATCGTCAGGTGCTTCGGACCGGTCGCATCCGCCGTGATGAACGGCAGGTTGATTTCGGTCTGCTGCGACGAGGACAGCTCGATTTTGGCCTTTTCAGCAGCTTCCTTCAGGCGCTGCAGGGCCAGCTTGTCGCCCTTCAGGTCGATGCCCTGGTCCTTCTTGAATTCCGCAGCAAGATATTCGACCAGACGCATGTCGAAGTCTTCACCACCGAGGAAGGTGTCGCCATTGGTCGACTTCACTTCGAAGACGCCGTCGCCGATTTCCAGAACCGAGATGTCGAAGGTACCGCCACCCAAGTCATAGACGGCAATCGTCTTACCTTCGCGCTTGTCCATGCCATAGGCAAGGGCAGCTGCGGTCGGCTCGTTGATGATGCGCAGCACTTCGAGACCAGCGATGCGGCCGGCATCCTTGGTGGCCTGGCGCTGGGCGTCGTTGAAGTAAGCGGGAACGGTAATGACGGCCTTTTCGACCTTCTCGCCGAGATAGGCTTCTGCCGTTTCCTTCATCTTCTGCAGGATCATGGCCGAGATCTGCGAAGGCGAATAGGCCTTGCCCTGCGCTTCGACCCAGGCGTCGCCATTGTCACCCTTGACGATATGGAACGGCACGAGGCTCTTGTCCTTCTCGACCGTCGGGTCTTCGTAGCGGCGGCCGATCAGGCGCTTGACGGCGAAGAGCGTGTTGGTCGGGTTGGTCACAGCCTGACGCTTGGCCGGCTGGCCGACAAGGCGTTCGCCATCATCGGAAAATGCCACCATCGACGGCGTGGTGCGTGCGCCTTCAGAATTCTCGATGACCTTCGCGTCCTTGCCGTCCATGACGGAGACGCAGGAGTTGGTCGTTCCAAGGTCGATACCGATTACTTTAGCCATTTCATTCTCTCCTTGAAGCAGGCTGTCGGAACCCCGATCAGGCATTCCCTGACAGCCCCTCGACGTGGACGGTCTGTGATATTCGCAGCCACGCTGCGGTTATGTCGCGTATATAAGAAGCAGTTTTTCGGACTGCAAGGCTGGAATTCCGCTGTAATCCAGTAAATAGAACAGATTGGCGGCGGTTTTCTCCACCAGAAATGGGATGCCGCTCCCGCTTTGCCAAGCAGATTTCCTAGAGAGGCAGGCTTGCGTCTGGCATGCCGCCCGGGAACTATGCTTTTTCGGTGAAGATCATTGCCCCAGAATGAGGTCGAGCAGGGTGGTGCGACGCCGTTCGCCACCTGCGGACTGGGCCGGTCCGACATCGCCCGGCGGGGTCGGGCCGGTGGCGCCGGTCATCCCGGGTTCTCCGCCTTGAGCCTGCGGCGGCGCCTCGGGTTGCGCGGGATAGCGCTCCTCGCCACCACCCGTGAACACGTCGGAAATGATTGTGCCGATCGTCATGTCCTCCTGCTGCGGTGCCGGTTCATAGTAATCGCCGCCGGGCAAGGGTGCCGGAGAAAGCCCCTGATGGGCGGCGGTCATGAAGTCATGCCAGGCCACGGCCGGAAGACCGCCGCCGGTGACTTTTTTCATCGACTGGCCATCGTCATTGCCGAACCAGACGCCGGTGGTCAGGTTGCTGGTATAGCCGACAAACAGCGCATCGCGGAATGACTGCGTCGTGCCGCTCTTGCCGGCCGCCTCCCAGCCCTTCAGGCGGGCCTTGCGGCCGGTGCCGTTGTTGATCACGCCCATCATCATCTTGTTCATCGACGACACGACGCCGTCACTGAGGACACGCGGCGGCTCGAGATAATTGTTCTCGTAGATCACCGTGCCGTCGGTCTTCAGGATCCGCCGGATCACATGCGGCGTCGCCTTGTAGCCGCCGTTCATGAACGGTGCATAGGCAGCTGTCAGTTCGAGCAGCGAAACTTCCGAGGTGCCGAGCGCGATCGAGGCATTGTTTTGCAGATCCGAATCGATGCCCATCCGATGCGCGAGCTTGATCACCTGGTCGGGGCCGACCTCCATCACCATCTGCGCCGCAATCGTATTCAGCGAATCCTCCATCGCCTGGGTCAGCGTGACCGGGCCGCGAAATTTCTGGTCGTAGTTTTCCGGCGTCCAGGCGCCGATCCGGATCGGTGCGTCGTTGCGGATCGAATCCGGCCGCAGGCCGATTTCCATGGCGGCCGCGTAGACGAAGGGCTTGAATGCCGAGCCCGGCTGCCGCTTGGCCTTGACCGCGCGGTTGAACTGGCTTTCGGCATAGTCGCGCCCGCCGACCAGCGCCCGGATCGCGCCGGTGCCATCGATCGACACCAGCGCCGCTTGGGACGCATTGAGCTTGGCGCCATCGGCCGCCAGTGTCTCTGTGAGCGCCGCTTCCGCCTTTTTCTCCAACGTCATGTCGATGGTCGTCTCGACCACCAGATCCTCGGTCACCGTGCCGATCAGGCCCGTGACTTCATCCTTGACCATGTCGGCGACATATTGCCCGGCACCGCTCCAGTACCGCTTCGCCCGCGTCGGCGATTGCGACATCGCGGTCTTGATTTCGTCGTCGGTAATATAGCCTTCTTCGCGCATCGCCCCGAGGACCACCTGGGCGCGGGCCTCCGCGGCTTCAGGATCGCGGGCAGGCGAGAGCCGTGACGGCGCCTTGAGCAGTCCGGCCAGAAGGGCTGCCTCGCCAAGGTTCACGTCGCGTGCCGACTTGTTGAAATAGCGCCTTGCCGCCGCCTCGACGCCGTAGGCGTTCGAACCGAAATAGACCCGGTTCAGATACATCGCCAGGATCTGGTCCTTGGTGAATTTCTGCTCCAGCCAGAAGGACAGGAGCACTTCCTGGACCTTGCGCTCGATCGTGCGCTCCGGCGACAGGAACAGGTTCTTGGCCAGCTGCTGGGTCAGTGTCGAGCCACCCTGCAGACTGCCGCTTCCGGTCAGGTTGTTGACCACGGCGCGCGCCAGGCCGAGCGGATCCACGCCGAAATGCGAATAGAAGCGCCTGTCCTCGATCGCCATGACCGCTTGCGGGATATAAGGCGACATTTCCTCCAGCGGCAGTGCCTCGCCGCCGGTTGCGCCGCGATTGGCGATGACGGTTCCCTCGACCGAAACGATCTTCATGTTCGGCGGGCGTTCGGGAATAGACCAGCTGCTCGCACTGGGCATCTGCATCCCGTAGTAGAAGATGAGCCCGCCGACGGCGATCCCGCCCCAGATCGACAGAACGAAGCACCAGTAGATCAGCTTGCCAATGCCAAAGCCGCTTCTGGGCGCAGGCTTCGCCTTGCGGCCACGCGCCGACGGTTTCGCCTTCGCCTTCGTCTGGGATTTGGCCCCCTTGGTTCCCGTCTTCGCCTGACTGCTTCGCCCGCCGAGCCGATCGTTGGCATCAAGGCGAAAATCCTCCTCCTCTCGATCTTCCTCGAAAGTCGGTTCGACACGGTCGCGGGATTTGCCTCTGGTCACCATCGAGGACGGTCTGCTCCGGATAGGTCTCGGACGCCGCGGCATGGGTGCCGCGCCAGCGTCAGGTTGATGTCGAGGGCAGGCTTCATTCGACGATGGTTAGCCTGCTTCCGATCTGAACACTAAATGCGGCGATTTAAGGGGTGGTTAAGAGGCCGTAAACAGGCCGTTTTCCCGATGTCTGGCGTTTGATCTACTGGCAGAGATCAGCCCATTCGGCACCGGTCAGTTCGGCCATCCGCTGCGGTGAGATCCGAACCGCTGCATTCGTCGCGCCGGCGGCCGGAACCACTTCATCGAAGCCTTGCAGCGACAGATCGCAATAGACCTTCAGCGGCGACGGCAGGCCGAAAGGGCAGACGCCGCCGACCGGATGGCTGGTTGCCTCAATGACGCCATCGGCATCGAGCATGCGCGGCTTGACCCCGAATAGATCCTTGAACTTGCGATTGTCGAGCCGCTTCGTGCCGGCGGTCACCACGAGCACCACGTCCTCGCCGATCCTGAGGCAGATCGTCTTGGCGATCTGGTCGGGCTCGACGCCATGGGCTTCGGCGGCCAGTGGTACGGTTGCCGAACTGGCTTCCGTGACGATCACGGAAATCCCAGGCGCATGGGTGAGGAAAAAGCTGCGGACGGTCTCAAGGCTCATGCGCCAAGGTTACGCTGACGCCGGCAAGTTGCGCAAGGCGCGACCGACATGAAGTGCATCGCCTTGAAAAATGCAGCCGAGATCCCATCTATACTTGAGCCAAGCGAAGAGTCTGGCATGCAGAACCCTTCAAGCGTTCTCGTCGGAGTTAACCCGGTGTTAAGCATCAGGCCCCATTCTGGGCGTCAGGGTGTGAGTGCGCAGAGCGCGCGGACACTGCAGATCGCATGGCACGTTTCCGTTTTTGACCACGGATGTACTGGCAGGGATGTAGAAACGTAAAGGAAAGGCCGGTTTTCACCGGCCTTTTTGCTTTTCTGGGTTCAGTTTTTCGCAAGCGCGTCGAGAATGCGGATCCAGGACCGGATCCCCTTGTGGAACGAATTCAGGTCATATTTCTCGTTCGGAGAATGGATGCGGTCATCCACCTGACCAAAACCGACCAGCAGCGAATCCATGCCCAGCATCTTCTGGAAGTCGCCGACGATCGGGATCGAGCCGCCCATGCCGATGACAACCGCAGCCTTTGGCCACTCATCCGACAGCGCGTTCTTCGCCTTGGTCAGAACCGGGGAATCGTAGGACAGCTGGATGGCCGGTGAGCCGCCATGTTCATGGAAATCGACAGAGCAATCGGCGGGAATGCGGGACTTCACATAGGTGCGGAAACTGTCGCGAATTTTCGTCGGGTCCTGGTCGCCGACGAGGCGGAATGACACCTTGGCGGAGGCCTTGGCCGCGATCACCGTCTTGAAACCTTCGCCGGTATAGCCGCCGATGATGCCGTTGACCTCGGCAGTCGGCCGCGCCCAGGTCAATTCCAGCACCGAGCGACCCTTTTCGCCGGATGGGATTGAAAGGCCGACCTCGCCGAGGAAACTTTCAGCCGTGCGGCCGAGGCTGTCCCACGATGCCTTGATGTTCGACGGTGTTTCCTCGACGCCCTCGTAGAAGCCGGGCAGCGTCACATTGCCGGTCTCGTCATGCAGGTCGGCCAGGATCCGCGTCAGGATATGCACCGGGTTGGCGGCCGCGCCACCGAACAGGCCGGAATGCAGGTCGCGGTCGGCGGCAGTGATGGTGATTTCCTCGCCGACAAGACCCCGCAGGGCGGCCGCAATCGCCGGTGTCTCGCGGTCCCACATGCTGGTGTCGCAGACCAGGGCGAAATCGGCCTTCAGTTCGGCTTCATTGGCGCTGAGGAAAGGTTTCAGCGACGGCGAACCGGATTCTTCCTCGCCTTCGAACAGGATCGTGATGCGCACCGGCAGGCTGCCGTTCACGGCCTTGTAGGCGCGGCAGGCTTCGAGGAAGGTCAATAGCTGCCCCTTGTCGTCGGACGTGCCGCGACCGGTGATCACCTTGCGGCCGTCCTTTTCCTTGATCGCCGGTGCAAACGGATCGTCTTCCCAAAGGTTCAGCGGATCGACTGGCTGTACGTCATAGTGGCCATAGAACAGGGCATGCGGCGCGTCTTCGCTGGCCGCAGTATGATGGGCAACAACCATTGGATGGCCGGGCGTCTCGCGCACTGAGGCCGTAAAGCCAAGGTCGTTCAGTTCCTTGACCAGCCATTCGGCGGCCCGCTGGCAATCTGCCTTGAAGGCCGGATCGGTCGAGATCGACGGAATGCGCACGAGCTCGAAAAGGCGCTCGAGGCTCTGCGGCAAGGTCTCGTCGGCCTTGGCAAGGAGAGGGGAAAGATCGGTCATGGCAATATCCTGCGCGATTGAAATCGGCGGGACGATAGAGCAAAGCGTTGGCGGTTTCGAGGTTGTCGGGGCGTGATTTTTTCTTCAAGCGCGAGATTTCTCTGATTCACAGCTTGCGCGTGTTGGCGATTGCCCAGCGAATGTATTCTTTCAGCAATTCCTTCTCGAAGCGTCGGAATCCGGCAAAGACAGCCTGCTCCGCGTCCTCCGCTGCCGCCATGGCTTCACCCCGCATCGACCTTGCCTTTTCGGTCAGGAAAACCTGTTGTGCGCGCTTGTCCTTGGGGTGGATGCGCCGCTCGATCAGCCCGTCGCGCTCCATCCGTGCCAGCGTGTTGGCAATGGTCGCCTGCTCGACATCGACCCGGTCGAGCAATTGTCGCTGCGTCAGGCCTTCTTCCTCCCACAGTTCCAGCAGGATCGGAAACTGGCCTGGTGAAAAGCCAAGCCGCGCCGCCCGGCTTTGCAGGGCACGGGTAAAGCCGCGCGCCAGCTGGGTCGCAAGGGAAGTGGCCGATTCTGAGCGTTCATGGGCCATGGGACTGAACATGTCGCTGTTTGCCTTCACGGGAATATCGCATGCGATCCATTCCCGGGGCTGACCATTTTTTGGATGAGGCATTCCGAATAAATAAAGCCGTCGTGGCGGGCGGGGGGGACTGCCACGACGGCTTCAGAATATAGGGACAAAGGCCCGGAGAGGGGGATAAGGCCTTTGTCCAAGTCTGAAGCGGCGGGGGACGAGCCTCAATCAGACTACGACGTGATCAGGCGTCGATGAGTATCAAATGTGCGGTGGAATGTGGTTTTTCAAGGGAAGCGCTTATTACAAATCGGTAAGCTTTTCGTGATTGCCGGTTTGCCGTCGGATGCTCCCCTCCAGCTGCCCCGGCGCATTTCAATCACACGGTGAATTTGCGGTTGGGCAGTCAAACCGCAATGGACCTTTTCGCCGCCTCGCGCTATCCATGCCGACATGAAAAAAGGCGATCATCTCTTTCTCGTTGACGGCTCCGGATTCATCTTCCGGGCGTTCCACGCCATTCCGCCGCTGAACCGCAAATCCGACGGCCTGCCCGTCAATGCGGTCTCCGGCTTCTGCAACATGTTGTGGAAACTGCTGCGCGATGCGCGCAATACCGATGTCGGCGTGACGCCCACCCATTTCGCGGTCATCTTCGACTATTCCTCAAAGACCTTCCGCAATGCGCTTTACGATCAGTACAAGGCCAACCGTTCGGCACCGCCGGAGGACCTGATCCCGCAATTCGGTCTTATCCGTCATGCCACGCGCGCCTTCAACCTGCCCTGCATCGAGACCGAAGGCTTCGAAGCCGACGATATCATCGCGACCTATGCCCGGGCTGCGGAAGCCATCGGCGCTGATGTCACGATCATCTCTTCCGACAAGGACCTGATGCAGCTCGTCACGCCGAACGTGCATATGTACGACGCGATGAAGGACAAGCAGATCGGTATCCCGGACGTTGTCGAGAAATGGGGCGTGCCACCGGAAAAGATGATCGACCTGCAGGCGATGACCGGCGATTCCACCGATAATGTTCCGGGCATCCCCGGTATCGGTCCGAAGACGGCCGCCCAATTGCTTGAGGAATTCGGCGATCTGGAAACGCTGCTCGCCCGTGCGGGCGAGATCAAGCAGCAGAAGCGCCGCGAAAACATCATCGCCAATGCCGATCTCGCCCGTATCTCGCGCCAGTTGGTTGAACTGCGCACCGATGTGCCCCTCGACATGGCGCTCGAAGACCTGACTCTGGAGCCGCAGGATGGCCCCAGGCTGATCGCCTTTCTCAAGGCGATGGAATTCACCACCCTTACCCGTCGTGTTGCCGAGGCAACGGGCGCCGATGCCGCTGTCATCGATGCCGCCGACGTTCCGGTCGAGCGCGATGGCCGAGCCCATGGCCCGGATCTTGATGTCCAGCCCGCGGCGGCTTTGGAGCCTGCCTCCGCATCCGCCGAAGCGCCGGCTGCATCTGCCGGTGCCGCCGATCCGGATGGTTCAAGGCCGGCAACCCTTGCCAAGGCCCGCGCCGATGCATTTGCATCGCTGCCGATTGATCGTTCCGGCTATGTGACAATCCGCGATCTGCCATCGCTGCGCCAATGGATTGCCGATGCCCGCGAAACCGGCCTTGTCGCCTTTGATACGGAAACCACGTCGATCGATCCGATGCAGGCGGATCTGGTCGGCCTGTCGCTGGCAATCCAGGACAATCGCACCACGCCGGGCTCTGCCAGTATCCGCGCTTGCTATGTGCCGCTGGCGCACAAGACTGGCCGCGATGACCTGTTCAGCGATGGCGTCAAGCTCACCGAAGGCCAGATCCCGATGGCCGACGCGCTGGCGGCACTGAAGGACATGCTGGAAGATCCAGCCGTGCTCAAGGTCGCGCAGAACCTGAAATACGACTACCTGGTGATGAAACGCCACGGCGTCGTCATCGAAGGTTTCGATGACACGATGCTGATGTCCTATGTGCTGGATGCCGGAAGAGGCAATCACGGCATGGACACCCTGTCGGAAAAATGGCTCGGCCACACGCCGATCGCCTTCAAGGAGGTCGCCGGCTCCGGCAAGTCGCTGGTCACCTTCGATCAGGTCGATATCGACAAGGCGACCGCCTATGCCGCCGAAGATGCCGACGTGACGCTGCGCCTCTGGCTGGTACTGAAACCACGCCTTGCCGCCGAAGGCCTGACCCGTATATATGAACGCCTCGAACGGCCGCTCGTGCCGGTGCTGGCGGACATGGAAGAGCGCGGCATCACGGTCGATCGCCAGATCCTGTCGCGTCTCTCCGGTGAACTCGCCCAGAAGGCGGCCGCCACCGAAGACGAGGTCTATGAACTCGCCGGCGAACGTTTCAACATCGGCTCGCCCAAGCAGCTCGGCGACATCCTGTTCGGCCGCATGGGCCTGCCCGGTGGTTCCAAGACCAAGACCGGCCAATGGTCGACGTCAGCGCAGGTGCTCGAAGATCTCGCGGCCGAAGGCGCGCCATTGCCGCGCAAGATCGTCGACTGGCGCCAGCTGACCAAGCTGAAATCCACCTATACCGATGCGCTTCCGGGTTATGTGCATCCGCAGACCAAACGTGTGCACACCAGCTACTCGCTGGCCTCAACCACGACCGGGCGCCTGTCCTCGTCGGAACCGAACCTGCAGAACATTCCGGTGCGCACGGCAGAAGGCCGCAAGATCCGCACCGCCTTCATCTCGACGCCGGGCCACAAGCTGCTGTCGGCCGACTATAGCCAGATCGAACTGCGCGTGCTTGCCCATGTCGCTGATATTCCGCAGTTGCGCCAGGCCTTTGCCGATGGCATCGACATTCATGCGATGACCGCGTCGGAAATGTTCGGTGTGCCGGTCGAGGGCATGCCGTCGGAGGTCCGCCGCCGCGCCAAGGCGATCAACTTCGGCATCATCTACGGCATTTCCGCCTTCGGCCTCGCCAACCAGCTGTCGATCGAACGCTCCGAGGCGGGCGACTACATCAAGAAATATTTCGAGCGCTTCCCGGGCATCAAGGACTATATGGAGAGCACCAAGGCCTTCGCCCGCGAAAATGGTTATGTCGAAACGATCTTCGGTCGCCGGGCCTATTATCCCGAAATCCGCTCGTCCAACCCGTCGATGCGCGCCTTCAACGAACGCGCCGCGATCAACGCCCCGATCCAGGGCTCGGCCGCCGACGTCATCCGCCGCGCCATGATCAAGATCGAGCCGGTACTGGCCAAGGCCGGTCTTGGCGAACGCGCACGCATGCTCTTGCAGGTGCATGACGAACTGATCTTCGAAGTCGAGGACGATGCGATCAAGGCTGCCATGCCGCTCATCGTCGATACGATGGAAAATGCCGCCATGCCGGCCGTCTCCATGCGGGTGCCGCTGAAGGTCGATGCCCGCGCCGCACACAACTGGGACGAAGCGCACTGAGCGCGCGTTCCGATCACACAGGAGAACAGGGCTTTGGCCTTTAAAACAATCAACGGCAACGTCGTCCACTATGAGCTGATCGGCGAAGCCAAGGCCAAGAACCTGATCGTCTTTTCCAACGGGCTTGGCACCGATTTCCGCATCTGGCTGCCGCTGTTCGACGAACTCGGTGAAGACGTTTCGGTCCTGCTCTATGACAGCCGCGGCCATGGCCTGTCCGGCGGTGCCGACCAGCCTTTCGGCATGGATGACCTCGTCGCGGATCTTGCCGCGCTCTGCGATGAGCTCGAGATCAAGAAGGCAACCTTCTGCGGTCTCTCGGTCGGTGGCCTGATCTGCCAGGGCCTCTGGAAGGCGCGGCCCGATCTCTTCCGCAAGCTCGTCCTCTGCGACACCGCCCCCAGGATCGGCACAACGGATATCTGGGCCGAGCGCATCAAGGGAATTCGTGCCAAGGGCCTCGAAAGTGCGGCCGACAATGCCATGCAGCGCTGGTTCACGCCGGCTTTCCATGAAGACCGTGCCGATGAACTGGCAGGTTACAGACTGATGATGGTGCGGCAATCAACAGCCGGCTATCTTTTGACCTGCGAAGCTTTGCGCGATACCGATTTTTCCGATGTATTGCCGACCATAACAGTCCCGACAATGCTTATCGTCGGTGATCAGGATGGCTCGACGCCGCCGGAATTGGTCGAGGCTGCCGCCAGCCTCATTCCGGGTGCCCGGTTCGAAGTCATCGAGGATTGCGCGCATATTCCAAGCGTCGAGCAGCCGGAGGCCTTGGCCGAACTGCTGCAAGGTTTCATGCGCAAATAACAGACTGGATTGGATCAGGACTGCTGCGCGGCTCTGTCCGCCAGCAGTTCCTCCAGCGCCGCGACCAGCTTGCGCCCACCCTCTTCCAGGGGGCCGCTATTGTCGATGGTCAGGCAATTGTATTGGGCCGGAATGGACAGCGATCCGCCACGCTTCAGCCTTGCCTCGATATCTGCCACACTTTCGCGACCTCGTGCCTCAAGCCGTTTGGCCAGCACCTCCGGTCTTGCGGTCACGTTGACCACGAGCAGCGTCGGAAATGCCCGATGGAAAAGGTCGAGCACCGAACGGGAACCATTGGCAAGAACCAGATGCCCCTGGGCCAGCTGGTCTTGAACACTCGCCGGAATGCCATAGCGCAATCCATGCGCATCCCAGTGCACGGCGAAGTCGCCGGCTGCCTGCTGCGCCTCGAAACCGGCCGCCGAGACGGCAACATGATCTTCGCCGCCGGCATCTGCAGCCCGGGTGATCACCCGTTGAACCAGATGAACCTCAGGCCGTCCGGAAAAATGCGCCATCGCAAACTGGATCAGGCTGTCCTTGCCGGCACCGCTCGGCCCGACCACGGCGACCAGGGTGCCTGAAGGGACCAAGGTGCCTGAAGGTTGTGTCGATCCGGTCTGTCTTGCACGCTCTGCCATCAGGCAACCCTTTGTCCTGCGCGCCAGACCGAGCGCACGACCGGAACGCCGTCCGCGCGGCGGACGCGAACGAAATCTGCGCGTAATCCTGTCGCGATGCGACCGCGATCGTCAAGGCCGACAGTCCTTGCCGGTGTCGACGTCACCATGGCCAGCGCCTTCGGCAGAGACAGGCCATCCATCTCGTCGGCCAGCACGAACGGCGCATGCAACAGGCTGAGCGGCACGTAGTCTGAAGACAGAACATCGAGCACGCCCTGCGCCGCCAGATCACGTGCGGCAATGTTGCCCGAATGCGACTTGCCGCGCACGACGTTCGGCGCGCCCATAAGAACGCTCATCCCCGCCGTGTGGGAGGCCTTGGCCGCCTCGAAGCTGGTCGGGAATTCCGCCAGCTTCACCCCGTGAACCTGCGCTTCCTCGACATGCGCCAGCGTCGCGTCGTCATGACTGGCAACCGTAATCCCGCGCTCGGCACAGATCGCCGCAAGCGTGTCGCGATGCACCGAGGAATAGCGTTCCGACATACGCAAGCGCCCCTCGACGAAACGGGCGAAAGCTTCCTCGGAAAGGCCGCGCTTGGTTTTGTAGTACAGCGTATACTGCTCCATCGTCTGGAACTGGCGTTGGCCTGGGGAATGGTCCATCAGCGAGACGAGGCGGACATGCGGATCGGTGGCGAAATCGGAAAAATGGTCGAGCACGTTGTCGGATGCCACTTCGCAGCGCAGGTGGATCAGGTGCTCCGCGCGCAACCGGTCTTCGCGCTCGGCCGCCTGGATGGCGTCCGCCATTTCGCGCATCTCGCCCTTGGCAAAGCCGCCGTCTTCGTCCGAGCCCATGCGCAGGCAGTCGAACACCGTGGTGATGCCAGAGGTCGCGACTTGCGCGTCATGCGCCTGGATCGCCGACATCTTGTTCCAGCGCACGCCCGGCCGCGGCGAATAATGCGCTTCGAGATGGTCGGTATGCAACTCGACCAGGCCGGCGACCAGATAGTCGCCACCAAAATCTTCGCCGGCCTGTGACGGACCTTGCGAGATATCGGCAATCTTTCCGTCCCGCACGAGAACCGAGCCGGAAACAACCTCGTCCTCCAGCACGATACGGGCATTGGTGAGGGCAAATTCGATCGACATGGGAAGTCCCTGCTACTGTGTCAGGCCCCGATCAACGGGTGCCAGGAATGAACGGTAAACGGCGCACCGCGCTGGGTCTCGACGAAGAGACCCAGCCCCGAGATGGCCAGCGGTTTTTGGTTGAAAGCGGAAAAACGCCGATCGAGAACGCCAGCGATCGTTGCGCTACGTTCAGGTACAATCGGCCCGGTCAGTGTCATGTGGAAGCGGAAGGCATCGAAGACATGCGGGTAACCCCAGCGCAGGAGGTTCTCCCGTTGCGTGGCACCAAGCCTGTCTGGATTGCGCCTCGCGATATCGGCATCTGACAGCGGCGCCCGGAACGGTTCGAACTCTTCGACCACCCGGGCGGCAAAATCCTGCAGGGGCGGATGTGTGGCGCCGGGAATGATGGCAAAGAAAGGACCCAACTGCCCGACAACCGCGCTTGGCAGGGCAAAGCTGAACTCCCGACCGCAGAAGGCTTGAAGCGCCGCGAGAAGGTCGGCCTCACTTTGCCCCGTGGCCAGTTCGAACGGTGCCTTCAACGTGGCATGAAAACCATAGCGCCTTGGTTCCTCGGTGATGAGATGCTGTTCGTCCTCATCGATGCCCTCGAGATCCCCGAGGTCTGCATTGCGCCCGCTAAAGGCATCCCGCTTCAGCCAGGTGGCCGCAGCCACGGTCAGCGGATCATCGGCGGGCGGCGTGAAGTAGATGGCGTATCGCAAGGACCTGTCCTGAAATTTCGAAACGTTGCAGCGATTGCGGCGCAATCAGTGCTTGGTACCCATCAGCCGCGATCGCAGGCTATTCGAGATTGCGTCAAACACGAAGACCACGATCAGGATCAACAGCACCATATAGGCAACGTTTTCCCAGTCGGAATTGGTTCGCATCGCTTCCCACAGCTTCAGACCGATGCCGCCGGCGCCAACGGCCCCGATGATGGTCGCCGAACGTGTGTTGCTTTCCCAGAAATACAGCGCCTGCGAAGCAAACACCGGCAGCACCTGCGGCACCACCCCGTAGCGCTGCACGGCGATCGCCGGCGCGCCCACCGATTTCACTCCCTCACGCTGCTTGTCGTCGATGTTCTCCAGCGCTTCCGAATAGAGTTTGCCAAGCGTGCCGGTGTCGGTGAAGAAGATCGCCGAGATGCCGGCCAGCGGTCCCGGACCGAAGGCGCGGGTGAAAAACAGCGCCCAGATCAGCATGTCGACCGAGCGAAGAAAGTCGAACAGCCGCTTGGTCACCTGATTGACCGGCCGGTTGCGCGTGATGTTGCGCGCCGCGATGAACGACAGCGGAAAGGCGACCAGCATGGCAAACAATGTGCCGACAAAAGCCATGACGATCGTCTGCAGCAGTTTGGTCCACACATCCAGATGCTGCCAGGAGGCATTGTAGAGGAAATTGTTCCAGGCCAGCGCCAGGTTGCTCATCTTCGGATCGATGCGATCGCCCGACATGATCGTGTCGGCCAGCTTGCTGATCGGCATGTCGAAGAACGGCGAATTGGTATCGAAGACGAAGTTTTCCCAGCCGAGGAAGCGCTTGCGGATTCGCACGCGGTCCGCGCTCACTTCGACCCAGCCGGCAAAGCCGAAATAGGCAACCACGCGGCCGCCGGCGCTGCGCTGGTCGATCCAGTCGGGCTTGGCACCGTTCAGGGTGACGGTATCGCCGCGGTGGTCAAGGGCCAGGTCGATGCTCTCGCCGCTGCGCACCAGGGTTATCCGGGTCGGGGTGATGTCGACACGAGCCGCAGAACCAAGCGTGACGGCGGCATGCGTGATCACGTCTTCGGTGACCGTCGTCGGCGCGGCCTGCGCCGCAACGGCTGCTGTGGGCGCATCCGCCGGCTTTGGCATGAAGCTGAAAGCCGAGGGCGCCTTGGCCGCAGGTACTGCCGCCTGTGTTGCCGGTTCTGCCGCGATGGTGCGCGTTACGCTCTGCCGTTCGGCGTTGATCCAATCGGGGTTGGGATTGGGGCCGATCGGGTCGAAACGGGAATAGACGATGTTGATCGCCCCATCGGCGGCAATCTCGAAATCCGGCCTGATCTCGAACGACACCCAGTCGGCGAGATAGTTGCCGGCAATCCCCCAGTTGGCTTCGGAGATCGTCTTTCCGAAGGCGAAGAACCACCAGCTGAAGCTCAGGTATAGGACAATCAATCCGACCGAGATCGGTACGTTGAAACGCTGCCATAGCGAGCGCTGCAGCACATGCGGATAACGCTCGGCAAGGCGGTTCAGTTCGGCGGCATTGGTCATCGACATGGGATCTATCCTCACTGAACCGACTGGAAGGCCTGCTCGCCGACCAGCTTGCGCCTCAGGGTGGCGGACAACTGGTCAACGCCGATGATGGTGAGCAGCAGCAGCAGCACGATGGCGAGCGTCTTGGCCTCGTGGCCCTGGCTGATCGACAGGCGCAGCAATTCGCCGATCCCGCCGCCGCCAACGGCGCCGATGATTGTCGATGCGCGCACATTGATCTCGAAGCGCAGCAGGAAATAGCTGACGAAATTCGGCATGACTTGCGGCGTGATTCCGAACCACACCCGCTCGAACCAGTTGGCCCCGACGGCGCGCAGACCTTCGTCGGCCCGCATGTCGGCATTTTCGATGACCTCGAAGAACAGTTTTCCGAGTGCACCGATCGTGTGAAGCGATACCGCGGCAATCGCCGGGATCGGACCGAGAGAGAGAATGGCAAGGAAGAAGCCCGCGATCACCACTTCGGGAAAGGCGCGCAGGATCTCCATCGTGCGGCGCACCGGCCAGCGGACCCAGGCGAGCGGCATCATGTTCTTGGCCGCGAGATACGCCAGGCCGAAGCCGAAGATCGCACCGATCACCGTGGAGAACAGCGCGATATTGATGGTCTCGACCATCTTGTAGATATATTCTGGAATGTAGAGCGTCTCGGTGATGTAGAGACGGCCTTCCGGATAGTTGTATTTCAGGCTGCCGTCGTCATAGGGCGAGGCAAGGTCGAACATCGCGCGCCAGATTTCGGTAGCGTCGCGCGGCACCAGTTCCTCGACGAAGTCGAAGAGATAGGGCAGGCGTTCGAAGAACTTGCCGGAATTGGTCTCGTTGGCAAACCACAGCGAACCACTGACGGCTAGAAGCAGAAGGACCACGCCGAAAAGCGTGTACATCCGCCGGCGTGAGGCAAGCTCCTGCCAGTGCCGCTCGACCAGAGCGCCACGTTCGCTGAGCTGCGGATGAGTTGCGGTCAGACGCATGAAACAATCCCCTCGAAAGCCGCGCGGCCATCGTCTTCATGACAAACAAACCGCCGGTCGACAGATCGACCGGCGGCGTTGATGTCGGTGTGGCGTATCAGCCGCCGATGGTTGCCTTGCGGGCGTCGATGATCGGCTTGTAGAAGTCGACATTGACTTCGGCGAAGCCGGTAAAATCGCCACCCTGCACGGCCGAGAAGCAGGCCGGGTCGGACTTCGGCAGGTCGATCATGAACTGCTTGAACTTCGTCTTCATGTCTTCGTTCATCGAGGTGCGAACGACGACCGGACCGTTCGGGATCAGCGGCGACTTCCACAGTTCGACCAGGTCGTCCATGTTCAGGATGCCTTTGTCGACCATCTTGCGCAGGTTGCCCGAGGTGTAACCGTCCTTGAAGTCGCCAACGCCGGAGCCGAAGGTCGTGCCGGCATCGAACGTGCCCTTGAGCACTTCGAGAACCAGGTTCTCGTGGCCGCCGCCGAAGCCGGTTTCAGCAACGAATTCCTTGACCGGGCCACCGATGGCTTCCGGAAGCGTCACGGTCGGGATCAGGTAGCCCGAAGTCGAATCCGGATCAGCAAAGCCGAGCTTCTTGCCCTTGATGTCTTCGACCTTGGTCATGCCGCTGTCCTTGCGGGCAACCATGATCGAGTAGTAGCCCATCGAGCCGTCGGTCTGGACGGTGGTCAGGATCGGCTCGACGGCGTCAGCCTTGGCGAGGTAGATCTTGGCATAACCGGAGGCGCCGAGTTCGGCATAGTCGAGCGTGCCGCCGAGCAGGCCCTGGATAACGCCGTCATAATCGGCGGCCGGGAACAGCGAGACCTTTTCCACGCCCAGAACGGCAGGCAGCTTGTCGGTCATGCACTGGTAATTGCGCAGGCGGTCGGCTTCGTTTTCGCCGCCGAGAATGCCGATGCGGAATTCCTTGAGGTCTTCGGCATGGACGGAGCCGGCGAGAGCGACGAGGGCTGCCGTGGCAAGCAAAGTCTTCTTCAACATGAGTTCATCTCCTGTTTGATAGGATGCGTGAGGTGGTTCTGGAACCGGTCGCCCTTGACGCGGGCTTGCGATCTTTGCGGGCGCTCAGGCCTCGGCTGATACCAAGGGGCGAAGGCCGGCGGATGGGGTTTGGATCGCCGCATTGTTCTGATGGGCGGAAATGTTGATGCTGGTCGAGGTCATCGTTTCGTCGATGCCGGCGCCATGCTGGTCCGCGCCGTAGATCTCCTGCACAGCTTCGGCGGTCAATTCGCTCGGCGTGCCGTCGAAGACGACGCGGCCGCGTGCCATGCCGATGATCCGTTCGCAATAGTTGCGCGCCGTATCCAGCGTATGCAGGTTGGTGACAACAGTGATGCCGTCCTGCTCGTTGATGTTTTTCAGGGCGTCCATGACGATCTTCGCGTTCAGCGGATCAAGCGAGGCGATCGGCTCGTCGGCCAGGACCATTTTCGGTGATTGCATCAGGGCGCGGGCGATCGCCACGCGCTGCTGCTGGCCACCTGAAAGCGTGCCGGCGGCCTGAAGCGCGGTCTGCTCGATGCCGAGGCGCTCAAGGGCGGCGATTGCCATCAGCCGCTCTTCGCGGGAAAAGATATTGAGCAGGCTGAGCGCCGTCGAACGGTGGTTGAGACGGCCGAGCAGAACATTGGTCAAGACATCGAGGCGTGGTACGAGATTGAACTGCTGGAAGATCATCGCGCAATCGCGTTGCCAGTTGCGCAGGGCGGCTCCACGCAGTGTCGAAATTTCCGTATCGCCGAAACGGATGCTGCCGGAGGTCGGATCGACGAGCCGGTTGATCATCCGCAGCAGCGTCGACTTGCCCGCTCCCGAGCGCCCGATCACGCCGACCATCTGGCCGGCCGGAATATCGAGCGTGACAGAATCAACAGCCTTGTTGCTGCCGAACTGGCGGTTGAGGTTTTCCAACTTGAAACGCATCTTGGGTCCTTCGCCGTCATGTCTACGGAACGTGCTCCGATCTAGTGGCTTTGCGTGAAGTCCCAATGTCAGATTCATGTCGGTTTTGTAAAATGAACTAACTCTATGATTTAACATAGAAATCAGCAGTATTTTGCAACGAATGCTTCGGCTTCGAGGTGGCGGAAATCCTCCAGTGCCGCAAAAAGCCGGTCATGCTCCCAGTCCCACCAGGCCAGCCGCTCCATGCCGTCCGCCACGGCCTTGGGAAACCGCTCGCGAATGAGCTTGGCCGGCACGCCTCCGACAATCGTGTAGGGTGCGACATTCTTGGACACGACGGCACCAGCGCCGATCACGGCGCCATTGCCGACCGTCACGCCGGGCAGAACCGTTGCCCCATGACCAATCCACACGTCATGGCCGATGCTGACGCGGTTCTCGCGCCGCCATTCGAAGAAGTCGTGGTCGTTTTCCGCACCTTCGAAATAGTCGGCCGCCCGGTAGGTGAAATGATGCAGCGTTGCCCGCCATGTCGGATGGTTTGTGGCGTTGATACGCACCGAGGCCGCGATATTGGCGAACTTGCCGATGGTTGCACACCACACCGCGCCATCATGCATGATGTAGGAATAATCGCCCATTTCGACTTCATCGAGCCGGCAGCGCTCCGACACTTCGATATAGCGACCGAGCGTCGAATTGCTCACGCGCGCGGTCTCGTGAATAAAGGGCTGTAGACCGAGTTGCTTGCTCATGCGGCCACTTTCCGGGGCGAAAATTGCGAAACGTCGAGAATGCGGTCGGCGACGAGTTCACGCACTTCCTCGTCGTGGAAGATGCCGAGCAGGGCGACGCCTTCTGCCTTCTTGGTGCGGATCATCTCGACCACCACGGCGCGGTTTGCCGCATCCAGCGAGGCCGTCGGCTCGTCGAGCAAAAGGACCGCATGGTCGGTGATGAAGCCGCGCGCGATGTTGACGCGCTGCTGCTCGCCACCGGAAAATGTCGATGGCGGCAGTTGCCAGAGATCGCGCGGCAGGTTGAGCTTTGCCAGCAGTTCGGCGGCGCGCGCGCGCGCGGCCTCGGCCGATGCCCCACGGGCGACCAGCGGCTCTGCCACGACATCGAGCGTCGATACGCGTGGCACCGTGCGCAGGAACTGGCTGACGTAACCGAGCGTACCACGCCGGACCTCCAGCACCTGGCGCGGGTCGGCACTGGCGATATCGACCATTCTGTCCTGGTGGCAAATCAGGATCTGGCCGGCATCCACGGCGTAGTTGCCGTAGAGCATCTTCAGGATCGAGCTTTTGCCGATGCCCGAAGGGCCGCCAAGGACGACGCATTCGCCGGCCGCAACGGAAAACGAGACATTGGCGACCACCGGCAGCTTGAGGCCGCCGCGCAGATGCATGGTGAAGCTCTTCGAGACTTCGGAGACGACGAGAGGCGTTGCCATGGTTTTTCTCCGTCAGACCTGCAGGATCGAGGATACGAGCAGCTGGGTATAGGGTTCGCGGGGATCGTCGAGCACGCGGTCGGTCAGTCCCTGCTCGATGACGTGACCGTCTTTCATCACCATCATCCGGTGTGACAGCAGGCGCGCAACGGCAAGGTCATGGGTGACGACGATGGCCGAGAGGCCGAGGTCGTTGACCAGACCGCGAACGAGATCGAGCAGGCGTGCCTGCACCGACACGTCGAGGCCGCCTGTCGGCTCGTCCATGAAAACCAGACGCGGGCCGGTCACCAGATTGCGGGCGATCTGCAGGCGCTGCCGCATGCCGCCGGAAAACGCGCGCGGCTGGTCGTCGATGCGGTCGGTGGAAATTTCCACCCGCTCCAGCCATTCGGTCGCGGTCTGGCGGATATTGCCATAGTGGCGATCGCCGATCGCCATGAGTCGCTCGCCGACATTGGCGCCGGCCGAGACCGTCATGCGCAGGCCGTCGGCCGGGTTCTGGTGCACGAAGCCCCAGTCCGTTCGCATCAGGAAACGGCGTTCCGCTTCGCTCATGTGATAGAGTTCTCGGTACTGGCCGTCACGCATGTGATAGTCGACGCTGCCGGTGGTCGGCATCAGCCGGGTCGACAGGCAGTTGAGCAGGGTCGTCTTGCCCGAGCCGCTTTCACCGACGATTGCCAGCACTTCGCCGGGCCACAGATCGAAGGACACCGTGTTGCAACCGATCCGGTTGCCGTAGAATTTCGACAGGTTGCGAACCTTGAGAAGCGGTTGGTCGCTCATTCCGCAGCCTCCTTGCTGGTCGCCAGCATCGCGCCGAAATGGCCTTCGGCCTGGCGGGTTTCGCAGTGATCGGTGTCCGAGCAAACGAACATCCGCCCGCCCTTGTCGTCGAGCACCACTTCGTCGAGATAGACATGCTCGGCGCCGCAGAGCGCACAGGGCTTGTCGAAAGTCTGGATCTCGAAGGGGTGATCCTCGAAATCCAGGCTGACCACCTCGGTGAATGGCGGAACCGCATAGATCCGCTTCTCGCGACCGGCGCCGAACAGCTGCAGTGCTTCCGACATGTGCATCTTCGGATTATCGAACTTCGGCGTCGGCGAAGGATCCATCACGTAGCGGCCATGCACCTTCACCGGATAGGCATAGGTGGTGGCGATGCGGCCGTGCTTGGCGATGTCCTCGTAGAGCTTCACATGCATCAGCCCGTATTCTTCCAGCGCATGCATCTTGCGTGTCTCGGTCTCGCGCGGCTCGAGGAAGCGCAAGGGTTCGGGGATCGGCACCTGATAGACCAGCACCTGGCCTTCCCGCAGCGTCTCTTCGGGAATGCGGTGGCGCGTCTGGATGATCGATGCCTCACCGGTATGGGTGGTGACGGCGACCTCGGCGACCTTCTGGAAGAAGGCGCGGATCGAGACCGCATTGGTCGTGTCGTCGGCGCCCTGGTCGATGACCTTCAGCACATCCTCCGGCCCGATGATCGAGGCCGTGACCTGCACGCCGCCGGTGCCCCAGCCATAGGGCATCGGCATTTCGCGCGAAGCAAACGGGACTTGATAGCCCGGAATGGCAATCGCCTTCAGGATGGCGCGGCGGATCATCCGCTTGGTCTGTTCGTCGAGATAGGCAAAGTTATAGGTGGCGAGATCGCTCATTCCGCAGCCTCCTTGATATCGTTCTGTTCCTGGCGTGCGGCTTCATGCTTGGCCCGCATGCGGCGGACGAGATCGAGCTCGGCCTGGAAGTCGACATAGTGCGGCAGCTTCAGATGCTCGACAAAGCCGGTCGCCTGCACATTGTCGCAATGGGAAATGACGAATTCCTCGTCCTGGGCCGGGGCGACGACATCCTCGCCGAATTCCTGCGTGCGCAGCGCCCGGTCAACCAGCGACATCGACATCGCCTTGCGTTCGCTCTGGCCGAACACCAGGCCATAGCCGCGGGTGAACTGCGGCGGTGCCTTGGCCGAGCCCTTGAACTGGTTGACCATTTGGCATTCGGTGACGCGGATTTCGCCGAGCGATACACAGAAGCCGAGTTCCGGCACATCGAATTCGATCTCGACCTGTCCCATGCGGATTTCGCCGACAAAGGGATGCGTGCGGCCGTAGCCGCGCTGCGTCGAATAACCGAGCGCCAGCAGAAAACCCTCGTCGCTGCGTGCCAGGGCCTGCAGCCGAAGATCGCGCGGCATCGGAAATTCCATCGGCTCGCGGGTGATGTCGCCGGCAATATGGTCCTGCGGCATCTCGCCATCCGGCTCGATCAGGCCTTCGCCATCGAGAATGTCGGAGACGCGCATGACATATTCGCCGCCATCTTCCCGCGTCATCGGCTCATCGACGCTCTCGTCCTCAAGCAGCGACGGGTCGAGAAGGCGGTGGGTATAGTCGAAGGTCGGTCCGAGCAACTGGCCGCCGGGCAGGTCCTTGTAGGTCGCCGACACGCGCCGCTCGACGCGCATCGCACCCGTTTCAACCGGCAGCGATGTGCCGAAGCGCGGTAGTGTGGTGCGATAGGCACGCAGCAGGAAGATCGCCTCGATCATGTCGCCGCGCGCCTGTTTCAAGGCAAGGGCGGCCAGCGAACGATCGTAGAGCGAGGCTTCCGCCATCACCCGGTCGACCGACAGGCCAAGCTGTTCGATGATCTGGTCGATGGAAATGCTCGGCAGGGTGCGGTCGCCGCGACGCTTGTCGGCGAGCAGGCGATGCGCATTGGCAATGGCGGTTTCGCCACCTTTGACAGCTACATACATGGCTCAGGCCTCCAGAGCGGTGATCTTGCAGGTGCGGGGCAAGGCAATCAGTTGGCGCCCGGCGGTCAGCACGACATCGCCGCCGCGCGGAAACAGCGCGCGATTGTCCGTCCATTGCCGGAGAAACATCTCCGGCAGACCTTTTGGCGCGATCTGCACCGTCTCGCGGATGCCGGGGCCGGACAGCTGCAGAAGCCTGCCGCCGTCCAGCGCCTCTACTTCAACGATGATGGTCGTAGAGCGGTCCGGATATTCCTGGCTGCCCAGGGCAAAATGCGCGAAGGAGGGCAGCATCGCCTTGACCTCGGCAAAGGCGAACCGCGCCTCGATCTTTTCCCGGGTCAAAGGCGCACCGGTGTGGAAGCCGATCCACTCGGGCAGGGCCGATTTGCTGAGGCCGGGCGTCAGCCACACGGGCGTGTCGTGATCGCAAAGCGTCAACAGCAGCGCACCCGCGGCAATGCCAAGCGGCGCCGGCGGCGCCACCGGCGGAAGCACGGCGCCCAGCGTCCCTGGCCGCGCCATGCAGTCCATCAGCACCCGAAAGACGTTCTGCGCGTTGAAAACGGCATCCGGAAAGCCGCCGATCAGGCTTTCATTTTTGTTGTCCATCAGTCCTCTCCCCGTACCATGGTGAAGAAATCCACCTTCGTGGCGGCCGTTTCCTGCTCGGTTCGCTTTTCTTCATCGGCGATCCGTGCGGCGACCTTGGCCAGCAGGCCCGTTTCCAGCACCTGCCGCTGAGCCTCGTCGTGGGCGATGGCGTCGAAGACGGCGGCCAGCGTCACCGCTGCCCGGTCGGTGCCGAGGCGGTATCCATGCCCGATCTCTCCGGTGGAAAGCCGGATGCTGGCGCGGCTGACGGTCGCTTCGCCGAGATTGAAGGCCGCCCCGCCGCCGCCGATCCTTCCACGCACCATCACCAGCCCGGTTTCCGGGCCACGCAGTGGTGCATAGGTCGGTACCGGAGACAGTGCTTCGAAAGCCGTCCGGAGTTCGGCCTTGGTCGCGCGTGCGAGCAGATCGACGATATGCTTTCGACCGGAGTGTTGCTCGGTCATCGTTTGTGTCACAGCGTCCATTGCAATTCCTCATAATGTCTAATAATATAGATAACCATACAAGTTAATGTATGAGTAAACGCAAGGCGTGACAAGCATATGACAGGCGTGGGGCAAGCGGTGGGCAGGCAGTGATCCAGAGACAGAAGGGCGTGGCCCTGTGGCGGCAGATTTCAGACCGCATCCGCGCCAATATCGCAAGTGGCGCCTATGACGCTTCCGGCATGGTGCCGGCCGAAACGGCTCTGGCGGAGGAATTCGGCGTCAATCGCCACACCGTCCGCGCAGCCCTGTCGGCCTTGGCGCAGGAAGGCATGGTCCGTGCAGTGCAGGGTCGCGGCACCATGATCGAACGGCGCGACAAGTTCGATTTCCCCATCGGCCGCCGCACCCGCTTCACCGAAGGCATTGGCGATCAGGCCCGCGACATCAAGGGATTGCTTTTGAGCGCCGCACGGGAGGGTGCAACGGCGGAACTCGCCCGCCATCTGAAGCTGCCGGCAGGTACGGAAGTCCTGCGCCTTGACGGCGTGCGCAAGGCCGATGGCCGTGCCGTTTCCTGCTCGACCATGTGGTTCCCGGCGGCCCGTTTCGAAGGCATAGACGAGGCATTCCGCCGGACGGGTTCGATCACCCAGGCACTCGCTACCTGTGGCGTGCGTGATTATCTGCGCGAAGTGACGGAAATCTCGGCCGTGCATGCCGAGCCGGACGATGTCGCGACGCTGGAACTGACGCCGGGCGCCATCATTCTCATCACCCGCGCCCTGAATACGGATGTCGACGGCGTGCCGATCCAGTATGCGGTGACCCGCTTCCCGGCCGACCGTGTCCAGTTCACAATCCGCAGCTGAAACGCAGGAAGCCGCCTTGCGGCGGCTTCCGAAAGCTTTGTTCCAGACGCGCTTAGTGGGCGCCGGACATGTCGCCGAGCACTTCCTTGGACGCGACGGTCGAATCGGCATTGAGCTTGTAGACCATCGGCACGCCTGTCGCGAGATTGACGTTCAGGATCTGCTCCTTGGTCAGCTTGTCGAGCACCATGACCAGCGAACGCAGCGAATTGCCGTGCGCGGCCACCAGAACCTTTTCGCCACGCAGCACGCGCGGCAGGATCTCGGTCAGGTAGTAGGGCCAGACGCGCGCGCCGGTGTCACGCAGGCTTTCGCCGCCCGGAGGCGGGATATCATAGGAACGGCGCCAGATATGCACCTGTTCCTCGCCCCACTTGGCCCGGGCATCATCCTTGTTGAGACCCGACAGGTCGCCGTAGTCGCGCTCGTTCAGCGCTTCGTCCTTGATCGTCGTCAGGCCGGTCTGGCCGACGTTTTGAAGGATGATGTCGCAGGTCTTCTGCGCCCGGCTCAGCACCGATGTGAAGGCCACGTCAAACTTGATGCCGTAGTCGGCGAGCGCCTTGCCGCCGGCATTGGCTTCCTGCACGCCGAGCTCCGTCAGGTCCGGATCGCGCCAGCCGGTAAACAGGTTCTTCAGATTCCAGTCGCTCTGGCCATGGCGGACGAGCACGAGTGTACCGGTCATCGGCAATTCCTCTCTTGACGATCAGTGGGTGGAAGAAAGCCCGAGAACATCGAGCATGGTATAACGTCCGGGCTTCTTGTCCCGGGCCCAGGTGGCGGCCTTGACGGCACCACGAGCAAAGATCGTCCGGTCCAGCGCGCTGTGCGACAGGGTCACCAACTCGCCTTCACCGGCCAGAATGACGGAATGTTCGCCAACGACGGAACCTCCGCGCAACGTGGCAAAGCCGATCGAGCCTTCTTCACGCGCGCCCGTATGCCCGTCGCGAACGCGGACCGAAGCGTCGGCCAGGTCGACGCCACGACCGGCCGCAGCAGCCTCGCCCAACAGGAGGGCGGTGCCCGAAGGCGCGTCGACCTTGTGCTTGTGGTGCATTTCCAGCACCTCGATGTCCCAGTCCGAGGCTTCCAGCGCTTTCGCTGCCTGCTGGACCAGAACCGACAGAAGATTGAGCCCGAGGCTCATATTGCCGGACTTGACCACGCGGGCATGCCGCGCGGCCGCATCGATTTTCGCTTCATGATCCGGGCCGCAACCGGTCGTGCCGATGATGTGCACGATACGCGCCTGGGCGGCGAGTGCCGCAAGTTCCGTCGTCGTCTCCGGGGCGCTGAAATCGATCACCCCATCGGCATGCAGGAAAGCCGCAAGCGGATCGTCGGTGATCGTTACACCAAGATGGCCTGCACCAGCGATTTCACCCGCATCGCTTCCAATCACCACCGATCCTGGCCGCCCGAGAGCGGCATGCAGAACCACGTTGTCGGCATCGGCAATCACCTGGATCAAGGCCTTGCCCATCCGGCCGGCAGCACCGACAACGACAAGCTTCATCGGGGTATCCATGGTCATCCGTCCCTAGAGCGTTTCTGGTTCGGCTGGCGCCGATTGCAGGCTGTTGAGGCGAGCGTAGAGCCCGCCCGGCTGCTTCGCAAGGCTCTCATGCGTGCCTTCTTCGACCACAAGCCCGTCCTGCATCGCAATGATCTTGTCGGCATTCATCACGGTCGAAAGCCGGTGCGCGATCACGACAACGGTCCGGCCGTTCATCGCCTCGTCCAGGGCCTTCTGCACCGCGGCTTCCGATTCGGTGTCGAGCGACGACGTCGCCTCGTCGAGCAGCAGGATCGGCGCATTGCGCACCAGGGCGCGGGCAATGGACAGCCGCTGGCGCTGGCCACCCGACAGCGTCACGCCGTTCTCGCCGACCGGCGTATCATAGCCCATCGGCTGGGCCAGGATGAAGTCGTGCGCATAGGCGAGCCTGGCCGCCACTTCGATCTCGGCATCCGTGGCCTCCGGCCGACCATAGCGGATATTGTCGCGGATCGTGCCTTCGAACAGGTAGGGCTGCTGCGAGACATAGGCGATGTGCTGGCGAAGCGATGCCTTGGTCACGTTGGCAATGTCCTGGCCATCGATCAGGATCTGGCCCGCCATCGGATCGTAAAATCGCGGAATGAGCGTGATCACGGTGGATTTGCCGGCGCCCGAAGGGCCAACCAGCGCCGTCGTCTTGCCGCCCTCGGCTGTAAAGCTCAGGCCCTTCAGCGTCTTTTCGTTGCTGCCATAGGCAAAGTGCACATCGCGGAACTCGATTTTCGCCTCGCTGACCGACAGCGGCTTTGCCCCGTCCTTGTCGCGCTGGTGCGGCTGCATGTCGAGAAGGTCGTAGATCATCCGCGCATTGACCACGGCGCGTTCCATATGCACCTGCAGGCGCGCCAGGCGCCGGGCGGGTTCATAGGCGAGCAGCAGAGCCGTGACGAAGGAGAAGAAGGCGCCCGGCAGCATGCCGCCATAGATCGACTGATAGGCGGCATAGGCAAGCACGCTGGAGATGGCGACGCCGGCAAAGGTCTCCGTCAGCGGCGAGGTGCGCTCGCTCAGGCGGGCAATCCGGTTGGAGCGATGTTCGGCCGCGTCGATCGTGCCCTGGATCTTGCGCGAGAGTTCGGCCTCCATGGTGAAGGCCTTGACGATCGCGATCCCCTGGATCGTCTCCTGCATCGCGCCCATCACATGCGCGTTGTAGAGCACGGATTCGCGCGTCGCGCTGCGCAACCGCTTCGAGATATAGCGCAGCGCCAGAAGCAGCGGCGGTGCGATGACGAAGACCATCAGCGTCAGCAGCGCATCCTGGTAGATCATCACGCCCACCAGCGCGATCAACGTCAGCAGGTCTCTCGCCAGCGAGGTAATCGTCAGGTTCAGCACATCGCGGATCCCGTCGATGTTCTGGCTGATCTGCGCTGCCAGATGCGACGACCGCGCGTCGGAGAAAAAGCCGATCGACAGCGTCATCAGATGGGCAAAAAGTCGGCGCTGGTAACGCGCCACGATATTGTTGCCGATCTTCGACAGCGTCACGGCCTGTCCGTAGCTGGCAAACCCGCGCAACACGAACGAGCCAAGAATGGCGCCGCAGATCAGCCAGATCAGATCGGCGCGGCGATTGGCAAAGGTTTCATTAATCACAGATTCCATGATCCAGGCTGTGAATGCCGTGGTCAGGGCAACCGTGACCAGACAGATCACGGCAAAGACATAGCCGCCGATATGATCGCGGCCGTTCTCCGACATGATGCGTTTCAGCATGGCTGTGACGCTGCCTGAATCTGCTACTGTTTTATTGGTGCCGCTGGCGTCCAAGAAAAGACTTCCCGTGCGATTTCGCTCAATGCGCCCTTCTGGACACCGCCGCTCTATAGCCAGTCGCGCCGCGTTTGGCCATAGCTGCCCAATTTTGGGCACATGCGCCGGCTCAGCGGTGCCAGTGCCGTCCTTCTGTGGCAAGCCCGAAGCCGCCGGGATTGCAGGCATAGGCCGCAAGACCCGAAAGTGCCGCCTGCGGATGGGTGACCACGAAGGTCGGAATGCTTTTCATCAGCGCCGTATGCGGAGCCTTGTCCTCGAAGGCCGCGCGAAACTCCGGCTTTTCCAGCGCCGGCAGGATCTTCGGCGAGATGCCGCCGGCGAGGAAAACCCCACCGCGCGCCATGAAGATCAGCGCCAGATCGCCGGCAACCCGGCCGAGATAGGTAGCAAACAGGCTGAGGGCTTCGGCCGCCAGCGGATCGGAACCATTGAGCCCGGCAACGGAGATATCGGCAGGCTCACTATATCGCGGCGCTTGATCGCCTTCGGCTCGGCAGAGCGCCTGATATATGTTCATCAGGCCGCGGCCGGAGAGAAGCTCCTCGGCCGAAATGCGCCCGAGTGTTGCGGTCGGATCCTTCACCGGCACCAGAAACGGCCAGATCTGCTGATCGCGCGGAGTGCGCGGTCCGACATCCACATGGCCGCCTTCACCCGGCACCGGGAACCAGGTGTCGCGGGCATGCACCAGACCGGCAACGCCGAGACCGGTGCCGGGGCCGAGAACGGCGCGCGATGCAACGGGCGCATCGATGACCGGTCCCAGCGGATGCCGGTATTGCGGCGCAAGCGTCGCCGCCGCCAGCGCCTGTGCCTCGAAATCATTGAGCAGCAGCACGGATTCGAAGCCCAATTCCGCCATCAGCGTCTTCGGCTTCACCACCCAGGGATAGTTGGTCAACGGCACTTCGTCGCCATCGATTGGCCCGGCCATGGCGATGATCAGCGTGCGCGGCTTGTGCGTGCTCTTTGCCAGGACGCTCTGCCGGATTGCATCGTCGATCGTGGCGAAATCCTTGTTCACCACATTCGGAAACGGCACGGTTTCTCCGCTGTTGTCGACCAGGATGGAAAAGCGCGCATTGGTGCCGCCGATATCACCGATCAGGATCGGGAAGCTGAGTTGGTCTTCGCTGGGTGTCTGGGCCATGGTCTATCCGTTTCGAGCCGCGTGAAGCGATTGTTTCAGGCGACCGGCGTGGTCATCAGGATTTCGGCAGTCGCAAGGTTGAGCGCCATGGGAATATCGTAAACCGTGGCAAGCCGCATCAATGCCTTCACATCGACATCATGCGGCATTGAGGTCAGCGGATCGACGAAAAACACCAGCACATCCACTTCGCCGGTCGCGATCAGTGCGCCGATCTGCTGGTCGCCGCCCAGCGGGCCGCTTTTCAGCGGCGTGACATCGAGATCCGGACAGGCATCCTTCACCCGGCCGCCGGTCGTGCCGGTCGCAACGATCCGCCAGCCGCTGAGGCGAGCCTGGTGACGCCGGGCGAACTCCGCCATGTCGTCTTTCTTCTGGTCATGGGCAATCAGGGCGATGCATTTTGCGCGGGTCATGATGAGGATCTGCGGCTCTTTTAAATCGATTTGACTTAGATCCTGTAGCTGAGGAATGGCGGCTTGAAAAGCCACCGGCCCCAAGCCGCGTTTCTCTTACTGACCCGCCGGCCGCGGCAGCGGAACGGGAACGAAGGCGGGCAATGCAAACATCGCCGTTCCATCCGCTGTAGGCGTGCTTGGCGCCGAAAACGCCGATGCTGTCGACGGCATCCGGCCGTTGCCGCGATAGGTTGCCTCAAGTTCGCTATCCGGCGATGGTGCATTGAGGATCATCGCGCAGGCCTTCGGCAAGGCCGACAGTTGCATCGGCTTTGGTTTCGGCGCCGGCTTGGCGTTCGGATCCTTCTTCGGCGGCGCCCACGGCTCATCTGTAAACCACCAGGCCAGCGATTTGTCGCATCCGTCGCCACGACCGATCGGATCCTGCGACTTGCAGCCGACGGAATCCGCCGGGCATTTGATCCGCACATGGAAATGGTAGTCGTGGCCGTAATAGGGGCGAACCTTACCCAGATCGCTGCGGTCGCCGGTCCAGGTTTCGCACAGCTTCTTCTTGATCGCCGGATTGACGAAGATGCGCTCGACCTGCGGATAGCTGGCTGCCCGCATGATCACGGCCGCATGCGCCGGTGTCCAGACCTTCGGATCGACGGTCAAGAACGCCTTCGGCTTCAGCATGGTCGTGGCTGAAATGTTTTCCCGCTCGCTGGTGGTCAATGTGCGCGACGGCATCGGCGTCAGCCAGATATCGGCGTCGAGCCCGATCTGGTGCGAGGCATGGCCAGTCAGCATCGGTCCACCACGCGGCTGTGAAATGTCGCCGAGAAGAAGCCCGGGCCAGTTGTCATAGCGTGCCGCATCCTGCGACAATTGCTCCAGCGTCGCGATCATCTGCGGATGGCCCCAGCGCCGGTTGCGCGACAGCCGCATCGCCTGCCACGTCGGCCCGTCGGTCGGGATGGCCACGCCACCGGCAAGGCAACCCTTGGAATAGAAGCCATAGGCAGTCGGTTCGGCCCGCGCGGGAAGTTTCATGCCGCCAAACAATTCCTTGGCCGGCGGCCCATCGGCGGCGATTGCCTCGGGCGCGGCGGCGGCGGCAAGAGAAGCCACCAGCATCATGGCCTTGGCAATCCTGCCGGAGCGTTTCACCGATCTCATCGTCATCCATCCTCATTCATCACGGCATCCGGGATTGCGGCCCCGAACGATTCACCTGAGTCTATCCTGAATGGCGATTTTGGTGAATCTGCGAATGTGCACCCGCTCACTTCTGTGTCAGCCGTCTGTATTTTGCCGTCATTTGCCCTATTCTGCATGCAAGCGAAAACAAAAGGGGTTGGCGGATGGCATTGGCAAGGCGGATTGGGGCATCGTTTCTCGGACTATTGCTCTGCAGCCCGGCTCTGGGCGTTCAGGCACAGGAACCGGAATGGCGTCATGCACTCGCCGTCATCGAGGCGCCAAAGTACCCCAAGGACTTCGAGCGCTTTGCCTATGTGAACCCCGATGCGCCGAAGGCTGGAAACATCAACCTCTCGGCGTCCGGCACCTTCGATAGCTTCAATCCGGTTCTCGACAAGGGTGAACTGGCCGCAGGCCTTGCACCACGGCTGTCGCTGGTCACGGAAACGCTGTTGAAGCCATCCATGGACGAAGTCGATGCCGTCTACGGCCTGCTGGCCGAAGCCGTCTCCTATCCGGAGGACTACGCTTACGCCAGGTTCCGCCTGCGGCCGGAAGCCAAATGGGCCGACGGCGTGCCGGTGACACCCGAGGATGTCATTTTCAGCTTCGACAAGTTCAAGGAACTCAATCCGCTATACTCGACCTACTACAATCACGTCGTGAAAGCGGAAAAGACTGGCGATCGTGAGGTCACCTTCACCTTCGACGAGAAGAACAATCGCGAACTGCCGGTGATTGTCGGCGAACTGGATATCGTCCCGAAGCACTGGTGGACCGCCATCGGCCCGGATGGAAAGCCACGCGACATTTCCAGAACCACGCTGGAGCCGATCCTGGGATCGGGCCCTTACAAGATCGCCGCGTTCACCCCCGGCGCCAAGATCCAGTATGAACTGCGCGATGACTATTGGGGCAAGGATCTCAACGTCAACATCGGCTATAACAACTTCAAGAGCCAGACCTACACCTATTTCGCCGACCTGGACGTCGAGTTCGAAGCCTTCCGTTCAGGAAGCGTCGATTTCTGGGCCGAGAATTCGGCCATGCGCTGGGCACGGTCCTATGATTTCCCCGCTGTCGCCGATGGCCGGGTCAAGCGCCAGGTCCTCGACAACGAATACAAGACCTCGGGTGTTCTCGTCGGCTTCGTTCCGAATATGCGCCGTGAAATGTTCAAGGATGCCCGCGTGCGAAAGGCCCTGAACTACGCGTTTGATTTCGAGGAATTGAACAGGACAATCTTCTTCGATCAATACAAGCGCATCGACAGCTATTTCTACGGCTCCGAACTGGCCTCCAAGGGTCTGCCCGAAGGCAAGGAACTGGAGATCCTCAAAGGTCTGGGCAGCGACGTCGCGCCGGAAGTCCTCACGCAGGAATACAAGAACCCGGTCGGCGGCGACGGCGCAAAGCTGCGCGATAATCTGCGCCAGGCGCTCGCATTGTTGAAGGAAGCCGGCTACGAATTGCGCAACGGCAAGATGGTGCTGGCCGCGACCGGTGCCCCGTTGCAGTTCGAGATCCTGTTGAATGGTCCGACCATCGAGCGTGTTGCCATTCCCTTCGCCGACAATCTTCGCAAGATCGGTATCCAGGCCAATGTCCGAACCGTCGATTCGGCCCAATATGCGAACCGCGTCCGCAGCTTCGACTATGACGTGATCTATCTCGGCTGGGCGCAGAGCCTCAATCCGGGCAACGAGCAGCGCGACTACTGGGGCTCGAAGTCCGTCGATCAGCCGGGATCGCGCAATTATGCCGGTATTTCCGACCCCGGGATCGACAAGCTGATCAACCAGATCATTTTCGCCAAGGATCGCGACACCCTGATCCCGACGGTCAAGGCGCTCGACCGTGTCTTGCTCGCCAGCAATTACACCTTGCCCACTTATACGCTGCGGTCCTCGCGCATCGCCTATTGGGACAAGTTCGATCACGCCGAATTGCCCACTTATGGCATCGGCTTTCCCTCCATCTGGTGGTCGAAGTCGCCATGATGTTAATCAGCGGGACTTGTGCGCCGAAGCTGGCTATCAAGGATGAATAGGGCGAATCGCTTTTGCAGGAGGGCCGACGGATTGGCTGACAGACAGGGACTGTGGTTTGACAGCGGCAGAAAGTCCGCGATGAGGCGCGTTCCATGACAGCCTATATTTTCCGCCGGCTTCTGCTGATGATCCCGACGATCATCGGCATTATGGGCATCTCCTTCGCCGTCATCCAGTTTGCCCCCGGAGGCCCGGTGGAACAGGTGATTGCCCAGCTCAGCGGCCAGGGCGACAGCGCCGATGCCAGGCTCTCCGGCGGCGGCGACATGCTGAACCAGCAGATGGGTGGAGACGAGGGCGGCGCGCGCTATCGTGGCGCTCAGGGTCTCGACCCGGAGCTGATCGCCAAGCTCGAGAAGCAGTTCGGTTTCGACAAGCCGCCGCTCGAGCGTTTCCTCGAAATGATGTGGAATTACATTCGCTTCGATTTCGGCGAAAGCTTCTTCCGCAACACCTCGGTGATCGACCTGATCATCGAAAAGATGCCGGTCTCGATCTCGCTCGGCGTCTGGGTCCTGCTGATCTCCTATGCGATTTCGATACCGCTCGGCATCAAGAAGGCCGTTCAGGATGGCTCGACTTTCGACGTCTGGACCTCGGGCGTCATCGTCATCGGTTATGCGGTCCCAAGCTTCCTCTTCGGCATCCTGCTAATCGTCGTCTTTGCCGGCGGATCGTTTTTCGACTGGTTCCCCTTGCGCGGCCTGACCTCGGACAATTTCTCCGAACTCAGTTGGTGGCAGAAGATCCTTGACTACTTTTGGCATTTGACCCTGCCCTTGATCGCGCTGCTTCTGTCGGCCTTTGCCACGACGACGCTGCTGACCAAGAATTCCTTTATCGACGAGATCAAGAAGCAATATGTCGTCACCGCCCGCGCCAAGGGACTGGGCGAGCGTCAGGTGCTCTACGGCCATGTCTTCCGCAACGCCATGCTGATCGTCATTGCCGGCATTCCGGCCGCCTTCATCTCGGCCTTCTTCACCGGTTCGCTGCTGATCGAAAACATCTTCTCGCTCGATGGCCTCGGCCGTCTCGGTTACCTCGCCGTGGTCAATCGCGACTATCCGATCGTCTTTGCCACACTCTATATCTTCTCGCTGATGGGCCTTGTCGTCGGCCTGATCTCCGACCTGATCTATACCTGGATCGATCCGCGCATCGATTTCGACCGGAGGGATGTCTGATGTCCGCCGTCGAACCCGCCATCTCCGTTGCCGTGCCGCCGCGCAAGCCCTTTCTGTCGCCGACCAATCGCCGCCGCCTGGAAAATTTCAAGGCCAATCGCCGCGGTCTATGGTCGTTCTGGATCTTCATGATCCTGTTCCTGCTCAGTCTGTTCGCCGAATTCATCGCCAACGACCGGCCGGTCATCGCCTCCTACAAGGGCGAGATCCTGTTTCCGGTGGTCGTCGACTATCCGGAGGAAAAGTTCGGCGGCTTCCTCGCCGTCACCGACTATCGCTCGCCGTTCATCGCCGACGAGATCAATGCCAATGGCTGGATGCTCTGGCCGCCGATCCGCTATTCCTACCGCACGGTCAATTCCGAGATCCCGCATTCGGCCCCCACGCCGCCTTTCTGGCTGATGGACAAGGAAACCCGTTGCGCGGCCTATCCGCTGAAGGCCGAAGATCCGGGCTGCGTGCTCGGCAATATGAACTGGCTCGGCACCGACGACCAGGCGCGCGACGTCACGGCCCGGATGATCTACGGTTTTCGCATTTCGATCCTGTTCGGTCTGGCACTCACCATCGCGTCCGCGCTGATCGGGGTCACAGCCGGCGCCGTGCAGGGTTATTTCGGCGGCTGGACCGACCTGTTGATGCAGCGCTTCATCGAGATCTGGTCGTCGATGCCGGTGCTCTACATCCTGCTGATCATCGCGGCCATCCTGCCGCCCGGCTTCTTCGTCCTGCTCGGCATCATGCTGCTGTTTTCCTGGGTGGGTTTCGTCGGCATCGTCCGGGCCGAATTCCTGCGGGCGCGAAACTTCGAATATGTGAATGCGGCGCGCGCACTCGGCGTCGGCAACTGGACCATCATGTTCCGACACCTGCTGCCCAATGCCATGGTGGCAACCTTGACCTTCCTGCCCTTCATCCTGTCAGGCTCGATCACCACGCTGACCTCGCTCGACTTCCTCGGCTTCGGCATGCCGCCCGGCTCACCATCGCTCGGCGAACTGATCGCACAGGGCAAGCGCAATCTCCAAGCGCCGTGGCTCGGCCTCACCGCCTTCTTCACCATGTCGATCATGCTGTCGCTGCTGATCTTTGTCGGCGAAGCTGTGCGCGACGCCTTCGATCCGCGGAAGACGTTCCGATGACGGGCGGTTCGTCTTTTCAGCGATCCTGTGGCAGGATGAACGCAGGTTGTCCGACGAGGCCACTGCGATGAACAAGATCGTGCGCGATCACTACCCGGTTGAGAACCTGCCCGCCGACCTGCGAGAAGGGTTAGACGATCAGGCGACGGTGCGTGTCGTGATCGAGGTGGAAGCCGCGGCAAAGCCTGAGGAACCTCTCAAGAAACGTTCGATTCAAGAGACACTTGACGATCTCGAGCAATTCCGCCGCGGACGGACGACTGACCCGAATATTGGCGAAGCTGTATCGCGCATTCGCGCCCTTCGTGACGAATGGGACGACGAATGACAGCTGTTAAACGTGTCTATCTGGACACGAACGTGTTCATCATGTTGGCCGAAAAGACCCATGAGACGCAGCAACGGCTCGTCGCACTTTTGGCGGGTCAACCTTCTGATTCACAGCCTCGTTTTGCGACGAGTGAATTGACCCTCTCCGAACTGCTGGTAAAGCCCTATCGGGAACAGGACGAGTCTCTTATCCTCAAGTACGATTCACTGACACAACCCAGTGAATGGCTGGATCTGCGGCCGGTAGACCGAGATGTCCTATACCACGCTGCAGTTCTTCGGGCGCAATACGGACATCTCAAACTTCCCGACGCCATTCACCTGTCGAGTGCGATTGGGCAGGGCTGCTCGCATTTTCTAACCGACGATCGAGGGATACGTGACAGCTATGAGGTGCGGCACCATCGGCACGATTCGCTACCTGGCATCGCCACACTCTCCGTTGTTCACCCCGATGAACCGACACTCACATCCCTGATCGAAAGCCTGTCCGCATGACCGATCCCCTTCTCTCCGTTCGCGATCTCTCCGTCGCTTTCCACCAGGGTGGCCAACAGAGCCTGGCCGTCGATCACATCTCCTTCGATATTGGCAAGGGCGAAGTCGTGGCGCTTGTCGGCGAATCCGGTTCCGGCAAGTCGGTGTCCGCAGCATCGATCCTCAAGCTCCTGCCCTATCCGTCCGCCAGCCATCCGTCGGGATCGATCCTGTTCGAGGGGCGCGATCTGATGACTGCATCCGTGGCCGAGCTCAGGGCGGTGCGCGGCAACGATATCACCATGATCTTTCAGGAGCCGATGACCTCGCTCAATCCGCTGCACACGATTGAGCGGCAGATCGGCGAAATACTGGAATTGCACCAGGCCATGACGGGTAGCGCGGCCCGCGCCCGCATTCTGGAATTGCTCAACCAGGTCGGCATCCGTGAGCCGGAGAAACGCCTGAATGCCTTTCCACATGAACTGTCCGGCGGCCAGCGCCAGCGCGTGATGATCGCCATGGCGCTGGCCAACCGACCGAAGCTGCTGATCGCCGACGAGCCGACCACCGCGCTTGATGTCACTGTGCAGGCGCAGATCCTCGAGCTTCTCGGCCGGCTGAAGACGGAACACGGCATGTCCATGCTGTTCATCACCCATGACCTCGGCATCGTGCGCAAATTCGCCGATCGTGTCTGCGTCATGACCAAGGGAAAGATCGTCGAGACCGGCCCGGTCGAGGAAATCTTCGAGCGTCCGCAGCACGACTACACGAAGAAATTGCTTGGCTCGGAGCCGCGTGGCGAGCCGCCGGCGATTGATGCCGAAAAGCCGGTGATCATGCAGGGGGACGACATCCGCGTCTGGTTCCCGATCAAGTCGGGCTTCCTGCGCAAGACGGTCGACCATGTCAAAGCCGTGGACGGCATCGATCTTACCCTGCGCGCCGGCCAGACCCTCGGCGTCGTCGGCGAATCCGGCTCCGGCAAGACCACGCTCGGTCTGGCGCTGGCGCGCCTGATTTCCTCCAAGGGGCGCATCAGCTTTATCGGCCATGACATCGACGGCTTCTCCTATCGCGAGATGCGGCCGTTCAGGGATCGGCTCCAGGTCGTTTTCCAGGATCCGTTCGGCTCGCTCAGCCCGCGCATGTCGGTTGGCGAGATCATTGCCGAGGGGCTGAAGGTGCATGAACGCGCGCTCTCGGCCGATGAGCGCGATGCCCGTGTCTGCTGGGCGCTGGACGAGGTCGGGCTCGATCCCCAAACCCGCTGGCGTTACCCGCACGAATTCTCCGGCGGTCAGCGCCAGCGTATCGCCATTGCCCGCGCCATGGTGCTGAAGCCACGGTTTGTCATGCTCGACGAGCCAACCTCGGCGCTCGACATGACGGTGCAGGCCCAGGTCGTCGATCTGCTGCGTGACCTGCAGAAGAAACATGATCTCGCCTATCTCTTCATTAGCCACGATCTGCGGGTGGTGAAGGCGCTGGCCAATGAAATCATTGTCATGCGCGCCGGAAAGGTTGTCGAAAAGGGACCGGCCGCCGAAGTCTTTGCCGCGCCCAAGGCCGATTACACCACAGCCTTGATGGCCGCTGCCTTCAATCTCGAAGCCGTCGAAATCGGCGGCATCCGCCAGTAGTGGGAATCGCATGTCTTCCAAGAACCCCGTATCTTCCAAGTGCCCTGTCATCATCGATCTGAAGTTCCAGCGTGAAAGCGTCGTCAAGGCATTGCGCAACGCCTTTGCCGATCGCGAGATCATCGACATGGCCGATCCGGCCAATGCAGAGCGTGATCTGGGCACGGCCGCCTATGCCGTCGTCTGGAAGCCGGATCCTGCCCTTTTCGAAAAGGCAAAGGGCCTGAAGGCGATCTTCTCCGGTGGCGCCGGCGTCGACCACATCCTGACCACCTATGAACTGCCGGACCTGCCCATCGTCCGCTTCGTCGATCGCAGCCTCACCGATCGCATGAGCGAATGGGTCGTGCTGCAATGCCTCAGCCATCTTCGCCAGACACTGACCTATGCGCGCCAACAGCGCGACCATCACTGGAATGAACTCGCCGGCCAGCCGGAAGCCTGCGACGTCACCGTGGGCGTCATGGGGCTGGGCGTGCTCGGTCAGGATTCCGTCGCCAAGTTGAAGGTGATGGGCTTCAATGTCATCGGCTGGTCGCGTCGGCCAAAGCAGATCGCCGGGATCGAAACCTATGACGCTGACGGCCTGGATGACTTTCTGGGACGCACCGATATCCTCGTCGGCCTTCTACCTCTGACCGCCGAGACCCGCGGCGTCTATGGCCGCGCGCTGTTTTCGAAACTCAATCGTAATGGTGCCCTCGGCGGTCCGGTGTTTCTGAACGCAGGGCGAGGTGGCAGCCAGGTCGAGACGGATCTTGTCGCCTGCCTCAAGGATGGAACGTTGAAGGCAGCCTCCCTTGATGTCTTCGAGCAGGAGCCCCTGTCCGGCGATAACCCGCTCTGGGATATGGGCAATGTCATCGTTACCCCGCATGCCGCCGCATCCTCGGAAGTCAGTGCGCTTTTCCGCCATGTCGAAAGCCAGATTGCCCGTTTTGAAGACGGTCTGCCGCTGCAGAATGTCGTCGACCGCCTGACGGGCTACTGAGCCGTCATCAGCGCCATGTCGGAACCTTAAGGACATTCCCGCCGTTACTCTGGTCAATGCGGTGCTCTGCAAGCACCGCCTCGGAACGTCAACGGAGAATGATCATGAGCAGCCGAACCGATCTGCCAGGCGATACAGATCGCCGAACGCGCGGCCTTCAGCCGGAACCCTTGACCGCAACGGAAGCGCGGCAGGGCAATCGCGGCCTTCCGGTCCTGATCGTATTGCTCGGTGGTCTGATCCTCGCCATGCTGGTCTGGGTTCCCGCCGAATGGTGGGGCAACTCGATTGAATCGGAGACCATCCCCAACCCGGCTCAAACGGAAACGGCGCCGCAGTCGCCCGACGACAGCCCGGCGCAGACCTTACCGCAGGCCAATCAGACGCCCAGTCAGTAATCGGCAGCGGGAGGCGTGTCGTTGTCTGGACATTCCGACATAGTTTGCCGATAACTTGAGACGGAAACGGCCGAAGCGATTTTCGGCCGTTCAGCCGTGTCCGGAGCGTCGCGGCAAATAGGGCAGTGGCTTCCATGACGAAGACTGATATTGCAACCAGGGTTTTCAATCATGCCTGGAAGCTCGATCCGATTATCCGCAGCCTGATCGACACCGATTTCTACAAGTTGCTGATGCTCCAGATGATCTGGAAGCTCTATCCCACGGTCAATGCCACCTTCACGCTGATCAACCGCACTACTTCTGTCCGCCTCGCAGACGAGATCGACGAGCAAGAATTGCGCGATCAGCTGGATCACGTTCGCTCGCTCAGGCTGACCAAGAAGGAAATGATCTGGCTGGCCGGCAACACCTTCTATGGTCGCGCCCAGATCTTCGAGCCGGAATTCCTCGCATGGCTCGGCAATCTGCAACTGCCGGAATACGAGTTGCACAAACGCGATGGCCAGTACGAACTGACCTTTCACGGCTCCTGGATGGAGACGACGCTGTGGGAAATCCCGGCGCTTGCCATCATCAACGAATTGCGCAGTCGCGCCGCCATGCGCTCGCTCGGCTATTTTACCCTCGACGTGCTCTATGCGCGTGCCAAGGCCAAGATGTGGGCCAAGGTCGAGCGCCTTGGCGAACTTCCGGGTCTGCGTATTTCCGATTTCGGCACCCGCCGCCGCCACAGCTTCCTCTGGCAGCGCTGGTGTGTCGATGCCCTGAAGGAAGGCATCGGCCCGGCCTTTACCGGCACCAGCAACGTGCTGCTGGCGATGGATTCCGATCTCGAAGCCGTCGGTACCAATGCACATGAATTGCCGATGGTGGTGGCAGCCCTGGCCAACACCGATCAACAACTGGCCGCCGCCCCCTACCAGGTCCTGAAAGACTGGAACCGGCTCTATGGCGGCAATCTTCTGATTGTCCTGCCGGACGCCTTCGGTACGGCCTCCTTCCTGCACGACGCGCCGGAATGGGTGGCCGATTGGACCGGCTTCCGCCCGGACAGTGCGCCGCCGATTGAAGGCGGCGAAAAGATCATCGACTGGTGGAAGAAGATGGGCCGTGATCCGCGCAAGAAGTTGCTGATCTTCTCCGATGGCCTGGATGTCGATGCGATTATCGATACCTACCGTCATTTCGCCGGTCGCGTGCGCATGAGCTTCGGTTGGGGCACCAACCTCACCAATGACTTTGCCGGCTGCGCCCCGCACGAGATTGCCGGGTTGAAGCCGATTTCGATTGTCTGCAAGGTCGCGGAAGCCAATGGCCGCCCCGCCGTCAAGCTCTCCGACAATCCGCGCAAGGCAACAGGTGACCCCGACGAGGTCGAACGCTATCTGAAGTTTTTCGGTTCGCAGGATCGTGTCGAGCAGGCCGTCCTCGTCTAGAGCAATTCCAGCAAAAGTGGGTACCGGTTTTGCGTCCAAAATTGCGTGAAAACAAAGAGATATTGCATTGAAAGCGACTGCGTTTTCGCCGGAAATCCTCGAGCCGGGTCGGGCCGATCTCGATCAGAAGACTTGCATCCGCGCTGTCGCCCATGCAGTTTGAGCGGGCGGGAGGGAGCCCGCTCGAGTTTCATTGACCGGGGAGGATACCAGCCATGGACATGCAGAGCAGCGAACGCATCGAGGCGCCAGTGGAGGCTGTCTGGCGCGGGCTCAATGATCCGACCATCCTAGCGCAAGCCATCCCCGGCTGCGAGAGCCTGGAAAAGACATCCGATACAGCGATGAGCGCGCGGGTGGTTCTCAAGATCGGCCCGATCAAGGCGAAATTCGAGGGTTCGGTCGAATTGCAGAACCTCAACCCACCCCATTCCTATACCATCGCTGGCGAGGGCAAGGGCGGTCTCGCGGGTTTCGCCAAGGGCGCTGCCGATGTTTCGCTGGAATCCGATGGTCCGGATGCAACGATCCTGACCTATGTCGTCAAGGCAGAGGTGGGCGGCAAGATTGCCCAGCTTGGCAGTCGCCTGATCGATTCGACCGCTAAGAAGCTCGCGGGCGAATTTTTCTCCAGCTTTGGCGCAGCGGTGTCGGCGGCAAATGCGGCCACCGGATGATCTTTCTTCATTTATTAAAATTGTCGTGACTGAAAGCCCTGCGCAAGCCACCTTGTTGATGTTCATCATCAGCCGAGATGATTCGGTGATATGGGGACATGAACGATGATTGAGGGACCGGATCAATATTTCGAGCAGCAGGACATGGCGATCAAGCTGATGTTGCTGGAAAACAAGGCTGATGAGCTGACCAATATTCTGGTCGCTGCCCTGCAGGATGCTTTCAAGCTGCTCGAAGACGAGCAGGATACCGTTCACTGAGAGCAGTCTGACCGGCCCGCCGCGCGTGCGATGAAACGCGGCGAGCACGCTATACAGGTTTGTCAGCGAAATTTCGTAAAAACAAAGAGATAGCGCATTGAAGGCGATACTGTCTTCGCCGGATCTGCTTTAGAACCGGTCGGACACCTGAATGCCGGCCGGTCCGAGAATGACCGCGATCAGCACCGGCAGGAAGAACAGGATCATCGGCACG
Organism: Rhizobium sp. PDO1-076; assembly: GCF_000247475.1. Taxonomy (GTDB): domain Bacteria; phylum Pseudomonadota; class Alphaproteobacteria; order Rhizobiales; family Rhizobiaceae; genus Allorhizobium. Next base: position 54,378 of record NZ_AHZC01000111.1, on the reverse strand, counting down.
GTGAGTTTCGGCGGCAGCGCTGCGGCCTTTTTCTCCGCTTCGTTCATGCGTTCGTCGCGGCCTTCCTGGGCCAGCACGCGCAAGGCCTGGGCGATCGGCGTTCCGTAGCGTTCGGCCTGGATCAGCGCCTGCGTCACGTTCTTCACGCCATCGAGCTGCGTGCGGGTGCCCAGGTTTTCCAGCGCTTGCCGGCGATCCGGCAGGAAGGACAGTTCCGCGGTCGTCAGGACCATTTCCTCGGCCAGTTCCGGCGATTGTTCACCGATTTCGTCGGCTACGCGCCGCATCGCGGCCTCGATCGAAATGCCGGATTCGACGCAAATCAGCATCAGGTCGAGAGCGTCGGGCCAGGCGCGGCGGATCGAGTGCTGACGTTTGCCGATCCGATTTGAAACGTAGATATTCGGCAGATAGAAACCGATATAGCCGCCTACAATGGTGGCGAACAGCCGGATCGGCAAAGGCTTGTCGGCAAGATTGCCAAGCGCGAAGATCCAGATTGCCGTCACGACAAGTGTCGCGAACGGCAGCAGGAACCGGGCAAGCAGGAAGATGTTCAGCGCATTTTGCGAGCGAAGGCCGGCTGCCTTGAGCTTGTCCATGGTCGTGTCGTCGACCAGCGCCTTGCGCAGGTTGAACCGTTCGACAAGCTGGCGGACAGACTGGTTGTTGTTGGCGCGAAGGGTGGCCTTGCCCTGCGCGTCCGAATTGAGCCGCGCGCGTTCGCGGGCGCGGATCAGGTCGCGCTCGGTCGACACGGCCCGCATCCGCTTGTTCAGGTCGCCGCGCTCCAGCATCGGCATGACCAGTGTGTAGAACGTCGCAAAGACCGCAAGCGCCACCAGCACTGCGATGATCAGGGTAGGGTCGGTAACGCGGGCGGCCCAGTTTTCGGTCATGCCTTGCCGCTCCTAGATATCGAAGTTGATCATGTTGCGCATTACCAGCAGGCCGATGCTCATCCACACCGCGGATGCGCCGAGGATCAGGTGTCCGCGCGAGTCGGTGAAAAGGATCATGATATAGGCGGGTGACGTCATGTAGACGAGGAAGGCGACGATGAACGGCAGGGCGCCGATAATCGCTGCGGACGCCTTGGCTTCCATAGACAGCGCACTGACCTTCGCCCGCATTTTCTTGCGGTCGCGCAGCACGCGCGACAGGTTCGCGAGTGCTTCGGAAAGATTGCCGCCCGCTTGTCCCTGGATGGCGATGACAATGGCAAAGAAGCTGATCTCGGACAGTTGCATCGTCTGGTACATGCGCGCGCAGGCTTCCGGCACGCTGAGACCCATCTGCTGTGAATCGACGACCCGGCGAAACTCGGTCTTCACCGGTTCCTGGCCGTCAGCCGCGATCATCCGGATTGCATCGTTGAGCGGCAGGCCGGAGCGGATGGAGCGGGTCATCACGTCGAGCGAATTGGGGAACTCGTTGATGAACTGCTTCTGACGGCGCTTGATCAGGAAGCCGAGGATCCAGCGCGGCAGGCCGAGCATGGCGACGAAGCCCAATCCGCCGGTAACCAGCGGCGGCAGGCCGACCAGGAAGGTGCCGACAAACACCACCAGCCCGAACACCGCGCTCAGCATGTAGAAATGCGCCGGCGTAAGCGGCAGGTTGGCTTGGGTGAGCCGGCCCTTCAGGCTGGTTTGCTTGGCCTTCTTCGATTTTTCCTGCTTCTTTTCCAGTTCCTTCAGCGAATCCTGGACGGATTTTCGCCGCTTGGAGATTTCCTGCACCCGGTCGCGGGCCGCCTTGACCTGGTTGAGGTCTGTTTCGGCAGCCTTCACCCGGCTGATCCTGGTCGCCGTCTTCTTCTCGGTCTCGATGCGGGTATACAGCACGCCATAGGCCACCGCACCGGTCGAGATCGCGGCGAGCATGACGATGGCCAGTATGGTCGGATCGATACCGAACATTGCGATCAAATCCCCTTGGATTTCTGTTCCATGGCGTCGAGAGACGCAGCAAGTCTGCGATCTTCGTTGTAGTAGCGGGCGCGGTCCCAGAAATGCGGCTTGCCGATGCCGGTCGACATGTGCCGGCCGATGATCTTGCCGTGCGCGTCCTCGCCTTCGATTTCGTAGCGCATCAGGTCCTGGGTGATGATCACGTCCCCTTCCATGCCGATGACCTCGGTAATGTGGGTGATGCGGCGCGAACCGTCGCGCAGGCGGGCGGCCTGGATGATCACGTCGATCGAACCCGAGATGATTTCGCGAACCGTCTTGGCTGGCAGTGTGAAGCCGCCCATGGCGATCATCGATTCCATGCGGGAGAGGCATTCGCGCGGCGTATTGGCATGGATCGTGCCCATCGAACCGTCGTGACCGGTGTTCATCGCCTGCAGCAGGTCGAACACCTCGGGTCCGCGCACTTCGCCGACGATGATCCGTTCGGGGCGCATACGCAGGCAGTTCTTGACGAGATCGCGCATGGTGATCTCGCCTTCGCCTTCGATGTTCGGCGGCCGTGTTTCCAGGCGCACGACATGTGGCTGCTGCAACTGAAGTTCGGCCGTGTCTTCGCAGGTGATGATGCGCTCGTCTGTGTCGATAAAGCCGGTCAGGCAGTTCAGCAGCGTCGTCTTCCCCGAGCCGGTACCGCCGGAAATGACGACGTTACAGCGCACGCGCCCGATGATCTGCAGCACCTCGGCGCCTTCCGGCGTGATCGCGCCGAATTTCACCAGCTGGGAAAGATTGAGCTTGTCCTTCTTGAACTTACGAATGGTCAGCGCCGGGCCGTCGATGGCCAGCGGTGGTGCAATGACGTTGACACGCGAGCCGTCGGGCAAGCGCGCGTCGCAGATCGGGCTCGATTCATCGACGCGACGTCCGACCTGGCTGACGATGCGCTGGCAGATCGACAGGAGCTGGGAATTGTCGCGGAAGCGGATCTCCGACTCGATGGTCTTGCCGGCGACTTCGATGAAGGTCTGGCCGGCGCCGTTGACCATGATATCCGAGATGTCGTCACGCGCCAGAAGCGGTTCCAGCGGACCATAGCCCAGCACGTCGTTGCAGATGTCTTCCAGCAGCTCTTCCTGCTCGGAGATCGACATCGCGAAATTCTTGATCGTGATGATGTCGTTGACGATGTCGCGAATTTCCTCGCGCGCGCTTTCGCCGTCGAGCTTGGCCAGCTGTGACAGGTCGATCGTGTCGATCAGGGCCGAAAACACCTGGCTCTTGGTATCGTAGTAATCGTCCGCGCGAGGCGGGCGCTTGCGGCTGGGGGCCTGCAGTGGTGGCGGGGAAACCTGTTGGCGAGCGTCCGCGTTGCCAGGCTCCAGCAGGCTTGTTGCAGACCGTCCTGCCGAACTGGCAGCCGGGGGCTGCGCCGGTATCGTGCCAACGCCCGATCCGCCTTTGCCAAAACCCTCGCCGCCGCGTTTGCCAAACATGAGCTTTACCCGTTCCTGTCTTGCGGTTTACTTCTTGCGAAGTTTGCCGATCAGCGAGCCGAGGCCCGCCTTCTTCGGCTTCTTGATCGTTGCTCTGCCGGTCAACAGATGTGCTAGCTGCGAAAATGTCTCTGCAGTCGGCGACTTGGCGTCCATTTCCGAAATCATCCGGCCGCTATTGGTTGCCGTGCCGAACAGCATCGCATCGAAGGGGATGATCGCGACCGGCTCGATTTCGAGCGGTTCGAAGAAATCCTGCGGCGAGATTTCCGGACGTTTGGGCATCCCGACCTGGTTGAGCACCAGATGCGGAGCCTTGTCGTTCGGCCGCAGTTTCTTCAGCGCATCGACCATGTTCTTGGCATTGCGCAGATTGGCGAGATCCGGCGCGCAGGTAATGACGATCTCGTCGGCATCCGACAGCACGCTGCGGGTCCAGTCCAACCAGCTATGCGGCAGGTCGAGAACGGTGACAGGGGCGCTGCGCTGCAACAGTTCGAGGATCGGCTGGAAGGCGCCGCTCTCGTAGTCATAGCCGCGGTCCAGCATCGACGGCGCTGCCAGCAGTGACAGATTGCGCGAGCAATTGGCCAGCAGACGATCGAGGAAGACTTCGTCAAGGCGTTCGGGCGAAAACACGGCTTCCGCCATGCCCAGTGCCGGGTCCTGGTCGAAATCGATATTGGCGGTCCCGAAAGGCAGGTCGAGATCCGCAAGCACGGTCTCGGTTGAAAACAGCGTCGAGATGCCGAAGGCGCAGTTGTGGGCGATCGTCGAGGAGCCGACACCGCCCTTGGCGCCGATGAAGGCGATGCTTTTGCCAAGTGGTTCCGCTTCCGGATCGACGAAGATCCCGGCAATGGCGCTCATGATGTCGGCCATCGAGAAAGGCGCGACGATATATTCGGAAATGCCGCTGCGCATCAGTTCCCGGTAGAGCGAGATGTCGTTGTGCCGGCCGACAATGATGACGCGCGAGCTCGGGTCGCAGACCTCGGCCAGCGGCGCCAGCTCCGCCAGCAAATGCGCCGGCGCGGCCTCGGTTTCCAGAATGATCAGGTTCGGCGTCGGCGTCGAGGCGAACATGTTCGCCGCGGCCGTGATATTGCCATGCGTGATCCGCAGGCTGACGCGTGCTAGGCGCCGGTCATTGGCGCATTGTTCCATGACCCGCTGCACGCTGTCGCTGAGGCAGAAGGCGTGCACGGAAATGCGGGGCAGCGGCCGCAGGGCTTCGACATCGCCGGAAACGACCGGCTCCGCCGACCCGCGGCTGCCGCCGGGCCCTTCCTCGAATTCGTAATCGATCGCACTCATGCTATCTTCCTGTCATTGAGGGCATCAAGCCGCGTCATTCCGTGGAGGTGTCGCTGCCTTCGCGATAAAGGCCGATAACGGTCGAGCGCCGGGTCGCGTCGATCGGCGCCACGGCTCTTGGCGTGACAAGATCCATCGGGTTCGCGATCTGGGCAGCGATGTTGCTCTGCGAAGCACAACCAAAATTGTGATAGTTCGTGTTGCTGAACGTGTTGTTCTGTAGATCTTCCGGCCATTCGCCGCACTGGTTGGTCACGGCCGTGATCGCGACATAGCTCAGGCGCACCGGAGCGGCGTCGCCGGTGGCAGACGCCTGATACGAGGTCTCGATGATTCGGTTCGCTTGCACGCCCTTTGCGGTCAGCACCTTGCGGATCTGCGCCCGAACATTTGCCGCAGCGCCTGCATTGGCCGAGCCCTGCGGCAGCATGATCTGGATGCTGCCCGACGAGGTGGAGAGATAATCCGTAGCAAAGCCGCCGATCGAATCCTGCACTCCATTCGAAAGCCTGTGATCGCCGGATGCAATCGGAATGTCGAGCGTATGTTCGACCTCGTTCAGCGTGATCGGATGACGCGTGCGATAGTCATCGGGGATTGCCCCCGTCGACATGTTGTCCTTGTTCGTACCGCATCCGGCAAGCATGACGGAAGCGCCGATCATCATGGCGGTCATCACGATGCGGTGCAGGCGGCGGTTTCTACGATCTGGGGCCATGGCTGGCTGGCTTTCCTTGGCGTGCAGCGTGGTGTGTGTCATTGCGATCCTGAAACCTCCGCTCACTTGTAAATAAACCCGACGGCGCCGTGATACTGGCCGGCGGAACCTGCGGTTTCGCGGCGGCCATAGACCTTGTTCACCCGGTTGAGGAAGAAGGTCGCGCCATCGTTTTCAGGGTTGAAGTTGTCGTCGGGCCGCGACAGCGCACCGCGCGCAACCGGCCGCACCAGATAAGGCGTCGCGATGATCACCAGTTCGGTTTCACTGCGCTGGAAGTCCTTGCTGCGGAACAGCGTGCCGAGGATCGGAACCTTGGACAGGCCCGGCAGGCCCGACATGGCCTGGCGGATATTGTCCTGCACGAGCCCGGCAATCACGATCGAGCCACCGGAGGGAAGCTCGACGGTTGTCGACGCCTCGCGCTTGCGGATCGACAGATAGGTCGATCCCGGAATGGAATTTGAGGTATTGCCGGTGACAACCGAGCCTTCCCAGGTCGGCTCGGACACATTTGTCTCGATCTTCAGGCTGATCCGGCCGGGAGCCAGAACGACGGGGCGGAAATTGAGCTCGATACCGTAGTCGACGGTCTCGCTGGTCCGGCTCAACGTCGCCTGTCCCGTATCGCTGTCGACGTCGATTTCCTGCTCGGCCGCCATGCGATATTCGCCGCCGACATAAAATTTCGCCTGCTCGCCGGAGATCGCCGTCAGGCTCGGTTCGGCCAGCGTGCGCATCACCCCGGCCTGTTCCATGGCATTGATATAGGTGGTGATCCCCAGGCCGCCGATGCCGGCGGTGATCGTGGCCGTGCTGGTCGGGTCGATGGAATTGCCGAGATTGGACGGATTGGCATAGCTGATGCCGGTCGAACCGTCGGAAATGCTGCCGGAGAAGCCGAGCTGCTTCAGCACCTGCCGGCTGACTTCGGCAACCGTGACCTTCAGCGTCACCTGATCCTCGCCTTCGATCTGCAGCAGGTTGACGATCTGCGATTCCTGGCGATCTTCCGCATAGATCGCCACTGCGCCGTCACCGCTGCTTTCGCTTGTCGCGGTCGTGTTGCGGGTGGTCGCTTCACCGCCCTTGAGGAAGGCTTCGGCAAGGTTGGCTGCACGGGCCGCATCCTGCGGCGTGCGCACAGTGCCTGTCAGCACGATGTTATCCGATACGATCTCGACCTTGATGTCGGATTCGGGAATGAAACGGCGCAGATTGGTTTCAAGACCGGCAATATCGCGCTCGATTGCGATGTCGAGGCTGATGATCTCCTGGCCATTTTCGCCGAAGATGAAGATATTGGTCTGGCCCACCATCTTGCCGAACAGGTAGATGCGGCGCGAGGAGCGCGTCACGGCATCCGCCATCGTCGGATCTGCCACCAGGATGTCATGCGCATCGGCGGGCAGGTCGACGACAAGTGCCTTGTTCAGGCCAAGCTTGACCGTCTTGCGCCGGCCAGGACCCGCATCGGTGATCCGTAATACGCTTTCCTGGGCCGCTTCCGCAGCCGGAAGCGTGAAGGCATATTGGGCGAAATGGTTTGGAACGCTGGTAAAGGCCAGAGCGAATGCGACGCTGCCGGCCAGGGAAACACGAATTCTGTCGCGGATGTTTTTCATTGTGTGTCCCCCACTCACTTCATGGAATCGGCGGATGAGCTGGTGGCTTTCACCACCTCGCCCGACTTGATGACCTGGATTGTCGGCTGGCCGGAGCTTCCGCTCAGCAGATAATCGGCGGCGGTGGTATCTTCTTCCTGGGCGTCGGCAACCGAGCGCAGTGCCAGCGACAGGCGCTCGGCCATCTGCTGTGCAACCGCCATCACCTTCGTCTGGTCGGGCGTCAGTTCCAGTGTTGCCGTTGTGGCAAGAACGGATTTGGAGCCGTCCGGCTGTTCTTCGATCTGCTGGTCGACGGCGAGCACGCGCACATTCGACAGCACCGTTTCGGTGAGGAAATTGTCCGCATCGCCCTTGCGCACCATGATGACGTCGACCCGGTCATTCGGCAGGATGAAGCCGCCGGCGCCGGTGGCAACCGAGATTTCTGTCGAAACCGCGCGTTTGCCGGACGGCAGCAGCGACGACAGGATGCGAGAGGAGGAGTCGGCAATTTTTTCGCGCCGCAGCGGCTCACCTTCAAACAGCGGCAAGCGCACGACGACGCCGGTCAGTTCGGTAACCGCCTGTGGCCTGGCGCTTTCGGTAATGAATCCTTCGACGATGCTGCCTTCCGGCCAGGCCATCCAGCGCATCGCGCTTTCATCGAGCCTTGCGCCAACCGGAAGGTTCTTCGCCGACACGAGCACATTGACGGTCGGTTCCCGTTCGATCACCGCATCGGCCTGCTGGATGGTGACGGATGTCCGCCCGCTGAGACGCATGGCCAGCAGGCCGGCCATGCCGGCGGCCACGATGGCAACTGCGAGGATGATGATACGAGCGGGTTTCATGATCGATCCTTGGACGGCACGACAGATTCTGCCGACCAGATTGATCAGGAATTGGTGTACTTATAGTTAATAAGACGCTTACAATTGTGGTTAACGGGAAGTTTCTTCGCCGCGATCAGCCAAGGCCCTTGATGGCGGCAATCACCAGCGGCGACTGCGGATAGGTCATCAGGCCGGCTGCCCCGATGGCAATCGCGTAAGGCACCTTCTTCGCGGTCATCAAGGCCTGCGGCAGTTTCACGCCGATGATCGCCACCTTGTCCCAGTTGGCACGCAGCAGGATGATGATCACCGTCAATGCCCCGCCGAAATAGCCGGTGAAGGCGAGAAATTCGAACAGGGACGTATTGAAGCCGAACCAGATCGCAGCAGCCGTCAACAGCTTGGCGTCGCCGCCGCCCATGACGTTCAGCGCAAACAGTGAAAAACACACGGCAAACACCAGCGCGGCCGCGGCCAGATGCCAGCCGAATTCGACGAGAGAAAGGCCGCTGAAGGGAGCAATCAGCAGGAATGCGCCGAGAAGAATGGCCGGGATCCTGTTGGGGATTGTCATTTCAAGAAAATCGGTCAGCGCCGCCAAGATCAGGCAGATCGGGAAGATCAGGAAAATGATCGCATGATACATTTTAAGCGCTTCTCCGTGAGTAAGCTCGCATCATAGAACGAGCAAATTACGAAATCGGAAACAGGGAACGTGTCTCCCTTGGCAAAATCGCTGCATTCCAAACAGTAAAACCGCCTCATTGCTGAGGCGGCTTCTAAATGTTCAGCCGCAGTGCCTTCAGCAGGCCAGCAGCGCTCGCAGATTAGTTCGCGGCGTTGGCGGTGCCCATCTTCGTCGACAGGTCCTGGAATTGCGTGTTCAGGGCGTTGCCGAGGGTGGTGGCGCCAGTGATCAGGGCGACGGAAATCAGAGCGGCGATCAGGCCGTACTCGATTGCGGTTGCGCCAGACTCGTCCTTCATGAAACGTGCAAAAATCTTGGTCATGTTACTCTCCTGCTCCGCAAGGGTTGATCAGCACTGCCGGCAACTGTTTTCCGCTGCTCGGATGACTGCAAATTAGCGCCAGCCTCTTGCCATCGACTTAAGAAAGACGGTTACCGCTTCATGAAATCCCGGTTGCACGAACTGTAGTAAACAAATCAGAACGGCACTGCCTAAAATGCAAGCCAATTGTCTCGCGTCCGAAATAATGCATGTGATAACAGTTGCTTAGTTTTCTATCCTTTGCCGGGCAATGCGTCTGCCAGGCTCCATTTCCAGCGCGCGCGGCCACATCGGGGCCAGTCAGCCGGCCGATCTGTCTAGTTTTGGCACCAGCGCACCCGGAACCATATCGCTTTTGAGCCGCAAGATTTGAAAGTGTGCGAGCGAGGCGCTGCAAATACGAGGAAAGCCCGCAAATACGAGGATAATCCACTTAACCCTTCATTCACCAAAACCGGCCATGCTGGGCAAAGAGCTCCCATCACGCGTGCAACGCAAGGCAGGCCCATGTTCAATCGTTGTCTTTCTGTCGCCGCCGCTGGCCTGTTTGCTACAGGTTTCGCGCTTGCGCCGATCGGCTTGTCTGCCGAGGCCGCCGAGGAGTTCTTGCGTGTCTATATGAATAGCGCCCGGATCCTGAAGCTGGATCGCCCTGTGAGTAAGGTGATTGTCGGAAATTCGGAAGTCGCCGATGCGACGGTGGCCGACTCCCAGACCATCGTCCTGACCGGCCGCTCTTTCGGCACCACCAACCTGGTTTTGCTCGATGCTGACGGCAATGCCATTGTCGATGAACGCATTCTCGTGTCGATCGATGAATCGAGCACCGTTCGCGTCTTCCGCTCGACCGCGCGCACGGTCCTGTCGTGCACGCCCAATTGCGAAGAACATGCGAAAACCGGTGCGGCTGCTGCAAACTGAGCGGCACGGATTTCGCCGATCTGATCGCCATTGCGCCAAATGTAAAGATTTCGGAAACGGAAAATCAATACTTGACCCGTAGTTTTCGGGGAAATTCCGAATTCGGATGAGGGCGATGATCGCGCAAGACCAAGACCTGCGAGCCAATGGCAAGAACCACAGGACGCGCTGGCGTCTGTGGAAGAAGCTGGCACGCTCGCGCGATGGTGCCGCCGCCATCGAGTTCGCCATCCTGTCCATTCCCTATTTCCTGATCGTCTTTGCGATCATCGAGACGTTTGTGGCCTTCACCGCCGAACAGCTGGTCACCAATGCGGTCAACACTTTGGGTCGCCAATTGCGCACCGGCGAGATCACCTACAATCTTGATCGCGACAGCGACAAGGATCGCTCGGAATTCCGTGCTGCCTTCTGCGACGAGGTCAGCATCCTGATCAGTTGTTCGGCCGAGGAAATCGCCACGCCGAGCAAGCTCTATATCGACGCGCGCACCTTTGCGACATTCGCTGCCATCCCGAACTTCATCCCGCGCATCTCCTCGGATGCCCATGCCGACATCGATCCGACCACGTTTGCCTTCACGCCGGGCGGGCCGACAACGATCAACATGCTTCGCGCCTACTATCGCTGGCAGGTGATCACCGATCTCATCCGTCCCTACATCACCAACATCCGTCCTGCGGATGGCTCGATGCCGAGCGACTTTCTGATTGTCGCAACGACTGCCTTCCAGAACGAGAATTATCCGTGAGCCAGTTGCCAACCACCGCGATCAGATTGTTGTCCGCCGCAACGGTGTTGCGGCGCCGTCTTGGCGAGCTGTGCCATGACAGGGCCGGTGTCGGCGGCGTCGAATTTGCCCTGATCGCGCCGATGCTGCTGGTTCTCTATCTCGGCGCCTTCGAGCTGACGATGGGCCTCAGCGTCGCGAAGAAGACTTCCCTTGCCAGCAGCACCGTCGCCGATCTTGTCGCGCGCCAGGAAAAGGTCACCAAGGCCGACCTTACGGCCATGAGCCACGTCGCCGAGGCAATCTTTGTCCCCTATGCATCGGACAACTTGCTGATCAAGGTCTCCGCCATCCGGATCGACGACAGCATGGCGGCTAAGGTGGCCTGGTCCTGGTCGACTGCGGGTGACACGCCCTATCCGGCCAATTCGGTGGCAACCGTGCCCGCTGGCATGCTGGTTGCCAACACCTTCCTCATTCGCAGCGAACTCAGCGTGTCGCACAAGCTGCTGATGTATCTGCCGAACTTCTCCGGCACTGAAGTCAGGGACCTGACACTGGCGCGCGAGTTCTATTTCCGCCAGCGTGTCGGTGACGGGATCGTCTGCACAGATTGCTGATAGAAGGCGCCATTTGCCAAGCCTTGGCCCAGTCGCTAATGGTTGTCCGGAAATGCTGGCAGCCATGAGGACAACCCTGCCGGCGACGGATGAGGCATGGCACGCGCATTTCTTTTTGTTCTCGATTCCTTCGGCATCGGCGGCGCGCCGGATGCGCTCAGCTATGGCGATGACGGGTCCGATACCCTTGGCCATATCGCCGAATTTTGTGCCGCCGGCGCCGGCGATCGCAAGGGCCTGCGCCATGGTCCCTTGAACCTTCCCAACATGTCGGCGCTTGGTCTTGTCACCATCGCCAAGATGGCGTCCGGCACGGCCCCGGCCGGCATGCCGATGCCCGAGCGGGTCTTCGGCCTGCATGGTGCCGCAAGCGAGGTGTCCAAGGGCAAGGACACGCCGTCTGGTCATTGGGAAATTGCCGGCACGCCTGTCATGTTCGACTGGGGTTATTTCCCCCCGGGCGACGAGGCTTTCCCCGCCGATCTCGTCGAGGCGATCTGCCGTGAGGCAAGTCTCCCCGGCATTCTCGGCAATTGCCACGCCTCCGGCACCGATGTCCTTTTCCGCTTCGGCGAGGAGCATATCCGCACCGGCAAGCCGATCTGCTACACCTCGTCCGACTCGGTCTTCCAGATTGCGGCGCATGAGACACATTTCGGTCTCGAGCGCCTGCTTGAGCTTTGCCAGATCGTGCGCAAGCTGCTCGATCCGCTCAACATCGGTCGCGTCATAGCCCGTCCCTTCGTCGGCGAAACCGCCTCGACCTTCGAACGCACCGGCAATCGCCGGGACTATTCGGTGCCGCCGCCGGAAAAGACGCTGCTCGATCGTCTCGTTTCAGCCGACCGCAAGGTGCATGCCGTCGGCAAGATTGCCGATATCTTTGCCCATCAGGGCATCAGCAGGCTGATCAAGGCCAACGGCAATGCAGCGCTGATGGATGCCACGCTGAAAGCCATGGACGAAGCTGAAGACGGCGATCTGGTCTTCACCAATTTTGTCGATTTCGACATGCTCTACGGTCATCGCCGCGATGTGCCGGGTTATGCGGCAGCGCTTGAAGCCTTCGATCGCCGCCTGCCGGAGGTACATCGCAAGCTGAAGCCCGGCGACCTTGTCCTGCTGACCGCCGACCATGGTTGCGATCCGACCTGGCGCGGCACCGACCATACCCGCGAACGCGTACCGATCATGGCCTTTGGGCCGGGCATCAAGTCGCGCAATGTCGGCATCCGCAATACCTATGCCGATATCGGCGAAACCATTGCCGCGCATCTGGGCTTGGCCCCGGGGCGCCACGGACGGAGTTTTCTGTGACCACACATCTGATCAAGGCCGAAGTGCACTGCCATATCGAGGGTGCTGCACCGCCGGCGCTGGCATTGGCCCAGGCACGCAAATATGGCGTCGATCCGGCCACCTTCATGGACGGCGACACCTATGCCTGGACCGATTTCGCCGAATTCATTCAGGCCTATGACAAGGTCGCAGCGCTTTTCCGCACCGAAGACGACTATGCCGTTCTGACCGAAAGTTACCTGTTGGAACTCGCGGCGATCAACACGATCTACAGCGAGATCATCGTCTCTCCGGACCATGGTGACCGGATCGGCCTTGGCGCCGATGCCTATCTGGCGGGCATCACCAGAGGCATTCACGAGGCCAAGGCGAAGACCGGCATCGAGGCGCGCATCATCGTCACCGGCGAGCGCCATTTCGGGCCGGAAAGCGTGATTGCCGCTGCCGAATATGCAGCCCGCAGCCACAATCCGCTGGTCACCGGCTTCAATATGGCGGGCGAGGAGCGCATGGGCCGGGTTGCCGATTATGCGCGGGCCTTCGATATCGCCCGTGATGCTGGCCTTGGCCTGACCATCCATGCCGGTGAAGTCTGCGGCGCCTTCAGCGTCACCGACGCACTCGATCTGATAAAGCCGCAGCGCATCGGCCACGGCGTCCGGGCCGTCGAGGATCCGGCGCTGATGCAGCGTCTCGCAGACACCGGCGTGGTGCTCGAGGTCTGCCCCGGCTCGAACATCGCGCTGAATGTCTATCCCGATTTCGAAAGCCACCCGCTGCGTCGCCTGCGCGACGCCGGTGTACGCGTCTGCATCAATTCCGACGATCCGCCCTTCTTCCGCACCTCGCTGGCGCGTGAATACCAGATCGCCTCCGAGATCATGGGTTTCACCGACGACGAGATCAACACCATGACCCGCACCGCAATCGAGGCCGCCTTTGTCGATGAGCACACGCGCACGGCACTTCTCGCCCGTCTGTGAGGTCGCGGCTGGGGAAGACGGCGCAAAATGAAAGCCTGCTCTTGCGGGCATTCGCTGGAATGTGAAAATAGACGGACAATCGCACAAGAAGAAAAGAAGGCTCGATCATGGACGGCGTAACAGTCATCAATCACCCCCTCGTTCAGCACAAGCTGACGATCATGCGCCGCAAGGAAACCTCCACCTCGAGCTTCCGTCGACTGCTGCGCGAAATCTCGACGCTGCTCTGCTACGAGGTCACCCGTGATCTCGAGCTGACCATGGAGACCATCGAGACGCCGCTGACCGAAATGCAGTCGCCGATCCTCGAGGGCAAGAAGCTGGTCTTCGCCTCGATCCTGCGCGCCGGCAACGGTCTTCTCGAAGGCATGCTGGAACTGGTTCCCGCCGCCCGTGTCGCTCATGTCGGCGTCTACCGCGATCACGAGACGCTGCAGGCCGTTGAATACTACTTCAAGGCCCCGGACGCTTTGTCGGAACGCCTGGTCATCGTCGTTGATCCGATGCTTGCCACTGGCAATTCCTCGATTGCCGCGATCGAAAAGCTGAAGGAGCGCGGTGCGAAGAACCTTCGTTTCCTCTGCCTACTGGCAGCGCCTGAAGGCATCAAGAACTTCCAGGAAGCGCATCCGGACGTGCCGATCTTCACCGCCTCCATCGACAGCCACCTCAATGAGAAGGGCTATATCATGCCAGGCCTCGGCGATGCCGGCGACCGCATGTACGGCACGAAGTAAAGTCTTAACCACATCTTCGAAATTGACGGCCCGTTGCCTCGCTTCGGGCCGTTTTTGCCTCTGCGCTTATTTTCCGTGAGTAAGGCGATGCTAGGATCATCCGGTTGCAATTCTGGAGCGCCGATGTTCGTCCGCACCCTGATCACCGTGTCCTTTATCGCCTTGGCTGCCAGCCAGGTGCCGGCGGTTTGGAAAATGTTCGACCAGAGCCGGATAGTGGCAGCAGACAAGGATACGGGTACGGATCGTCCAGCGGCAACACCGGCCAGCGCGTCGCCGGGCCAAACGGTGCTCAAAGCCGGGCAGGGTGGTCACTATGCCGGCAGTTTCCGGATGAACGGCAAGCAGGTCGATGGCATGATCGATACGGGCGCCTCAGCGGTCGCGATCAACGAAAGCACGGCGCGCCGGCTCGGCTTCAGCCCCGCATCGCTGGACTACAAATATCCGGTCGGCACCGCCAATGGAACGACCCAGGCTGCACATGTCGTTCTCAACCGCATCGAGATCGGCAGTATCCGTGTGCGGGATGTCGATGCGTTCGTGCTCAAGGACAAGGCTTTGTCATCGACCCTGATCGGCATGAGCTTCCTGAAGAAACTCAAGTCCTACACCGCCGATGGCGGCACCCTGCGCCTCGTCCAGTAGTCCGCGTCTATTCTGCCGAAATCCGCATGCCGATCACGGGCGAGGCGGCTGGCTTGCCGTCGCCGATCTTGTAGCAGTCTGCCACTGTCCTGGCCGCCTGTTCGGCACTCGCCTGATCATTGGCCTGCACGAAGGCGATCGGCTCGCCCTTGGAAACCATGGTTCCAAGCGGTTTGAAGCCGGAGATCCCGACGCCGTGGTCGATCGCATCGCTCGGCCGCTGGCGCCCGCCACCGAGCGTGACGACGGCAAGTCCGAGGCCCCGCGTGTCGCAGGAAGACAGATAGCCATCCCGATCGGCAAGAACCGGCACTTCCACCTTGCCGCGCGGCAGATAGTCTGTCGCCTTGTCCATGAAGTCCACCGGTCCACCGAGTTCGCTGACCATGTGGCCGAAGATCTCGGCTGCCGCGCCCGATGCCAGGACCTTACGGCAGCGCGACAGCGCCACGGCGATATCGCTCTCGACACCAGCATTGATCAGCATCTCGGCGCCGAAAGCCAGCGTGACCTCTTCCAGCCGGGTGCCGGCCTTTTGGCCTTTGAGGAATTCGACCGCGTTCAGAACCTCGATCGCATTGCCGGCGCAATCGGCCAAGGGCTCGTTCATGTCGGTGAGCAGCGCCGTAGTCTTCACGCCTGCGCCATTCGCCACCCTGACCAGTGAGCGCGCCAGCGCTTCGGCATCCTCGGGCCTCGCCATGAAGGCGCCATTGCCGAATTTTACGTCCAGCACCAGGCTTTCGAGCCCCGCTGCCAACTTCTTCGACAGGATCGAGGCGGTGATCAGCGGGATGGATTCGACCGTCGCCGTCACATCGCGGATCGCATAGAGACGCTTGTCTGCCGGTGCCAGGTCGCCGGTCTGGCCGATGATCGCGCAGCCCGCCGTGTCGACCGTGCGTCGGAAGGTTGCCGGTGAGGGCATCACGTCATAGCCCGGTATCGACTGCAGCTTGTCCAGCGTGCCGCCGGTATGGCCAAGCCCGCGGCCGGAAATCATCGGTACCGCCAGCCCGCAGGCCGCCGCGATCGGTGCCAGCATCAACGAGACATTGTCGCCCACGCCGCCGGTCGAGTGTTTGTCGGCGATTGGCTTGCCGACGCCGGCCCAAGATAGCACCTCGCCGGAATCGCGCATCGCCAGTGTCAGCGCCACGATCTCCTCCGGCGTCATGCCCTGGAAAAACACCGCCATGGCAAAGGCCGCCACCTGACCCTCCGAAATCGTCTCGTTGGAGAGGCCTTCGATGAAGCCGGTGATTTCATCCGATGTCAGTGTGCCGCCATCGCGTTTGCGGCGAATGATTTCCTGCGGCAACATTGTCTCAATACCCCGATGTGTTGGTGGCCGAACGCTCGCCGGAAAGAACGGCGATGATGTCGTCCAGCAGGCCGGATGCACCGAAACGGAAGGTCGAGGGGATCGCCCAGTCCTCGCCCAGGATCGTATCGGCCAGCCGCAGATAGAGGCTCGCATCCATCACATTGGCAATGCCGCCGGCTGGCTTGAAGCCGACCTTCTTGCGGCTGTCGCGGATCGCCTGCAGCATGATGTCTGCCGCTTCCAGGGTGGCATTGACGCCAACCTTGCCGGTCGAGGTCTTGATGAAGTCGGCGCCGGCCGCGATCGACAGGTCGGACGCCTTGCGGATGAGGTTCTTGTCCTTCAATTCCCCGGTTTCCAGGATGGTCTTCAGGATCGCCGATCCGCACGCGGCCTTCACCGCCGTCACCATGTCGGTCACCGCGTGTTCATTGCCGGCCATCAGCGCGCGGTAGGGAATGACCAGATCGATGTCGTCGGCGCCGTCGGCCACTGCGTCGCGGGTCTCGGCCAGTACATCCTCGATCTTGGCATCGCCGGCCGGGAAATTGACCACGGTGGCGATCCGGACCGGGCTGTTGGGGCCGAGCAGCGTGCGGGCCTGCATGACGAAGCGCGGCCAGATGCAGATTGCAGCTGTCGGGCCGAACGCCGTCTGTGCCCTGGCGCAGAGGCTGACGATCTGTTCCGGCGTGCAATCGTCCTTCAGGTTGGTCAGGTCGAGCAGCGACAGGGCCCGTGTCGCGACGGCGCGCAATTCGTGATTATCCAAGGTCTGTTCCTCCGCCGGCGATCATCCGCTTCAGGATGGTGGCCAGCCGTTTGCCGCCGATCGGCGCCATGTCTTTTGTCTCTTCGTGGCTCAGTTCGCCGCCGGTCATGCCGGCGCCGAAATTGGTGATCACCGATGCCGCCGCCACGCGCAGTCCGTAAAATCGCGCCAGGATCACTTCCGGAACGGTCGACATGCCCACCGCATCCGCCCCCAGAACCCGCGCCATGCGGATTTCCGCCGGCGTTTCGAAGCTTGGGCCAGAAAACCACATATAGACGCCCTGCGATAGCGGCACGCCTTCGGCCGCTGCCGCATCGCGGATCGCCTGGGCGAGGGCCGCATCATAGGCCGAGGTCATGCCGACGAAACGGTTGTCGCTCGGCTCGCCGATCAGTGGGTTGCGGCCGGAAAAATTGATATGGTCGGTGATCTGCATCACCGAACCGGGCGGCATGTCTTCGCGCAGCGAGCCAGCCGCATTGGTCAGGATCAGCGATCTGACCCCCAAACCCATCAGCGTCTCGATCGGCACCCGCATGGCACTGGCATCGCCATGTTCATAATAATGCACGCGCCCGGCCAGCATGATCACCGGTTCTTGCCCGAGGTAACCCGCAACCAGCGTTCCGGCATGGCCGGACACGGCGCTCACCGGAAAGCCGGGAAGCTCGCTATAGGGAATGCGGATCGCCTCGGTGACTTCCTCGACCAGCGAGCCGAGGCCCGAGCCGAGCACGATGGCGATACGCGGCATCAGCCCGTTCAGCCGCTCGACCAGCAGATCGACGGCGGCCTTCATCCGAGCAACTCGGTCTTGAAGCTGAACGGCAGCAACTCGTCCATGGTGATGGTCTTCTGCACGCCGACCTCGTCGCACAGATAGATCTTGGTGCCGGCGCTGGCGAATTCCGAGATCTTTTGCCGGCAGCCGCCGCAGGGCGGGCAAAGTGCCAGCTTCTCGGCGATGACCGCCATTTCGACGATCTTTTTAGCCCCGCCCATGATCATGCAGCCGATCGCCGTCGGTTCGGCACACCAGCCCTGCGGGAACGACAGGTTCTCGATATTGGCGCCGGTATAGATCCGGCCGTCATCGGCGCGGATTGCCGCGCCGACCGGGAATTTCGAATAGGGCGCATGCGCGAATTTCATCGCATCGCGTGCGGCCTCGAACAGGTCGTGAGCCATTCTAGCGCTCCTTCGTATAGGGCACGCCACCGGCCTTGGGCGGGTTGGCTGCGCCGATAAAGCCTGCAAGCAGGATGCAGGTCAGGATATAGGGCAGGGACTGGAAGATCTGTACCGGCACTTCGCCGATCAGCGGAACCTGCTTGCCCTGCATGAAGTTGGCCAGCGCATCGAGAAAGCCGAACAAAAGGCAGGCGAACATCACCGGCACCGGCTTCCACTTGGCAAAGATCAGCGCAGCGAGCGCGATAAAGCCCTTGCCGGCCGACATGTCCTTGATGAAGGCCGCCGATTGCGCGATCGCCAGATAGGTGCCGGCAAAGCCGCAGAGCAGGCCGGCGACGATGACCGCGCGGTAGCGCAGCCATGTCACCGAAATGCCGGCGGTATCGACCGCACCCGGATTTTCACCCACGGCCCGCAGTCGCAAGCCAAAACGGGTGCGGTAGAGCACCCACCACGACAGCGGCACGGCAACGAAGGCGAGATAGGTCAGGATATTGTTGCCGGAAATGACATTGGCGTAGAGCGGCCCTATGAACGGCACATCGCGAACCGCATCCGCGCCCGGCAGCTTGATCGGACCGAACCGGCCTTCAGCCGGCAGCTGCGGCGTGCGTCCACCCTGGCTGAACCAGGCCTGGCCGAGCACGACGGTCAGGCCGGCGGCGACGAAGTTGATCGCCACGCCCGAGACGATCTGGTTGCCGCGATTGGTGATCGAGGCAAAGCCGTGGATCAGCGAGAAGCCGATCGAGACGCCGACGCCCGACGCAAGGCCGATCCATGGCGAGCCGGTGACATAGGCAGCCGAGGCCGCGGCAAAGGCCGCCGCCAGCATCTTGCCTTCCAGGCCGATGTCGAAAATGCCGGAGCGTTCGGAAAACAGCCCGGCAAGGGCGGTGAAGATCAGCGGGATCGACAGGCGGATGGTCGAGCCGAGAATGCTGACGACGATATCGAAGAAATCCATCGGACGGCCCTCAACCCTTGGTGAACTGCTGATAGACCCGCACGAGCGCCGGCCTGAACATGTATTCGAGCGCGCCGGCAAACAGGACCACGAGGCCCTGGATCACGACGATCATTTCGCGGGTGATGTTTGGCATGTCGAACGACAGTTCGGCGCCGCCCTGATAGAGAACCCCGAACAGGATGGCGGCAATGATGATGCCGATCGGATGGTTACGGCCCATCAGCGAGACGGCGATACCGACAAAGCCGGCGCCACCGACAAATTCCACCTGCAGGCGTGCCGATGCGCCGAGCACCGGGTTCAGTGCCATCATCCCGGCCAGACCGCCGGAAATCAGCATCGTGATGATGACGATCTTTGTATAGGGAATGCCGGCATAGGCGGCGGCCGAACGGCTGAGGCCGAGCGTGCGCATCTCGAAGCCGAGCTTGGTCCGCCAGATCAGCACCCAGACCAGGAAACACATCACCAGCGCGATCAGGAACGACACGTTGAACGGCGCCGGTCCAAGCTTCAAGCCAAACATCGCCATCAGCCAATCGAGCTTGGGCAATTGCCCGCCTTCAAGGAAGGTCCGGCTTTCCGGTGCCATCTTGCCCGGAACGATCATGACATTGACCAGCAGATAGACCATCAACGCTGCGCCGATGAAGTTGAACATGATCGTGGTGATGACGATATGGCTACCGCGCTTGGCCTGCAGCCAGGCCGGGATCAGCGCCCAGAGACCGCCGAATGCGGCCGCACCCAGGATCGCGAACGGCATGGTGACATACCACGGCACGTAGTGGTCGAGCGCCAGCGCGACCAGAGCTGCACCCAGGCCGCCGAGATAGGCCTGGCCTTCCGAGCCGATATTGAAGAGGCCTGCGTGATAGGCGACCGCCACCGAAAGGCCGGTGAAGATGAAGTTGGTCGCATAGAACAGCGTAAAGCCGATGCCTTCGCCGCGGCCCAGCGCCCCGTTCAGCATCAGTTTCAGTGCCTCGATCGGATTTTCACCGATGATCCAGACGACAAGGCCGGAAACCAGGAATGCCAGCATCAGGTTGAGCAGCGGCAAGACGGCATAGTCGATCCATCTTGGAAGGGGAAAGGAAGCGGTACTCATGAATTCCTCACGCGGCGATGCCGGCCATCATCAGGCCGAGGGTCTGTTCTCCGGTATCCGGGGTCTTTTCCCCGACCACCTTGCCGGCAAACATCACCAGGATGCGGTCCGATAGCGAGCGTATTTCGTCAAGTTCGACCGAGACCAGCAACACGGCCTTGCCCGCGTCGCGCGTTTCGACAATGCGCTTGTGGATGAATTCGATCGCGCCGATATCGACGCCGCGCGTCGGCTGGCCGACGATCAGAAGCTTCGGATCGCGCTCGATCTCGCGCGCCACCACGATCTTCTGCTGATTGCCGCCGGAGAAATTGGCGGTCTTCAGCCGTGGGTTCGGCGGGCGAATATCGTATTTCTCGATATCGACCGTTGCCGCCTGGCGGATCAGGTCCGGCGCCAGGAAAGGCCCCTTGCCGTATTTGTCGTCGCGGTGATAGCCGAGAATGGCGTTCTGGCTTTCCTCGAAACTGAGCACCAGACCCATGTGATGGCGATCCTCCGGAATATGGGCGACGCCGATCGAGCGAAGCTTGGCCGGATCGTAGCCGGCAACCGGTTCGCCACAGATGAAGATCTCGCCCGATGTCGGCTTGCGGATGCCGGTGATCGCTTCGAGAAGCTCGCTCTGGCCATTGCCGGCGACGCCTGCAATGCCGACGATCTCACCGGCGCGCACGTCGAACGAGACATTGTCGACCATGGTCACGCCACGACCGTCCTTGACCGTCAGGTTGCGCACCGAGAGATAGACCTCGCCCGGATTGGCGGCACCCTTGTCGACCTGCAGAAGAACACGGCGGCCGACCATCAGCTCGGCCAGCTCTTCGACCGTGGTTTCGGACGTCTTGCGCGTTGCCACGATCTCGCCGCGCCGCATGACCGACACCGTATCGGTGATCGCCATGATTTCGCGCAGCTTGTGGGTGATCAAAAGCACGGTCTTGCCCTGGTCGCGCAGCACGCCGAGGATCTTGAACAGGTGATCGGCCTCGGCCGGTGTCAGGACGCCGGTCGGCTCGTCGAGGATCAGGATTTCCGCGCCACGATACATGGCCTTGAGGATTTCCACCCGCTGCTGCAGGCCAACAGGCAGTTCTTCCACGATCGCGTCGGGATCGACCTCCAGTTCGTAGTCCTCTTCCAGCTTCTTCAGCGCCGCCCGCGCGGCATCCGTTCCCTTGGCGAGCAGCGCGCCGCCTTCGGCACCCAGCATCAGGTTTTCCAGAACGGTAAAATTCTCGACCAGCATGAAATGCTGGTGCACCATCCCGATGCCGGCAGCGATTGCCGCCTGGCTGTCCTTGATGGTCGTGGTTTCGCCGGCGATCCGGATTGTGCCCTGATCGGCCTGGTAGAAACCGTAGAGGATCGACATCAAGGTCGATTTCCCCGCACCGTTTTCGCCGATAATGCCGTGGATCGAGCCCTTGGCAACCGTAAGGTTGATATTCTTGTTGGCATGCACCGCACCGAACTTCTTGTCGATGCCGACCAGTTCGATCGCTGGTGCCTGGCTCTTCTCGTTCATTGCCTGTCCCCCAGACATGGAAAGGGCGCAAGGCGACTTTAAGCCACCTTGCGCCCGGTTCAAATCACTTCGGGCAGGAATTGTCCGACATGTAGTCGTGCACCTTGACGGTGCCGGCGATGATGTCGGCCTTCGCCTTTTCGACGGCAGCCTTCATGTCGTCGGTGATCAGCTTGGCATTGTTGTCGTCGAGAGCGTAGGCAACGCCATCTTCGGCAACGCCGAGCGACAGCAGGCCAGGCGTGAACTTGTCACCCTTGGTATCGGCAAAGGCGTTGTAGACCGCGAGGTCGACGCGCTTGACCATCGAGGTCAGGACCGAACCCGGATGCAGGTGGTTCTGGTTGGAATCGACGCCGATCGACAGCTTGCCGTTGTCGGCAGCCGTCTGCAGGACGCCGAGGCCGGTGGCGCCGGCCGCTGCGTAGACAACGTCCGCGCCCTGGTCGATCTGGTTCTTGGTCAGTTCGCCGCCGCGGACCGGGTCGTTCCAGGCAGCGCCGGTCGTGCCGGTCATGTTCTGGAACACTTCGATGTCGGCCTTGGCAGCGCGTGCGCCCTGCTCATAGCCGCATTCGAACTTGCGGATCAACGGGATGTCCATGCCGCCGACGAAGCCGACCTTGCCGGTCTTCGATGCGAGGCCTGCCAGCAGGCCGACGAGGTAGGAGCCTTCATGTTCCTTGTAGACGACCGAGCGCACGTTCGGCAGTTCGACGACGCTGTCGACGATGACGAATTTGGTGTCTGGGAATTCAGCGGCAACCTTCTCGACAGCAGAGGTCCAGGCGAAGGAAACGGCAACCACCGGGTTGAAGCCCTTGGAGGCAAAATTGCGGATCGCCTGCTCGCCCTGGGTATCGCCAGTCGGCTCGAAATCGCGATAGTCGACGCCGGTTTCGGCCTTGAACTTTTCGGCGCCGGCAAAGGCAGCTTCATTGAACGACTTGTCGAATTTGCCGCCCGTACCATAGACGAGCGCCGGCTTGATGTCGGCCGCAAGCGCGGTCGCCGACATCGCGGCCAAGGCAAAGAGACTCAAGAGGGTTTTTTTCATTGTGCAGCCCTGTTGTTGCTATTGATCTTGTTGGGTCCTCCCGCAAGCCTCCTGAAAAGAAGACATGTCTGCGGAACCGCCACCCCCTTTTCCAGAGGCTCTGGCTGGCGCGCATCCTTGCATGGCTCTGACAAAAATTCACCAGATTTTTTTCATCTGGTAAAGATTCACAGAGTTGCTGAATTTTCAGCGTCTGGCGCTGAAAATTCAGTCAGATCAATGGGGTTTGTGCTGCCGCTTTGGGCAATTCACGTCAGGCGGCGGGTGTGATCGGGCAGGACACGCCTGTGCCGCGCAGAGCGCAATAGCCGTTCGGATTCTTCGCCAGATACTGCTGGTGATAATCCTCGGCATAGTAGAACGGACCGGCCACCGCGATTTCGGTGGTGACCCGGCTGCTGTGCCCGGCTTTCGTCAGCGCCTCCTGGAAGCGGTCGCGCACCTTTAGCGCCAGCGCCATGTCCGCCTCGTCTTCAACATAGACCGCCGAGCGGTAAGTGCTGCCGATATCGTTGCCCTGGCGCATGCCCTGGGTCGGATCATGCGCTTCAAAGAAGATCTTCAAAAGCGCTTCCAGCGTGATTTGCGCCGGATCGAAGACCACTTTCACCACTTCCGTGTGGCCGGTCAGCCCTGTGACGGTTTCCTGATAGGTCGGATTGGGCGTGATCCCACCCTGGTAGCCGGCGGCCGTGACCTGCACGCCCGGTGTCTGCCAGAGCAGCCGCTCGGCGCCCCAGAAACAGCCCATGCCGAGATAGACGGTTTTGCTGCCTTCGGGGTAAGGCCCCTTCAGCGCTGCGCCGGAGATGAAATGTGTCGCGGCCGTCGGGATTGCCTCAGCGCGTCCCGGCAGGGCCGTCTCCGTGGTGGGCATGACCGTCTTCTTGTTGAACATGTCGATCAGAAACATCGTGGCCTCCAATGGCCGGCGTTTCCGGCCTCTCTATATGTAACGCGATTCAGGCAGCGAAGCGTCCGGCCGGCGACGGTTTCTTGTAACCGATCATCCAGAACAGAAGCGATAGCGCCAGCAGGGCGGCAAACGCCGGTTGCGGCAGAACCAGACCGGCAAATGCCGTCGATGCGGCCGAGCCGAGCTGGCTTTCGATCAAGCCCTGCAAGGCTGAAAGGCTGGAGGGACTGAGATCCATCCACGCCGCCTCCACCGGGGTCAGGGAAATCTGCGAGGCCGAAACCGAAGCAATGGAATCAACGCTGCCGGCGATCACGCCGAGGCACAGCGCCAGGAAACTCAACACTCTGAAGATAAGCCGCACCACGAACTCCCCGGCCTTGGCAGAAGGTCGGGCTCTGCGCCCGCCGCCCTTCGGACCCTATAGATAGGTATTTGATCGCAGAAGTCAAAAAACTGTCAGATTTAGGTTGATCCGCTGAAATTCATCGGTATATATCGCGCCGTTCCAACGATTTGCGTCTGACGATGCAGGCCGACAAAGGACAGGTGGCCGAGTGGTTTAAGGCGCACGCCTGGAACGCGTGTGTGCGTGAAAGCGTACCGTGGGTTCGAATCCCACCCTGTCCGCCATCATTGGCCTAGCCAATTGTTCCCACTAGCATAATTTCCACAACGCAACTTGGTTGGCGACCAAATTCGGTGCAATGACGATTATCCGGCGGAAAGCCGTTTGATGGCGTGCCGGAAGGACAGCTTGGATTTGGCGTTCGGTCCGTCGCATGTATAGCGGCCCTTTTCATCATTGTAGGCGTAGCGGATCTTCGAACCGTTGCACTCGACCAGCAGAACGCGGTGGTTGGCCTCGACGTCGTTCAGCACTTCGAGCTCCTGTCCCCAGAGCCAGCCGGCATAGGAAGTGCCTGTGTTCGACCGCAGGACGACTTCGAAGAAATGCCCGCCACCGGCTTCGCGCATCTGGAAGATCAGGTCGAGATTGTCCTCGTCGCCTTCATCGAAGGCGCCGGCCGACAGTCGCAGTGCGGCAATCCTGGCGTCTGCCAAAGCCCCGATCGGATAGAATGGCTTTCCATCGAACCACATGAATTCAGTCACCGCGTAGCCAACGTCGTCGGCGCGCTGATAGGGTTCAGAATGCAATGTAAATGTCATATAAGTACGATTAAATATTAAATTGTTTGTCATTTCCTCTTTTACCGAACTGCTCCGCTGTTCCGGCTCCTTTGCTCTCCTTCTTTGCAAAAACGTTATTGCAGATGGTGTCACATCAACGTCAAAGGGAAGGCGAAAACACTTTCAATTTCTCATTGGTCATTGTTAGATACGCAAATCATTGTGGGGTGACACGTGTTTGGGGACACAGAACACATAGCGATTCGGCTTTTCGGCGTGCCACGGTTCGAGGTGGGGAAACAGGCGTTTTTCCCGGCCAAGGGTTTTGTTCTGATCGCCGCGATCCTGCTCTCTCCGGGACAGATTCTGACGCGCCAGGCCGCGGCCTCCCTGCTGTGGGAGGATGTCGAGCAGAAGCGCGCAATGGGCAATCTGCGCCAGCTGCTGTCCCGGCTGCAGTCGTTCGCCTCCGAAGAAGATCCCCTGATCGTCATGTCTGCCACGGCCTTGACCGCAGGCCCGATGGCCAGCCGCTCCGATCTGGCGCTTTTCCTGTCCGCGGTTCAGTCCGACGATATTGCTGTCCGCACCCGAGGCCTCCTCGCGGTCGAAGGTGAATTGCTGCACGGCGCAGACACCGGCCAGGAGCAGTTCCATCTGTGGCTGCTGAGCGAGCGCAATCGGATGAAGGATCTGTTCTTCGGTTCGCTCGGCCAGTTGCTGGAGGATACGACGCGCTTCGGCGGCCGGACGGCGGCGCAGATCCCGGCGCTTGCCGATTGCGC
This sequence comes from Rhizobium sp. PDO1-076, assembly GCF_000247475.1. Lineage (GTDB taxonomy): Bacteria > Pseudomonadota > Alphaproteobacteria > Rhizobiales > Rhizobiaceae > Allorhizobium. The sequence goes on along the minus strand of NZ_AHZC01000111.1, from coordinate 28,749 downwards.
CTTGCGACTTGAGGAAGATCGGGAGGAAACCTACCGGATGGTGATTGCCGCCTACGCTCGGGCCGGTGATCTCGCGGCCGGAGAACGGATCTACGACAGGCTTGTCCGCCAGTTGCGCATCGAGGGCAGGGGACCGGAGCCGGCAACGCTGGCGCTGCGCCGCCGCGTCCAGGGTTATGCCGCAAGCCATGGCGAAAAGGACAGTCCCGCGCCGATCCGTGCAACGGGCAAGCGGCCGCGCGTCGCCTTCATCCGGCCCGCGAGGATCGATGGCGCCTCGGCCGGCTCGATCGTCCAGGCCTTTGTCGAGGACATTGCCAACAGTCTGGTACGGTTTCGCACCTTTGCCGTTCTGTCGCCCCACAGCAGCTTTGCCGCCGGCAGTCGGTCGGATGACAGCTACGGCGCCCTGCGCGCGGACTACCGCGTCGAGGCCACCGTTTTCGACCAGATGCGCGTGTCGTTCGCCCTGATTGAGGAGGAAACCGGCGAGATCAAATGGGCGCTGGAAGTGGTGCTCAACGACAGGCAGCTCCATGCCGCCTTCCGCCTCTTGTCGAAGCAGGTTGCCGCTGCCCTTGCCGAACAGATCGAACGCCTGCAGATGGAGCCGACGCGGCTGCATGACGCCGGCGCTTATCACCACCTTTTATCCGGCCAGCAGATGCTCAGTGGCAAATGCGATCTGCCGCTCCTTCGCCGTTCCCGCGCCGAATTCCGCAAGGCCGCCGATCTCGACCCGGGCATGTCGGTTGCCCGTGCCCGCATTGCCCAGACCCTGCAGCTCGAGTGGCTGATGCTGGGCGGCAACGATCCGCATCTGCTGCACCGTGCCAAGGCCGAGGCCGAAGCCTCGGTCGAGAGTGATCCTGCCTTGGGGATCGGGCACTGGATGTCCGCCGTCGTGGCACTCTACCAGCGCGATTTCGAGACGTCGGCGCAAAAGTTCTTCGAAGCGGAGGCTCTGGCGCCCAATTCGGCCGATCTGCTTCTGCAGCATGCCGATGCGCTGGCGCATTTCGGCGAGCTCAGCCTTGCCTGGGAGCGCTTCCAGCAGGCGATCGATCTCAACCCGTTTGCACCGGACATCTATTGGTGGGCCGGGGCGAGCATCGCGCTCAAGCGCGAGGAATATCAGACGGCCTTGCAGCTGTGTGGCAACATGGAAGACGACGAGCCGGCGCTGAGGGTGCTCACGGCAAGCCACGCCCTGAGCGGAAATCTGCTCGCGGCCAGGGAAACAGCGCGTCGTCTTCAGGAAAATTATCCGGGCATGACCGCCCGGGAAATCAGTGGTTTGTCGCCGGATCGCAATCCGGCGGCGAATGAGAAGCTTTTTCAGGCATTTCGATTGGCGGGTATCAAATAGGGGATAATGACTATGGCTGGTTCTCAGTTTTACGTGATTGGAAAGAAGGGTTTTGGTGTGCTGTTCCTGCGGACGGCGCCCTTGCGGGTTGCTTCGGTGGCGCATGACGTCATCGTCGCCTATGAGGCAAGCCATCCCGGCGTTGACGGCTATGCGCGCATTGCCGCCGCGGCGAAAGCGATGATGGCCGGCCAGGACGGCCAGTCGGATACGGCGCTCGACCAGATCCAGATCCAGGGCATCGAGGCCCTGATCGCCGGAGGAGCGTCTGTCTCCGAAGCCGATTTCGCCCTTGTCGGCGAGGTGGTCGATACCAGCTGGGATTTCAACCGCGTCATCCAGATGCCGATCGAAAGCCCGCTGCACGCCGTCGGCCCGAGCGGCTCGGTTACCGGCACGCTGTTCGAAGCGATCCTTTCGGATAAGCCGAACTCCGCTCCCTGAGCGCTCGTCCCTGAGCACTCGCGCAGATACGCCGCCGATGGGCGCACTATCCGCAGATCGCGGCCGGCAGGATACTGCCGGCTTCGCGGCACTCGATCCCGTTGCCCTGCGGCGTTTCGGCATCACCCGCCTCGGGGATCTCACGGATCTCGATATCATCGGCGTGCCTGTCTGGTTTGCCGCAAGGCCGAACTCTCGCGGCCTTGCCGTATCGCAGGGAAAAGGTCTCAACCAGGAGCAGGCGCAGATCTCGGCGGTCATGGAGGCCATAGAGGGGGGCGTCGCCGAGGACACGCAGAGACATGTCCGCGAATACGGATCAGTACGGTCTCTGGCCAGCCGAGGTCTTTCCGTCGTGCCGCTCGACGATCTGGCCCGGGTTGATTGGCAAAACCTTGATCCGGACCGCGAACGGGCCTGGGTGCAGGGATATTCCGTCCGCGATCAGCACACGGTGTTTGCCCCTTACGAACTGGTCGGCATGGACTACCGCATGGATTTCCCCTGGGATCGCCAGGCCTTCCACATGAGTTCTCAAGGCCTGGCGGCGGGTTTCGACTTTGACCGGACAGTCCTGCATGGCCTACTGGAACTGGTAGAAAACGACGCCTGCTTCCTCGTCGATGCCCTTGCCACACGGTCGCTTGGCCTTCGTCCGGTGGCGTTTCCATCCGGCCTGTGTCCCGCCCTCGACCAGTTGGTCGCCAGGGTCGAGGCGGCAGGTCTTTCGGCGCGGTTCTTCGATCTGACCAGTTCGAACGGCATACCGGTGATCATGGCCAGCCTGCCGCGTTCCGTCGCCGGGCAGGAAGGGCCGGGCATGCGCGTTGTCGCGGGCGTTGCCTGCCGCCTCGACCGCGGCGAGGCCGCCATTGCCGCCCTGCTGGAAGCGGTCCAGTCCCGCCTGACGGATATCAGCGGTGCACGCGATGACCTGACCCCGCAGCGTTATGTCGGAGATCGGAACGTGCCCGAGAAACGCCTGGCAAGCGACCTTTCAGGCACGGAGTTACTTCCGCTTGACCTTTCTAGCCACGATCAGGCTGGTGCCGTATGGCAAAGGCTCGCCCATCATCTGTTTGCCAGGGGTGTCGAGGACATCTACATCTTCCCGCTCGATACAGCCGCTCCCGAGATCCGGGTCGTGCGCGTGCTGGCCAGGGGGCTTTCCGCCGCCGGTGCCAGTTTGAACCGGCTTTCCGCCGGTGCCCTAGATGGTTTTCTCGGATGAAGGGGCAGGCGAAACAGACCGTCGTGTTCGCGGGTCCCTCAATCCACGGGCTGGATCGCGCGCCGTTTTCCGCGATGACGTTCAAACCGCCGGCCGCAGCCGGCGATGTGCTGGCTGCTGTCAGATCCGGTGCCCGCATCATCGGCCTCATCGATGGTCTCTATGGCGATTGTGCCGCCGTCTGGCACAAGGAACTTCTGTATGCCCTGTCGCGTGGGATAATCGTGATCGGGGCCGCAAGCATGGGTGCCTTGAGAGCGGTGGAATGCGAAATGTTCGGCATGCTCGGCCTCGGGCAGGTCTTCGAACAATACCGTCTCGGCACTCGCGTTTCCGACGCGGATGTTGCTCTGAGCCATGGTCCGGCCGAACTGGATTTCTGCCCGCTGACGGTTTCGCTCGTCGATGCCGAAGCGACCATTGAGGGGCTGCGTGACACGCTTGACCAGACGCAGTGCCAACGCTTGATCGCCGCTGCCCGGTCCGTGCATTTTTCCCGGCGAACCTGGAAGGCGGTGGTCGCCCTTGCAGGCTATGATGCGGATATCGCCTCGACATGCGCCCGCAATATGGTTTCGGTCAAGAAGGCCGATGCGCTGCTGCTTCTGCAGATGGTGCAAGACGGCGGCATGCCCGGCGCCGCACCGCCCGAATGGACGTTTCAGGAGACTGTCTTTTTCCGCAACCTGCTGGCCTGCCAGGAGCCGGGAGATGAGACCGCATGACGGCCCCGATCCCCCCTGCGGTCGCCACGCACATCCCGGTCGCGGCCCCGGCGCTTGTTGCCGATTGCGGCGGCCTCATCGGCCAGATCGCACTGGCTGTCCCGACCGCCTTCTTCCAGTCGGCCGATGTCTTCGGCGGATGCCGCCCCCTTGTTCCCATCGGCAACCTGATCAGGGCCTTTCCGGCAGAGCTCGAGGTTTGCCTGCTGGTCGACGACACGGCTGTGCGGTTGGCGAACAACTGGATCGCGAGTCTCGATTCGCTTTGTTCGCTGCGGCTCGCCGTGCTCGACAGCAGCGCCGGCGTTGTGCCCGGTCCGTGGATCCAGGATATGTTTCATGTGCGTACTGCTTCCGCCCGACACACTGGCTTTGACCATGCATGCGATATGCAGTTCGTCCTTGTGCCGGGAAACCCGGTGGGCCGCTGCCTTGCGGACTTCCTCGCCGTTGCCGTTGCCGAACTATCCCTGGACTTGCCTGGCGGCAATCAGCTTGTAGGGGGGGATTTCCGGCTGATCGGCCATTCAGACCTGCAGCGGGCAAGTCCAGTGGATACTTCGTCTTGCAATCCGCTTCGCATGCTCGACCCGCGTCCCGTCTCGGTGTTCGGCTATCGGTTGCACAGCGGACCCGCATCGGCCGATACCGCTTTCAGCCGGCTGCACCAATACGGCTTTCATGTCGATCAGTTCGTTTCCCTGACCGGGCTGCACCAGGAGGGACGTCCGCTGCTGCTGGTCGGCGAACCGCATCTTGCCGAGCAAGGCAGCATTCTCGTCGACAATGCGCGCATGCTGCTGGATGCTTCGGTGGCCCTGCTGGTCGAACAGGGCTTCGCCGTGATCCGCAATCCGGTGCCCTTCGTCGTCGCGCCGGACAGCGGCAAGCGCCTGCCGCGGCTCTACAACAACGTCATCGTTGAAAATGCCGTTCGCGAAGGCCGGTCGAAGCCGATGGTCTGGCTGCCGCAGTTCGCCGATGCCGAGCCTCTGGCCAATGATGATGCGCGGAATTGTATGCTCTGGGAAGAGCTTGGCTTCGACGTCGTTCCCGTGCCGGGCTGGAGCCATCTTGCCAGCCGAAACGGCGCCCTTCGCTGCGCTTCGAAGGTTCTGAAGCGCATCATGGATCAAGATCCGTGCAAGCTTAATTTTCACGGATAGAAATAAATTAGCATCGGCTTCTTCATCGACAGATTGTGCTTTCTTCGGAGGCGCGACGAATATATGCTATTGCCAATGTGTTCGACTGAGCCGCCTCTGGGGAAAATAAATGTCAATCAAAAGCGCCAATCCAATCGACATTCAAGTCGGCTTGCAAATCAAACTTCGCCGCAAAACCATCGGTGTCAGTCAGTCTTTGCTGGCAGACAAGCTGGGGATCACCTTCCAGCAGGTGCAGAAGTATGAGAAGGGCGTCAACCGTGTGGGTGCGTCCCGGCTGCAGGCGATTGCCGGCGTTCTGGGCGTCTCGGTGGAGCATTTTTTCCATTCTGTCGATAGTTCCGATTCCGCGTTGAAATCGCGACCCAGCGACGAAGCACAGGCCCTGCAGTCGTTCATGGCGTCGAGCGATGGCTTTGCCTTGAACCGTGCCTTCTTCAAGATCAAGGACGAAACGGTACGCCGCCGCGTCGTAGCGCTGGTGAAGGCGCTCGCCGATGGTGCCGAAGTCACCGATCCGTCGCTTCGCGATTGAGATGGCCGGCCCTTCCTGGGTTCCCTGAATAGCGCGTGACGATGACGTGACGCTCTCTGTGGTTTCTTTCTACCTGGGCAGCGATGCTGCGTTTCGGGGAAGTAACTTGGGGGCGGACATGCAAAGATCTATGGTCACACAACAGGATGTTGAACCAGAGGAAGAAATGGCGGAGATCCTGGCCATTAGCCGGATGCTGTCGTTCGCCTGCCAGCGCGCGCGATCGATGGATCTGGGCGTCTCGACATATTTTCTCGAAATGGCGCTTATGTCGCTGATGCAGGACATGTTGAACACCGGCATGGAAGGATCGGCGAAGGAACCGTTCAGCCTTGCCAACGCCGGCGCCGGCTTTCACTGACAGCCAGTCGAAGATTGTCGACAAGCGTCTATGAATGACATCCCCATCGGCTTCAACCTCCAGTGCTGCCGGCGGGGACAGTCAGGCAAGCGGTGATGCACAAATGCGCCGCCACTTGCACTCAAATTGCAATGAAGCGGCAGGCAGCGGATCGTGCCATCGTTGCCGATCAGCAAGTCTGGCACCGTTACTGTCGGCCCTGAAAATGTGATCGAGCCCGATCGACATGATCGAAGTGCCATTGCACTTGCCAGGTCACCCGCCCACTTTTCTCAGAAACTCCCATCTTTTCCGCAGCCGCGCTTGCCGAAGCCGGATCCCTGCTGATTCCGCACCGGCTGAGTCAGAGGCTCGGCTACGGCCACGCCAGCAGGGGCCAGTCGCTGTTCGCCGCGACGATCTTCTCCCGGACACAGCCTCAAGCTGCCCCATCATCCCGCCAGACGCTGTCGCAGCATGACGGCCTGCGGATTACCCGCGGGTGGACTGCAACCTGCCTTGGGCTGTCGGACCAAGCTAAACATCACATGCCGTCTATCGCGCCAATCCGCCTGCTGCCCGTAAGCAGATCAGCTTCGGGCAAGCCCATGCCCTCATAGATTGTTCCATGTGGTGGGCTGAAGTCTTTCCATGCCTGCCGTTGCGCGCCCGGTGAAAGCCTGGTGCCGGGTTTTTGTCATGCCGTGGTGGACAGCAGGACTGACGGCGGCGGTGGCGTTGGTGGATTTTAGTTTGGATAGAATCAAAGGGATTTGTTTATGAGCACGACCATTCCTTCGCTGAGCGTCAGCCAGATCAGATCCCTCTCGACGTCGGCCATCGCAGCCTGGACAACGGAAGACGCTGCGGCCCTGTCGACCACGCAGATCAAGGCGCTCTCCTCCGCGCAGGTCGGCGCTCTGGAGACGGAAGATCTTGCCGTCTTCTCGGCAACCCAGATCAGCGCGATTGCCACGTCTGCCATTGTCAGCCTGAACCTCGATCAGTTGTCGGTTTTGACCACCGACAAGATCGCAGGTCTCGCCACTGGCCAGATCGCAGCATTGGGCACAGCGCAGATCGACGGTCTGGGCTCGCAGCAGATCGAAGCGCTGTCCTCTGCCCAGATCGCGGCACTCAAATCGAGCCAGCTCGCGGTTCTGACGCCGGAAGACATCTCGACATTCACCACCGCGGAAATTGCAGCGATCAGCACAGCGGCTCTGTCGGGTCTGCCCACGTCCACGATCGCCGCCCTGAGTTCCGACCATACGGCAGCCCTGACCACCGCGCAGCTCGCGGCTTTGAGGACGACGCAGATCGCGGCCTTGAGCTCCACCCAGATCGATGCCCTGTCGACCGCGCAGATTGCTGCGCTGAGTTCGGCCCAGATCAAGGCCCTGAGCAACGATTCCATCGCCGAGCTCACCACGGCGCAGATTGCGGCGCTGAGCACCAAGGCGATCAGCGGCCTGACCACGGCTCAGATCTCTGCCATGTCCAGCGCCCAGGTCGAAGCGCTGTCGTCGGCCCAGATTGCGGTCCTGAACTCGAGCCAGATATCGGCACTCGCCGCCGAGGACATCGCGACATTCACGCCGTCTGAGATCGCGGCCATCAGCTCGGCCGGCATCGGCGGCTTGAACACCGCAGCTCTCGCTGCGCTGACGTCAGCCCAGGTCGCGGCACTCAAGACGACCCAGATCACCGCGTTGAAGACGACCCAGGTGGCGGCACTGGGATCGGCCCAGATCGACGCCCTGTCGAGCACCCAGATTGCTGCCCTGAGTTCAACCCAGATCAAGGCCCTGTCGAGCGCGATGGTGGCCGATCTGACCACGGCACAGATTGCCGCACTGAGCAGCAAGGCGATTGCCGGCCTGTCTTCGACGCAGATCGCGGCCCTGAGCACGACCCAGGTCGAAGCACTGTCTGCGGCCCAGATCGCCGCGCTGACCTCGAGCCAGGTCACGGCACTGGGTGCTGAGGATATCGCCACTTTCACCACCGAAGAAATTGCAGCCCTCAGCTCGATGGCTATAACAGGCCTGAACTCGGCCGCGATTGCAGGTCTGACCTCGGCCCAGACCGCAGCCCTGAAGACCACCCAGATTGCTGCCCTGAAGACCAACCAGATTTCCGCCTTGCAGATCGACGATCTGACGACGGCACAGTTCGCCGCCCTGAATTCCGCCCAGATCAAGGCCCTGTCGAGTGACAGCGTGGCCGGCCTGACGACCGCGCAGATCGCCGCGCTTAGCAGCAAGGCCATCGCCGGTCTGACATCGGCGCAGGTCGCGGCCTTGTCGGCCGAGCAGGTCGAGGTTCTGTCGTCGGCACAGATCGTTGCGATGAACTCGGGGCAGATTGCAGCCCTGAGCGCCGAAGGCCTGGCGACCTTCACCACCGCGGAAATTGCTGCGATCTCAACGGCAGCCATTGCCGGTCTCTCCACCACGAACATCGCGGCACTGACCTCGGATCAGGCGGCTGCGCTGAAGACCAACCAGATTGCAGCCCTGAAGAGCAATCAGATCGCTTCCCTCAGCACCGGCCAGATCGCCGCCCTGACCACGGCGCAGTTCTCCGCTTTGAGCGCGACGCAGATCAAGGCTTTAAGCAGCGACGGGATTGCCGCTTTGACCCCGGCCCAGATCGCCGCCCTCAGTACCAAGGCCGTCAGCGGCCTGAGCACGACCCAGATCGCCGCCTTCAGCACCGAACAGGCGGAAGCGCTGACATCGACGCTGATTGCGGCCATGTCGTCGAGCCAGATCGCAGCGCTTGAAGCCGAAGACATTGCGACATTCACCCCCGCGGAGATCGCCGCCATCAGCGCGTCTGCGATCACGGGCCTGTCGTCGGATGGTATCGCGGCACTCACCACCGCACAGGCGGCGGCGCTGAAGACCGCGCAGATTGCCGCGCTGAAAACCGCCCAGGTCGCAGCGCTGAGCGACAGCCAGATCGCCGCCCTCACCACGGCGCAGGTTGGTGCGCTGACCTCGCTCCAGATTGGAGCCCTGTCGAGCACCACCGTCAGCTCGCTGACGACGGCCCAGATCGCCGCCTTGAGCACCAAGGCCATTGCGGGCCTGACATCGTCGCAGGTGGACGCTCTCAGCGCGGCCCAGATCGATGCCCTGTCCTCGACCCAGATCGCAGCCTTTGGATCGGCGCAGATCGCTGCCCTCAGCACCGAGGATCTGGCGACCTTCTCCGCCGAGGAGATAGCCGCTCTGAGCACGGCGGCTGTCAGCGGCCTGTCGTCCGATCAGATCGCTGCCCTGACAACCAGTCAGACCTCGGCGCTGAAGACGAGCCAGATTGCCGCCTTCAAGACGACGCAGATCGAAGCGCTGACCTCCGCGCAGATCGCTGCTTTGTCTGCCGCCCAGTTCAGCGCGCTCAGCTCGGCCCAGCTGAAGTCTCTGTCCAGCGAAAGCATCGCAGCGCTGACGATTGACCAGGTTGCGGCGCTGAGCACGAAAGCCGTGTCCGGCCTTTCCTCCGCCCAGATCGATGCCCTGTCGACCGCGCAGATCGAAGCCCTGTCAACGTCGCAGATCGCCGCTCTCGGGTCCGACCAGTTGGCCGCCCTCGAACCGGAGGATTTGGCAACGTTCACACCGGAAGAAATCGCCGCGATCCGCACTGCGGCCATTCCGGGTCTGTCCACCGCCAATGTCGCCGCTCTCAAGCCGGATCAGCTGGCGGCCCTGACCACAAGCCAGGTTGCAGCGCTCTCATCCGCCCAGCTCGAGGCTATGGGCACATCTCAGCTAGCGTCCCTGACCCCAGAGCAGATTGGCGCCCTGTCCGCAGCCGCCATTGCCGGTCTGGCCACAGGCAACATTTCGGCTCTGACGACCGAGCAGATTGCTGCCCTCAGCACCAAGGCCTTCGCAAGCCTGTCCACGGCCCAGATCGAGGCCCTGTCGGTCGAACAGGCCGAGGCGCTGACGTCCGTTCTTGTGGGTGCAATGAGCTCGGCCCAGATCGCCGCCCTGAGTGCTGCCGAACTGGCCACTTTCTCGACGGCCGACATCGCGGCCATCAGCGCCGCGGCCATGGCAGGCCTCTCGACAAGCAATGTTGCGATCCTCAGCTCTGACCAGATGGAAGCGCTGACGACTGCCCAGGTCGCTGCCCTGTCGTCGAACCAGGTCGAAGCATTGACCTCCCAGCAGGTCGCAGCGCTGAGCACCGCGCAAATCGGTGCCTTGTCGTCCGCAGGTGTCTCCGGTCTGGCCACCGGCACGATCGCCGCACTGACCGATGATCAGATCGCGGCTCTGAACCCCAAGGCAATCCCTGGACTGACGGCAGCACAGATCGAGGCCCTGAGCACCCTTCAGGTCGAGGCGCTGACGCCATCGCAGGTGGCCGCCCTGAGTTCGGCGCAGCTTTCCGCCCTCGGCACGGCCGATATTGCCACATTCTCCACCGCCGATCTGGCTGCCATAACCGCCGCCGCCATGCCCGGCCTGTCCACCGCCAATGTCGCGGCGCTGACATCCGATCAGATCGCCGCATTGACGACGGCTCAGCTCGTTGCCCTGTCGTCAAGCCAGGTAGAAGTGCTGAGCTCTGCGCAGCTGGCTGCGCTCAGCGCTGCGCAGCTGGCAGCCGTCACCTCGTCGCAGGTCAATGCGTTGCCGAGCCAGTCGATTGCAGCTCTGACCGCCGAGCAGATTGCCGCGCTGAGCACGGCAGCCGTGGCTGGCCTGACCACGGCCCAGCTCGAAGCACTGACGACCGCCCAGATTGATGCGCTCACGACCCAGCAGATTGCGGCGCTGGGATCGGCACAGCTGGCAGCCCTGGGCACGGCGGATCTGGCGACCTTCTCGTCCGCCGACATCGCGGCGATCTCGGCAGCCGCGATCTCCGGTCTGTCGACGGCCAACATCGCCGCCCTTTCGGCGGAGCAGATTGCCGCGCTGACGACAGCGCAAATCGCATCGTTGAATTCGACCCAGGTCGAGGCGCTGAAATCCGGCCAGATCAGCAGCTTCACACCGACGCAGATCTCCGCTCTCAGTTCGACGGCTCTGCCGGGTCTGTCCACGGGCAATATCGCAGCCCTTTCGACGGATCAGATCGCGGCGCTGAACGCGACCGCGATCCGCGGCCTGAGCGCCGCCCAGATTGATGCGCTGTCGACCAGCCAGGTCGATGCCTTGTCCGCGACGCAGATCGCTGCCCTCAGCGCCACCCAGATCGGTGCTTTCAGCCAGGAGGATCTTGCAACCTTCTCGTCGGCTGATATGGCGGCAATCAGTGCCTCGGCCATTGCCGGACTGTCGGCGGCCACGGTTTCGGCTCTTACGACAACGCAGATCGCCGCCTTGAGCGCAGACCAGTTGAACGGTCTGACGTCGGTTCAGGTTGGTGCGCTGAACGCGACCCAGGTCAGCAACCTCACGACGACGCAGATCGCGGCACTCAGCGCGGCGGGTATCTCGGGCCTCTCCGTCTCGAATCTAGCGTCGCTGACGACAGCCCAGGTTGCCGCGCTGGGATCCAGTGCCATTCCGGGCCTGACGACGGCGCAGATCGACGCGCTGTCGACAGCCCAGATTGATGCTCTGTCGTCCGCTCAACTCGGCGCCCTGACCTCGACACAGCTGGGCGCTCTGACGACGGAGGATCTGGCGACCTTCTCGACGGGCGATCTTGCGGCCATCAGCGCCTCTGCGATCGGCGGCCTGTCGACGGCAAATATCGCCGCCCTGTCGACCGCCCATATCGCCGCCTTGAGCACGGCTCAGTTCGGCTCGCTGATCTTCAGTCAGATCCGGGCCCTGACCTCCGCCCAGGTTTCGGTCTTGAGCACCGCGCAAATCGGCGCGCTGAATGCCATCCAGGTCGCAGCACTGGGCACCAGCCATATTGCCAGCCTGACCACCGAACAGATGGTGGCAATCTCGCCGAGCGCGATTGTCGGCATGACCACGGCCCAGATCGGTTCCCTGTCGACCGAGCAGGTCGAGGTCCTGACGCCGACACAGGTTGCAGGCCTGAGCTCGCTGCAGATTGCAGCGCTCGAAGCCGAAGATCTGGCGACCTTCTCGACAGCGGATATCTCGTCTATCAATTCCGCGGCCCTCGCCGGCCTGTCGACGGAGGATATCGGCAATCTGTCGAGCGCGCAGCTGCAAGCCATCACCACGGCCCAGGTCGCAGCGCTCACCCCGGACCAGATCGCAGCGGTGGTTTCCGCCTATCAGTCCTACTGACGTCAGCGTCAACGATCATAATGATATGCTCACTTCGGCGGCGTGCTCAGCACGCCGCCGAAGTGTTTTTGGGGCGAGGTCGCTTGTCGGTGGTCGCCGGAATTTGGGGCGGGCCTGTCCGGCCGTTTCACCGCTCGCGCCCATGCGCGGCGTAGCTGCGTCTGTCAATCGATGCCGATCGACCGCAGAAACATAAGTGAAAGCGCCGATGGATCATTCTTTCGCCATATGCGTTAATCACACCTAGCCCACCCGCTCGGATGCATGGTCATCGGAGGGCAGGTTCAAGTTTGAAGGAGTACACCATGAAGAATTCTCTCGCCGTTGCGCTTGCTGCACTGCCGCTTTTGGCCAGCGCAGGCACAGCCTTCTCGGCTGATATGTCCCGCCAGGATCCCGTTCCCACCTATGAGGAAGCTGACCAGCGCGGCGGCGTTCGTATCGGTTATCTCCAGTGCAATGTCGGTGGCGGTGTCGGTTTTGTCGTCGGTTCTGCCAAGGAGGTCGATTGCGTCTTCACCTCGACCATCGGCAGCGAGCCGCTTGACCGCTACACGGGCGCCCTGCGCAAGATGGGCGTTGATCTCGGCTTCACCACCAAGGGCAGCCTGATCTGGGCGGTTTTTGCCCCGACAGCCGGATATCATCGCGGCTCCTTGGGCGGTCTCTACCAGGGCATCACGGCGGAAGCCACGGTCGGCGCCGGCGTCGGTGCCAATATCCTGGTCGGCGGCACCTCCGGTTCCATCCACCTGCAGACCATCAGTGTGACCGGCCAGCTCGGCCTCAACTTGGCCGCCACCGGCACCTCGATGACGCTCACGCCAGATAGCTGATTTTGACAGCTGATCCGGCATGTTCCGGAACATGAAAAACGGCGCCTTCCGCTTTGGGAGGCGCCGTTTTCTTTGGATTATGGCCAGTGGAAACCAGACTTCGCCATTCTTCTGTTGCGGTCGGCATCTCACGCCAAGATAGCGCGTTCAGCCTTCGATGTCGCTGTCCGGCAGCGGGCTGATCTCCCGACCACCGGCAATGATCGAGCGTTTGCCGACATGGTTGGCCGGGCCGACCAGGCCTTCCTGCTCCATGCGCTCGACCAGCGAGGCAGCCTTGTTATAGCCGATCGAAAGCCGGCGCTGGATATAGGACGTCGAGCATTTCTTGTCGCGCAGCACGACCTTCACTGCCTTGTCGTAGAGGTCGCTGGCGTCCTCTTCGCCCATGGCCGACTTATCGAACACGGCGCTGTCTTCCTCAGCCGTCTCGTCCATCTCGTCGGCGTCTTCGGTCACCGTGCCGAGATATTCCGGCCGGCCTTGCGTTTTCAGATGTGCGACGACCTTTTCGACTTCTTCGTCCGATACGAATGGACCATGCACACGGGCAATGCGCCCGCCGCCGACCATGTGCAGCATGTCGCCCTGGCCGAGCAGGTGTTCTGCACCCGGCTCGCCGAGAATGGTACGGCTGTCGATCTTCGACGTCACCTGGAACGAGACGCGGGTCGGGAAGTTCGCCTTGATCGTGCCGGTGATGACATCGACCGATGGGCGCTGTGTTGCCATGATAAGGTGGATGCCGGCCGCACGCGCCATCTGCGCCAGCCGCTGGATCGCGCCTTCGATCTCCTTGCCCGCGACCATCATCAGGTCGGCCATCTCGTCGACGATGACGACGATATAAGGCATCGCCGCGAGGTCCATCTCTTCCTGTTCGTAGATCGGCTCTCCGGTCGAACGGTCGAACCCGGTCTGCACGCTGCACAGGATTGTCTCGCCCTTGGCGCGGGCTGCGGCTGCGCGTGAATTGTAGCCGTCGATATTGCGCACGCCGAGCCGGCTCATTTTCCGGTAGCGATCTTCCATCTCGCGCACGGCCCATTTCAGCGCCATCACCGCCTTCTTCGGGTCGGTCACGACCGGCGTCAGCAGATGCGGAATGCCGTCATAGACCGAAAGCTCGAGCATTTTCGGATCGACCATGATCAGCCGGCATTCTTCCGGTCGCAGCCGGTAGAGCAGCGACAGGATCATCGTGTTGATCGCCACCGATTTGCCGGACCCGGTTGTCCCGGCGACCAGCAGATGTGGCATCTTGGCCAGTTCGGCAATTACCGGCTCGCCACCGATGGTCTTGCCCAGGCAGACCGGCAACTTGAACCGCGTCTCGGCATAGTCCGCCGTTTCGATCAGTTCGCGCAGATAGACCGTTTCGCGCACCGGGTTCGGCAGTTCGATGCCGATGACATTACGGCCGGGCACGACGGCGACACGCGCCGACAGCGCCGACATCGAACGGGCGATATCGTCGGAGAGGCCGATGACACGCGAGGATTTGACCCCCGGTGCCGGCTCGAATTCATAGAGCGTGACGACCGGACCCGGCCGCACATCGATCACTTCGCCCTTGATGCCGAAATCTTCCAGCACGTTTTCCAACAGGCCTGCGCTTTGCTCAAGCGCCTCCGGGCTCATCGCCGGCGCATCCAGCACCTGCGCTTCCTGCAGGAGATCGATCGGCGGCAGTTCGTATTCGCCCTCGGCCAGCGCCGGCTGTTCGCGGAAAAGCGGCTGGCGTGCCTTCAACGCCTGGGCGATCGGCAGGGAGCTGGTGAACGGCTGCGGTGCCGGGGAAGCCTGCGATTGCAGGGGGGAGGCTGCCTCGCTGAGGGCCGGCACGGCCTCGACCATGGCCTGTGCGTCGCCGAAAACGATCGGCATGCGTGCTTCAACCTGACGGTAGAGTGCAATCACCGAGCCATCCGGTGCGTCGAACACGGGCTTGATCAGCGACGCAGTTGGCGGCTCAACGGCCATATCCGGGCGATAGCGCACCACCTCGGCACGCGCCGCGATCCGCGAGCGCACCGGTTGCTGCGTCGGGATGACCGTGGGAAGCGTCGTCCGTGAGGCATGGGGAGCAGCATGGCGGAGAGGAGCAAGCAAAGCGGCAGCGGCTCTTGCAGCAGGACCGACCGGTAGGTTCGCCACCGCCTCGGCCGGTGCATCACCAACGTCTATCATCGCTTCGAAGAAGATATGGTCCGACAGCAATGCGCTCAGGTCCAGCGGTGCCCGACCCGGGGCCACGGCCGGCTGTGCCTGCGCCGGAATGGCCGGAACCTGTGCCGCCGAAGCCAGGCTCGCCGACCCATGCGATGCCTGCACCGCATTCGCGGTCACAGCTTTTGCCTGCGCCGCAGGGACGGGGCCAGAAGCAGGCGCAGGGGGTGGTGCGGCCACTGTTTGCTGCGGCTGTTGCTGTTGTTGCTGTGCCTGGATCGGACCGCGCAGAAAGGCGTTGCGCACCATCGTCGGCTGCTGCACGCGCGGTTCGTTCGGTGCCGAAGCGGTAATCCTTGTGGGCATCATCGCACGCGGTGCCGGGGCGACGGTTGCCTGCATGGCCTGCAGTGTCTGGTTCACCTGCATTGCAGGCGTGGGCGCTGCGACGGGTGCAAGGCTCTGGGCCGGCGTTGCGATCATCGGCATTTCCTGCCCATGCGCGGCCGCCCAGGCAGCCTGTTCCGCCTGCTGGCGCGCCAGTTCGCGGCGCAGTTTGTAGGTCAGAGCCCGTGCCCCGACCGCATCCGGCGGCTGCGGCAGGGTAACCGAGGCCGGCGCACGCGGCATGTCGACGGTCGGTTTTGCCGCTGGCGGGGTCACGGAAGCCTGCGCCACCGGCGGTGCCACCACCGACTCCACGGTTTCGGGTTCCCCGCGCTGGCCCAACCCCTGATTTGGTGTCTTGTCCGGCGTGCGGGTGAAGCGCACGTTCGGCCCCAGCACGAAGGCGGTCTGCCAGGCCGGCATCTCGCTGCGGCCTTCGATCTGGCTGGCCGCCAGTTGATCGGTTCCCGTTCGTGGCTTGCCCGATGCAGGCAGACCCGGCGCAGCCGTCGCCTGCGTTGCAGCCGGAGCGGCCACAGGCGTCTGCGTCGTCGTCGGCTTTTCCCCTAAGGCATTGGTGGAAAACACGGAATTTTGGCGGGGAGGATGCATTGAAAACCTGATCGCTGACGAGAAACGGGAGAGCTGGCAAGCACTCCATCAGTAGAAAATAAAGGTTAATGACTGCTTGCGCTGCAGCTGATTTTCCTAATATTCCAGCACTCCGGACCGGCATCCCCCGGGCAGGATCTGCCTGTTGTCGCTGGAGAATTCGGCCCTTCGTCAAAGTCTCCCATCGACAATGATTTTTTCTCGCGCTCCGCCGCCGGGCGGGGTAAGGACCGGGGATCGAAGAGAAAGCCGGTCATGTCGAAAAAGCCCAAGCGCAATCATCTGAAGAAGCTGATCAAGGCCTGGGCCCAGGCCACAACGGAAGACCGCGACGCCTTCCTCGACTTCGTCGCAGCCGAAACCCGGGCCAACGGCATCGCGCCGTCCCTTGTTCTCCTGCATGACAGGGCGTCGATGGTTGCCAGTGGCGCGACCCCCATGACCGCAGACGTGCGCCCGACTGCAACCACTACCATTCCGGTCGAGCCGCTGATTGCCAATGGCCGCTACCTGCTTCCCGCCACAATAGAGCGGATCGAAGCGGTCATGCGCGCAAGGCGCCTGTCGCCGCGCGCCGTGATGGCCGAAATGGGCTTTCCCGCCGACGACCATGCGCTCGCCCGCGCGCTGGCGATGAGGGCGAGCCTCAGGCTCTCGGTCATCGCCGCCCTGCGCCAATGGCTGGAGAGCAATCGCGCCCATATCCGCTGACGCCGGTTTCCGCTGGAACCGGGGCAGGCGCCCCTGTACCGTCGAGCGACGTTTCATTCGGCCCCATCAAAGTCTGATCATCGCCATGCGTTTTTCTCTGCTTCAGCCCGTCGAATTTTCCCAGGACGTGAAGAAGAGCCGCTTTGTCGCGCTTGCCGCTCCGATCGCCAGCGAGGGCGAGGCCAAGGCCTTCCTCGCCGCCCATCGCGATGACACGGCAAACCACAATTGCTGGGCTTGGCGCCTCGGACAGGCCTACCGGTTTTCCGATGACGGCGAACCGTCCGGCACCGCCGGCAAGCCGATCCTGCAGGCGATCGATGGACAGGATCTCGATGGCGTCGCCGTTGTCGTCACCCGCTGGTTCGGCGGCATTCTGCTCGGCAGTGGCGGATTGATGCGCGCCTATGGCGGCTCGGCGGCGGCCGCCCTGCGCCTCGGCGAAAAGGTCGAGATCATCCCGATGCTGACAGGTGTGGTGGTTGTCGGCTTTGCCGATCTGGCGCTGGTCAAGGCAAGGCTGCTCGCCCTGCCGCATGTGTCGCTGGTCGAGACGTTCGAAGCGCAAGGTGCAACGCTCGCCGTCACCCTGCGTTTGGGCGATGAGGATCAGGTGGCGCGGCTGGTGCAGGATCTGACCAGCGGCCGTTCGCGCCTCGTCCTGCCGGATGAAGACGGTTCCCCGGATTAACCAGGCGATGACCCTGTCGCGTTATCGCGGATCAGGCCTTAGCCGCTTTTCTTCGGCTTGCCGTCGGCGGCAAGCTGCTTCCAGGAGTTCTGCTGCGCCAGCATGCCGCGCAGATATTCGAGATTGGCAGTCGCCTGCTGTGGATCGAGTTCGCGCGCGGCGATCTGTTCGGCTTCCTGGAACCGCCCCTGCAGGCCGACCACCAGAGCCAGGTTCTGCCGCACGCGGCTGTCGGCCGTCGGTTGCTGCGATGCCTGGTTGAGATAGGTCTCGGCCGTCTTCAGGTCACCAGACAGCACATAGGACATACCGAGATTGGACAGCACGCTCGGTTCGCCGGGTTGCATGTCGAGCGCCATCCGGTAGCGCCCGCGGGCATCGGCCGAGCGACCGAGCTGGTCGAGCACGGCGCCTTCGGCCGAATAGAGCCTCCAGTCGGGACGGTCAGGCGTCTGGGCACGGGCGATCGTGCCGAGCGCCTTTTCCAGCTGCCCGGCCGCAGCCTGGGCCTTGCCCAGCGACGCCAGCACTGCCCGGTCATTGGCATGGGCGATCGCAACCTGCTGCATGACGGCCAGCGCCTGCGCGTTGCGGCCCGACATCATCAGCACATTGGCATAGCTGAGCCCGGTATTGCGGTCCTTCGGATTGGCCTCATAGGCCTTGCCGATCGTCTCGGATGCCCGCGCCAGTTCCGGCCCGGTCATCGAATCGACGGGCTTCGACAGTTTCGGAATAGAGCCGGTGATCAGCGGTTTTTCCCGGCCCGCACAGCCGCTCAGTGTCAGCGCCGCGAGGACAAGGCCTATTCCGCCGAGGGTCTGCATGCGGCGGCGCGAGGAAATATGCCGGTTGGCCATGATTGCTATCCCGAAAGTCTGGTTTTCTGCGCCAACTGCCTCAACAGCGTGACGTAACCTCCACTCAAGCAATAATCTGTTAACCCTAACGGAGTGTTAATTCGCTCGACGCCGATTCTCTTGAAAGCAGCAGCCATGGCCCCCTTCCAGTACATAGAACGCCCGACTCATTTCAGCACCAAGGGCGGCAAGACCCTGCCGATCTTCGCGGTCACGCCGGCCCATGTCGAGACCGGCACGCTCGAGCCGCTCGCCCTCGACTGGGCGAAGAAGGCAGGCTTCAAGGCCGAGGCCGGCGCCCTTTTGCTGATCCCGACCGAAGACGGCCATCTTGGCGGCGCGCTTCTGGGTCTTGGCTCCAATCCGTCCGAAAGCCCCTTCCTCACAGGCAAGCTCGCCCGCACGCTGCCTGCCGGCGACTGGCATGTCGAAACCGCGCCGCTGACGGCCAACCGCCTGCTGCTCGGCTATGGCCTCGGCGCCTACAGTTTCGATCGCTATCGCTCGGAACGCCCGACTGAACCGAAGCTGCTCATCCCCCAGGATGCCGATGCGGCCGACATCAAGCGTCAGCTCGCCGGTGTCTATCTCGCCCGCGACCTGATCAACACGCCCGCCAATGACATGAGCCCGGCCGATATCGAGGCCGCCGTCCGCCGTCTCGCCGAGCATTACAAGGCCGAGGTCACCGTCACCACCGGCGACGAACTGCTGGAGAAGAACTTCCCGCTCATCCATGCGGTTGGTCGCGCATCGACGGTCGCGCCGCGCCTGATCGAAATGCGCTGGGGCAAGAAGGGTCATCGCAAGCTCACCCTGGTCGGCAAGGGTGTCAGCTTCGACACTGGCGGTCTCGATATCAAGCCGTCCTCCTCCATGCTGCTGATGAAGAAGGACATGGGCGGTGCCGCCAATGTCCTCGGCCTCGCCCTGATGATCATGGACGCCAAGCTGAAGATCGACCTGACGGTGATCATTCCGGCGGTCGAGAATTCCATCGCCGGCAATGCTTTCCGTCCGGGTGACGTCTATAAGAGCCGCAAGGGCTTGACCGTCCAGATCGACAATACCGATGCCGAAGGCCGGCTGATTCTTGCCGACGCCCTGGCCTATGCCGATGCCGAAAATCCTGATCTGCTCATCGACATGGCAACGCTCACAGGTGCCGCGCGCGTCGCGCTCGGCCCGGACCTGCCGCCCTTCTTCACCGATGACGAAGACTTGGCCGATGATCTCGCCGATGCCAGCCTCGAGGTCGATGATCCCCTGTGGCGGCTGCCGCTGCATAAGGGTTACGAGCGCATGCTCAAGGCTCAGATTGCCGACCTGACCAATGCACCGGCCGGCGGCATGGCCGGCGCGATCACCGCGGCCCTCTTTCTCAAGCGCTTCGTTTCGAAGGAGCGCACCTGGCTGCATCTCGATATCTTCGGCTGGTCGCAGAGCGAGCGCCCGCATTCGCCGGTCGGTGGCGAAGCACAGGGCATCCGCGCCTTGTACCGGTATCTCCAGACCGGCTGGAAATAACCAGGCCTTGCGGGCCTCTTGCATCGGCAGCCCGTTTGCCGGAAAGATGCCCGCAATGACCATCTCGGGACCCGGCCATGAGCCTTGAACTGACCGCAACCCAGGCGCTTGGCCTCTGGCACCGGGTAACGCTGCAGCAGGTCCGCGCGGACGGGCCGGATCTGACCATGCGTCAGCTCGCCATCCTGCTGGAGATCTATCTCGTGCCGCCGCCGCATACCGTGCGCGGACTTGCGGCAACCCTTGAGGTGACCAAGCCGGTCGTCACCCGGGCGCTGGACACACTGGGCGAAATGGGCCTGGTCGATCGCGTCCGCGACGAGCTTGATCGGCGCAGCGTGGTGGTCAGGCGCACGGTCGGCGGCGCGCTGTTTCTGGAAAAATTCGGCGATCGGGTCATTGCCCAGGCCCGCTCGCTTGGCTCCCGTGCGCCCGATTGATGAACCGCGATTGATGCTCGATGAACGTATTGATGGACAACTGACATGATGCTCGACCGCAGGCTCAACGCCTACCGACCCGATCTCGCCGAAGCCGCCTTGCAGGGCAAGGTGGAGGCCGCACGGTTCACCGATGGCGATCCCGCCATGGTAGGCCAGCCGGTCATCGACTTGCGCCCACGGCCGGATCAGGGCTCCGGTATCGACACCCAGCTCCTGCTCGGAGAAACGGTTCGCGTCCTGGATCGCGCCGACGGTTGGGCCTGGATCAAGGCCGATGCCGATGGTTATGTCGGCTATCTGCAAGAGAGCAACCTTTGCCCTGTCGCGGCCTCGACCCATGTTGTTCTCGCACCACGCACCTTCGTCTATTCCGGCCCGGATCTGCGGTTTCCGGTCAAGGCTGCGCTGTCCATGGGCAGCGCCGTCACCGCAATCGGTGAAGCCGAGACGCGCGGCACCCGTTATCTGCTGCTCGCCGATGGCGGTGCCCTTGTCGCCAACCATTGCGGCCCGGTCGGCATGCCCGTCGAAAGCGACTACGTCGCCGTTGTCGCCCGCTTCGTCGAAACGCCCTATCTCTGGGGCGGCAAATCCGGCTTCGGCATCGATTGCTCCGGCCTCGTGCAACTGGCTTTGCGTATGACCGGCCGTTCCGCCCCACGTGACAGCGACATGCAGGCATCCAGCCTCGGCGAGCCGATTGATCGCGAACAGCTCCGGCGCGGCGATCTCGTCTTCTGGAAGGGCCATGTGGCTGTCATGGAGGATGGGCAGATGATGATCCATGCCAATGGCCATACCATGACGGTGG
Organism: Rhizobium sp. PDO1-076; assembly: GCF_000247475.1. GTDB lineage: Bacteria > Pseudomonadota > Alphaproteobacteria > Rhizobiales > Rhizobiaceae > Allorhizobium. The sequence continues at coordinate 7,650 of NZ_AHZC01000111.1, read as the reverse complement.
CGCGCGAGAGGCTCGATGACGCCATCGAGCGCATCGGCTGGTTGTATGACGCCCCGACAGGTTATCGCCGTCCCATCGCTGAAATGTGATGAGCGCTCTCTTGGTGCTGGAGCGTCGATTTCTTATATCGGGATCATGAACCCCGCATCGGAAGCCTTCCCCATGATCCAGTTGAATTCAGCCCTCCCGGTCCCGCACGGCATCGCGGCGACGAGAATGGCAAGGATTGCGAGCGTGCTGGGGCTGGTTCTGCTGACGCTTTCGCCGGCCGCATCCTTCGCCGCCGGCAGCGGCGTCGAGTGGCAGAAGGCGGGAAAGGATACGTTCACCGATCTGCCGGGCGTCAAGCCGCAGGACCCGCAACTGTTTGGTGATGGATACAGATGCGAGACCTTCACCGCTGCGCCAAGGCGCATCGATGCGCGCGAGCTTCGAAACAGCCTGCCGCGAACCATCTATCGCTGCGAAAAGAACGGTATCGTCTATCAGGGCACCCAGCCGCCGACCTCTGGCCGCGGCTGGTATCCGGGGGTCAATCCGCGCAATCTGGATTGACTGCAACCGCCCGCTTATTCGTCCTCGCCGATCAGGCCGTCGAACACTTCGAGCAGCGCTTCGCTGATCGCCGCACCGAGCGCATGGCCCGCGTCGCGGATCGCCTCTTCGTTCATGTCGCGGGAGGCAAGCGCCAACGCCGAGCCTTCCTGACTGACGATTTCTTTCGCCCGCTCGATCGCCCAGAGGGCAAAATCGCTGCGCGATTCGATGGCGACAGTCTCATCCATTGCGGGTTTCCTCTCGGGATTGGCAAGCCCTGTCGGGCTGCACGATCATGCTTTTGCGCGGCGGTTGCCGCTACGGCTTAAGGCTAGAAATAAAGCCAAATAAAAAAGCCGCGACGGCTTTTTTAGGTTCATATCCAAGGCCAAAGCCTTGGTATGAATAGGAATTTGGTGCCCAGAAGAGGACTCGAACCTCCACACCCTTTCGAGTACCAGCACCTGAAGCTGGCGCGTCTACCAATTCCGCCATCTGGGCGACGAGGAGCCATGTAAAGCGACAGACTCCCCCTGTCAATCGGCTTTTTGAAGTTTTCATGTCGAAGCCGCATATACATTCTTCACCGGGCCGGTCGCATCACGCTTCAAGCCCGGTTTTGCTGACCTTTCAGGCACATGCTCGCGGCGAACCTGTTAACAACGCCGTGAAAAAGCCGTGATCGAAACGCTGATTATTCGTCAGGCTGCGGTTCGTTTCGTCGGGCAGCGCAGCAATTCGATGTCGAAGACAGGAAAATCGTCGATGAAAAAAACAACAGCAATTCTGGCGCTGGCGATGATCGCGGTCGAGAGCCTGGCCGCGGTGGCCCAGGCCGCCACGATCATGCCCGCTTCGCCCGTTTCGCGCGCCCAGCCTGCGGCTGTCGGGACGTCAACTGATGTCCAGACGGTGGACATGGTCTGCGACTTCAACGGATGTTATGAGACCTGGGATCGCCCGCCGCCGGGCTATCGTCGCCCGCCACCGCCGCCGCCGGGTTATGGTCGACCCCCGGTCTATGTCGACCCGGACTATGGCCGCCCTCCGGTCTACGGTCGCCCGCCGGTCTATGTTCAGCCAGGCTATCGCCGCCCGCCACCGCCGCCGGTTTATGCGAGACCCAGCCGCAGCTGGGACCGCCATATAGACTGGTGCCTCGACCGGTATCGCTCCTACAATCCAAGGACGAATCAGTTCCTGTCGTCCTCGGGTTACTTCAAGACCTGCCGTTCACCCTTCGGCTGAGCGACGGCCACAACAGCAGAACCGGAAAGGCGGCTTTCACCAGCCGCCTTTTTTGATTGCCGATCAAGTATCGAGGCCGCTGTCGCGCTCCGCATGGATCCGATCGACATGGCCAAGGTCACGATCCGGGTCGATCGCGTCGCGCACCCGCTGTTTCAGCTCCTTCGGTCCCGGAAAGCCGCCATCGCGCTTGCGCTCCCAGAGCAGGTCGTCATTCAGCCGGATCTCGAAAATGCCGCCGGTGCCGGGGATCAGCGCCACCTCGCCGAGATCGGCCGCGAACGTGTGCAGCAGTTCCTGCGCCATCCAGCCGCTGCGCAGCAGCCAGTTGCACTGGGTGCAGTAGGTGATCGAGATCCGCGGTCTGTCCTTCGTCTCTGGTGTCATCTCATGTCCCCGACATCACGGATAAGTTAACTTCGGCGCTCTTCTTTTGATCTGCGGCCAATTGCCACTCTGGCATTGTTACGCCAAGAGGCAATCGATCATTTTTTCCAAGGAGTTCATCGATGTCTGCCACCGAAACCAACCGCCTCATCATCCCGGCGGTCGCGCCGCTTTATCGCTCGACACACGAGATCGTCGAAACCGTTCTGCGCGTCGTCGCCGGCGTCTGCCTCGTCATCCATGGCAGCGGCAAGATCGCCGACCCCTTCGGCGCGGTCCAGATGGTTGAAGGCCTCGGCTTCTATCCGGGTGTCTTTTGGTCGCCGCTGCTGGCCGTGGCGGAATTCTTCGGCGGCATCCTGCTGACGATCGGCCTCTTCACCCGTGTGGCTGCCGTCGCAACCACCATCATTCTGCTGGTCACGGTCTATTTCCACTGGGTCGTCATGAGCCAGGGTTTCTCCGGCGCTGAAAAGTCGATCATCTGGGCGGCCGTCACGCTCTTCTTCGTCAGCCGCGGCGGCAATGCCCATTCCGTCGACGCCCGCCTGAAAAAGACATTCTGAGCGCTGAAGCGCATCGATCGACAAAGCGGGGCGCGGCATGGGTCGCGCCCTTGCGGCAAAACATCTGCCATGCTTTCGTGGCCGCTCCTGATGATTCACAGTAACGGATCCCATGCGCGTCGCCATCGTTGAAAACATGAAGGTCTCCTATCCCGGTCAGGTCGGTCAGGCGCTGGCCGAAGCCGGCGCCGAGGTCACTGTCATCCCCGCCTATGCCGGCGCTCCATTGCCGACGCTCGATGAATACGAGGCGCTGGTGGTGCTTGGTGGCGAGCAGAACGCCCGCGACGACGAAAAGCACCCCTATATGGCGGATCTGTCCACCCTGATGCGTGCCTATGGTGACGCCGGTAAGGCGGTGCTCGGAATCTGTCTCGGCAGCCAGTTGCTCGCCCGCGCCTATGGCGGCGACAACCTGATCGGGGCGGCTCCGGAATTCGGCTGGCGCGTGATTGAAAAGACCGATCATGGCAAGGCCGATCCGGTCTTTGCCGCAGTCTCCGACAGTTTCCTGTCGTTCCAGTGGCACGACGATACCTTCACCTTGCCGCAACAGGCGGTGCATCTCGCCGAAAACGCCACCGCCCGTCACCAGGCCTTTCGCCTCGGTCGCGCGGCCTATGGCTTCCAGTTCCATTTCGAGGCCGACCGTCAGGTCGTGTCCGACTGGAAAGCAGCCTTTCCAGAAGTCATCGAGCGCAAGGAGCCGGGCTGGCTGGAGCGCCATCCCGCCCTTGCCGAAACCCATGGCATCGCCTCGGATGAGGCCGGTCTCGCCATCGCCCGCGCCTGGGTCGCGCAGATCTGATCGGGATCCCCGGACCTGTGGCCTCGGTCATCATCCGGCTTGTTTGACCGAAGTCAAACTGCGCCAAGGGATCACCTGCTAAGGCATCAGGCGATCTTGATGAAGGAGGCCGATTTGGCCCTGGCCGCTTTTGTTTTCGCCGTACTTCTTTTGCTGCTCACGCCCGGCCCGACCAATACGCTTCTGGCGGTGTCCGGCGCGTCTTCCGGCTTTCGCCGTTCCCTGTCTCTCATTGGCGCCGAGCTTGCCGGCTATCTCACCACCATCATCCCCCTCTCGACCTTCGCTGGCCCATGGCTGTCCGGCCGGCCGCAGGCAGCGCTTGCCGTAAAGCTTGCCGCCGCGATCTGGGTGCTGATGCTTGCCGCCCGCCTGTGGCGTCACCCGCCCCGGCTCGATGGCGAAAGCCCCGTCACCTTCGCGGGCGTCTATGCCACCACCGTCCTCAACCCGAAGGGCTTGATCATCGGCCTTGCCCTGATCCCGCCGGCCGTGACGTCCGTCCTGGAGCCCATGCCCTATCTCGCAGTCTTTGCCGCGTTGACCGTTGCCATTGCCGTCATCTGGGTCGCGTTCGGCGCCACCGTGCTTCGCCGCGCCGCCGGCACCCGCCCGATTGTCTTCGGCCGTGTCGCGGCCAGCTTTCTCCTCGTCTTTGCCGCAAGCCTTGCCGGTCGGGCCATCGGCCTGATCTGACGTCATCCGTATCCGCCACGATCCAAGCGTGCGGACGTCTCTTGCAGCTTGGCCGGGGCCATGCTTTATCCTCTCTGAACAAGACCTTGGGACCCCGGTATCGGGAGGGTCGGCATTCAAGACCTCGGGGAGGGGGCAATGAACGCGATCTGGCGGCGCATCGGCGCAATCGGCTTGATTATCTTTTCCGTCTGGTCTGCGCCGCTGGCTGCCGCCGAGCGACCCGGTGCCGACGCGGTGATCCATGACTGGTATCGGCTGGTGCTCGAACTGGTGCGCCACACCGCAACCTATTCGCCACCGGTCGCCAGCCGCGCCTTCGCCTATCTCGGCGTGATTGCCCATGAAGCAACCGCATCGGGCGATCCCGCCCTGCGCTCGCTCGCCGGCCAGTTGAACGGGTTTTCGCCGCTGGCCAGCCGTGATCCCGCCAAGACCTATGACCAGACGGTGGTGATCAACGCGGCTCTGGCAGAGGCCGTCGGCCAGCTGTTTTCCAACACCGGCCCGACCGGCCAGCGGGTGCTGGCACGCATGCGGGCGAAGATGGCGGCAAGGGTTGCTGACGGCCTCGATCAGCAGGTTGCGGCGCTGAGCGAGGACTATGGCCGCGCGGTCGTCGCCCATGTCCTGGACTGGTCGAAGGACGACGGCGGCGCGACCGTGGAGAACATGGGTTTCCCGGTCGAGTTCGCGCTCAACAAGGGGCCGGGCAACTGGGTGCCGACCAGCCTGGTCAACCAGCAGCAGAAGCCGCTTCTGCCCAAATGGGGCGACAACCGGCCGTTCGCCATGCCGCAAGGCAAGAGCTGCAGCCTGCCGCCGCCGCCCGCCTATAGCGAGGACAAGGGCTCCGTCTTCTACACAGAAGCCCTCGAAGTGCATGATGTGGTCAAGGCGATCACGCCGGAGCAGCGGGCGATTGCCCGCTTCTGGTCCGATGATCCGATGCTCTCGCCGACCCCGCCCGGTCACTGGATCTCGATCGCTCTCTCCATCCTCGACGAGCGCAAGGCACCCGCCGCCGACCGCGCCGACCTGCTCGCCCGCCTCGGCGTGACGCTTGCAGATGCCTTCGTCGGCTGCTGGAACAGCAAGTTCGAATACGACCTGCTGCGGCCGATCACCTATATCAAGCGCGTCATCGACCCGAAATGGGAGGCGCTGCTGATCACGCCGCCGTTTCCGGAATATCCAAGCGGCCACTCCACCCAGTCGGGTGCGGCTGCCGCGGTGCTGACCGCCTTCTTCGGCGACGATGTCGCCTTTGTCGATTCGACTCATGAAAAGGACGGCCTGCCAAACCGCAGTTTCCCGAATTTCTGGGCGGCTGCCGAAGAGGCCGGCATTTCGCGCCTCTACGGCGGTATTCATTTCCGCGCCGCGATCGAGCGCGGCCTCGATCAGGGCCGCTGCATCGGCGACCATGCCGTCGCCCTCGTCACCCGAAATTGACCCGAGAGCAAGAGGCACGCAAAAAGTGACCATGGCCCGTTTTCCGTTGTCGGCGACCCTCGCAATCCTGCTCCTGTCGGCTTGCGCGGCAAGCGCCGAAGGCAAGCAACCGCTCGCCCCGCGTTTTGTCGATGAAACCGCGACCGCCGGCATCGACAGCACCTATCGCGGCGACTGGGAGTTCATGGTCGGCGGCGGCGTCGCGAGCTTCGATTGCAATGCCGACGGCTTTGCCGACCTGCTGCTGGCCGGCGGCGAGGCACCGGCCAGGTTCTACCGGAACCGCAGCACTGTCGCTGGCCCGCTGTCGTTTGTCGAAGCCAGGTCCGGCCTCGAATTCGACAAGGTCCTCGGCGCCTATCCGCTGGATGTCGATGCCGACGGCGTCCAGGACCTCGTGCTGCTGCGCTCCGGCGAGAATGTCGCGATGCGCGGTCTCGGCGAATGCCGCTTCGAGCGCGCCAACGAGGCCTGGGGTTTTGACGGTGGCGACGCCTGGTCGACCGCCTTTTCCGCAACCTTCGAGCGCGGCGAAAATTGGCCGACCCTGGCCGTCGGCAATTATATCGACCGCTTCGAGGACATCGAGCCCTGGGGCTCGTGTACCGACAACTGGCTGCAGCGACCGGCCGCAGAGGGCGGGCGCCGCTTTGCGCCGCCTGTGGCATTGAAGCCGTCCTTCTGCCCCCTGTCGATCCTGTTCACCGACTGGAACCGCTCCGGCACGCCGTCGCTGCGCGTCTCCAACGACCGCGAATATTACAAGGGTGGCCAGGAGCAGATGTGGCGCATCGAACCGGGCAAGGCGCCGGTGCTCTACAGCCAGCAGGACGGTTGGCGCTACCTGCGCATCTGGGGCATGGGCATTGCCAGCTACGACGTCAATTTTGACAGCTATCCCGATTATTTCCTGACCAGCATGGCCGACAACAAGCTGCAGGTTCTGGCAGAAGTACCGACGGCTGGCCAGCCGAAGCCGGGTTATGCCGACATCGCCTTTGCCAGGGGCGTGACCGCGCACCGACCCTATACCGGCGGTGAAATCCGCCCCTCGACCGCCTGGCATACCGATTTCGAGGACGTCAACAATGACGGGCTCGTCGACCTGTTCATCGCCAAGGGCAATGTCGCCAAGATGCCGGACTTTGCCGAAAAAGACCCGAACAACCTGCTGGTCCAGGGCAGCGACGGAAAATTCGTCGAGATGGGCGATACGGCCGGCATTGCCAGCACGGCAAGCGGGCGGGGGGCAGCACTCAGCGATTTCAATCTCGATGGCCGCATCGATCTTGTCGTCGTCAACCAGGGTTCGCCGGTCGAGATCTGGCGCAACGACACGAAAGATGCCGGGCATTTCCTGCAGCTGGCACTTCGCCAGGACGGCGCCAACCGCGACGCGATCGGCGCCTGGATCGAGGTCCGGCACGGCGATCGGGTGCTGACACGCGAAGTCACCGTCGGCGGCGGCCATGCCAGCGGCAAGATCGGCTGGCACCATTTCGGCATAGGTGACCATGCCGGGACGGAGATAAGAGTGCTGTGGCCGGACGGCACGGCGGGGGACTGGCAGGCGGTGACGGCTGACGGGTTTTATGTCGTGCAACGGGATCGTCCGGTGCGGGTCTGGACGCCGGGCGAGGGGTTGTAGGGGGGCTGTCGGGCGGCCGGGGCTGGTTGTGCCTTTTGGGGTTTGTTGCCGGCGATACCCCCCTCTGCCCTGCCGGGCATCTCCCCCACAAGGAGGGAGATCGGCAAGGGGCTGGCCGCTCGGCCAACCGGATAGCTTGTGCAAATGAGGGCGGTGCGACGAGGTATTTCTGACTGTCCGTGTTTTGTCGCCCTTGCACCAAGGTCACTATCCTCTCCCTTGCGCCGAGGTCTCGGTGATCTCCCCCGTGTGGGGGAGATGTCGGCGGAGCCGACAGAGGGGGCGAACTGGCGCTGACGGCTGCG
>NZ_AHZC01000112.1 GCF_000247475.1 Rhizobium sp. PDO1-076 | reverse complement strand
TGGTTGTCCAGCCCTTCGACACCGAGGAGGAGGCGCTGGCGCTCGCCAATGGCACCGACTACGGGCTGGTCGCCGGGATCTATACTCGCAATTTCTCCGTCGCCCATCGCCTCGCCCGTGACATCGACGCTGGCCAGGTCTTTATCAACGAATATTTCGCCGGTGGCATCGAGGTTCCTTTCGGCGGCAACAAGATGTCCGGTTTCGGCCGGGAGAAAGGGTTGGCCGCCCTTGATTCCTATTCCCGCGTCAAGAGCGTCGCTGCCCGGATTGGAGCTTAGTTCATGGAGAGCGTTTTCACCGCGGATGCCCGGATGACATCCTACTGGTGGGACCGGTCTCCGCCTGAAATGGCGACTGAAGAAGTGCTTCCTGCCAAGGTCGACGCCCTCATTGTCGGCTCCGGCTATACCGGCCTGCATGCAGCTATCGAACTGGCGCGTGGTGGACGCGAAGTCCTGGTCTGCGACGCCGAGCAGATCGGCTACGGCTGCTCGACCCGCAATGGTGGCCAGATCAGTACCAGCGTCAAGCCGGACTTCGCCAGCCTCGTCAAGGCCCATGGAGAAGTGGTGGCACGGCGGATTTTTGAGGATGGCCGCCAGTCGTTGGCTTGGACGGAAGCCTTCATTCGCGAGGAAGGCATCGACTGCGATTTTGGAGTTGTCGGCCGGTTCCACGTTGCCCACGACCGCAAGTCGTTCGACAGCCTGACGGCGTCGCTAAAGACCCGGCCGAAAGAATTCGAAGTTCCGGCCAATGTCGTATCGCGCGCCGAGCAGAGATCGGAGCTCGGCACGGACGCCTATCATGGCGGCGTCATTTTCGAGAACCATGCCTCGCTCGACCCCGGACGCTATCACGCCGGCCTGGTTAGACTGGCGCGGGCGGCAGGCGTGCGCTTTGCGGCCAATTGCAAGGTCACGGCCATGGTCAGATCGGCGAGCGGATTTGCTGTCGAAACCGCGCGTGGAAACGTCGAGGCACGCAATGTCGTGCTTGCCACCAACGGCTATTCCGGGCCGCTTTCGCATTGGCATCAGCACCGCATCATTCCGATCGGCAGCTATATCGTCGCCACCGAGGAACTACCCGAGACGCTGATCGACGCGTTGATCCCGAAAAACCGCATCGTGTCGGATACGCGGCGCGTTCTCTACTATTTCCGCGCCTCCCCCGATCGACTCCGTATCCTGTTCGGCGGGCGGGTCAGCATCGGCGAGACCGATCCGAGGCAAAGCGGCCCGCTGCTCTTCCGGGAAATGCAGCGGCTCTTTCCCCAGCTTGCGCCCTACCGGATCAGCCATTCGTGGATGGGTTATGTCGGCTACACCTTCGACACGCTCGCCCATGTCGGCGAACAGGACGGCATCCACTATGCCATGGGTTACTGCGGCTCGGGCGTCGGCATGGCGGGTTATCTCGGCATGCGGGTCGGCCAGACCATTCTCGGCAAGGCAGAAGGGCGCACTGGCTATGGCGAGACGGAATTTCAGACGCGCGCCTACTATTTCGGCAAGCCGTGGTTCCTGGCGCCGGCCGTGCATGTCTACCGGCTGAGGGATCGTTTCGGGATTTGAGACACGAGGAGAATGCACGCGCAGAATGGCCCTTAACAATGGAAAGAATGGCTATTCCATGATGGCCAGTTTGAGCTTCCACTGCGCTAATGGCACCCGTCACATGGCCCCTGTCGAACAGGTTGCATGTCAGCGTTTGCCGGTGCCTGGACCAGCCAGCCAGGAATGACAACGACGAAAATCAATAATGATTGTCAGCAAAGCAAAGAGGAGAGAACAATGAGAATTCTGGGAAAAAAACTGATGGCGGCCACGGCCGTTCTGCTTGCCGCCAGCCTGTCGACCGCCAGCGCCGACACCCTGCGCATCCTGACCTGGGGCAGCTATGCGCCCGACGAACTGGTCAAGAAATTCGAGGCGGAAAATCCCGGCCTGAAGGTCGAGGTCACCTTCTCCAACAATGAGGAAATGGTCGCCAAGCTCCGGGCCACCGGCGGCACCGGTTACGACCTGGCACAGCCGAGCCATGACCGTATCTATGCGGCGCAGCTCGAATACAAGATCTACAAGCCGCTCGACCTTTCGAAGATCAGTGTCGACCAGATGTCGCCGAACCTGGTGGACGGCGTCAAACAGAACACCACGATCGACGGCGAGGTCTACGCCGTGCCGCATCAGTGGGGTACGTCCGGCATCATGGCCAACAAGAAGGAAGCCCCTGACGCCAAGAGCTGGGCCGATCTTTGCGACCCCAAATACAAGGGCCGCACCTCAATGCGTCTGCGCCGTACGATCCTGCTCGGCACCGCGTTTTCCATGGGCATGAACCCCTTCGATCTCTACAGCGACGCCAAGGCCTATCAGGGCATGCTCGACAAGGTCACGGAAAAGCTTACCGCCTGCAAGGACAATCTCAAGACCTACTGGACCGGCGGCGACGACCTGTCGGCGCTGATGTTGTCGGGTGAAGTCATTCTGTCCGAGACCTGGGATTCCACGGCCTTCAAACTCTATGCGCAGAACAAGGATATCGTCTTCGTGCCGCCGGAAACCGGCGCACTGGCCTGGATCGATACCTTCGCCATCCCGCGCGGCGGCGAGAATGATGAAGCCGCCTACAAGTGGATCAACTTCGTGATCAAGCCGGAAAACGTCAAGATCATGTCGGCCTCCACCGGCTCGCTCGCCGCCGTGCCGAACGCCGCCGATCTGCTGCCCGACGACAAGAAAGAAGCGGTTCAGGCCGCCTTCTCGCAGGCCGATCTGGACAACCTCAAGTTCTTCGCCAACATCCCTCCGGGTATCGAGGACATGGAAGGCATCGCCCTTGAGCGCATCAAGGCCGCGTCGAACTAACCGCGCCTGACCCTTTGCGACAACGGTCTGGGCGGCTGATCGCCCCGACCGCTGAAAGAAATGGCCCAAAATGGAACAAGCGCGATGTATGACCTGAGCTGTGCCAGCGTTACCAAGAAATTCGGCGCATTCACCGCCGTATCGGATGTTTCCCTTCGATATTCCCTCCGGTTCGTTCTTTTCGATCCTTGGCCCCTCCGGTTGTGGCAAGACCACCCTGATGCGCATGATCGCCGGATTCGAGAGCCCGACCACGGGCGATATCCGCATCAAGGGCAAGAGCGTCGTCACGGTCCCACCCAACAAACGCGCCGTCAAAATGGTCTTCCAGCATCTGGCGCTGTTTCCGATGATGAATGTCGGGGAAAACATCGCCTACGGACTGCGCTGCCGCGGCGATGCCAAGGCGGATATCCCGAAAAAGGTGGCCCGCGTACTCGATCGGGTCGGCCTGCCCGGTGTGGAGACTAAGCAGATCGCCCAGCTGTCGGGTGGCCAGAAGCAGCGTATCGCCATCGCCCGCTGCATGGTGCTGGAGCCCGACGTGCTGCTGCTGGACGAGCCGCTGGGCGCACTGGACCTCAAGCTGCGCGAACACATGAAGATCGAATTGAAGCAACTGCAACACCAGTTCGAAACCACCTTCCTCTACATCACCCACGATCAGTCGGAAGCGCTTGTGATGTCGGATGCCGTTGCCGTGATGAATGGCGGACGGTTTGAGCAGATCGGCAGCCCGCGCCAGCTCTACGATGCGCCGGTCTCCGGCTTCGTGGCGGGCTTCGTTGGCGATTGCAATTGCCTGTCCGGTCGGCTTGCCGAGATCCGCAGCGATGAGGCGCGTGTCGATCTGGACGGCGGAGGAACCGTTGTCGGCCACGTATCGGATGCCAGCCGGCCCGGTGATGCTGTCGAGGTTTTCCTGCGGCCGGAGGCCCTGACCATAGCAACCGGCGAGACAAATGCCATGCTCGGCGGCATCGTCGACAGCCTGCTCTTCAACGGCGCCAATTCCCGCATTCTGGTGCGGGTGGCGAACGGCCAGCTGATCGAGGTCGCCGACCCCTCGGCGGCGTCCACCGTCCGCCAGGGCGATGCCGTCACACTCGCGTGGCAGCCGGACCGCGCCCGCATCTTTGCGCTGAGGACAGCCTGATGGGACGCGATACCGGGCGTCTGTCGCTGATCTTGCTGATGGCACCCTTCGCGCTATGGATCGGCCTGCTGATCCTGCTCCCGCAGATCGGCATCGGCTATGTCTCGCTGCGCGAAAAGGTCGGCTTCAACCAGTATGAATACGGCTTTGCCAACTATGCGGCCTTCTTTGGCGAACCGATCTACCGCAACACTCTGCTGCGCACCGCGTCGATATCGATCCTTGTGACGGTTCTCGCCCTCACGCTAGGATTTCCAGTCGCATATTACATCGCCAAGATCGCCAGGGAGCGCAGCCGCGCCGCGCTGTTCCTGATGTGCCTCATTCCGCTCTGGGTCAGCGATCTGGTGCGCGCCTATGGCTGGATCGTGCTTCTGCGCGAGACGGGCGTGATCTCGACGACGCTGGTGAATATGGGCATGATCGCGGAGCCAGTGGAAATGCTCTACAATGACGTCACCGTTGTGATCGGCCTCGTCTATACCGTCATCCTGTTCATGATCGTGCCGCTGGTGTCCACGCTGCAGGGCATGGACGATGCGCTCTTGGAAGCCGGCTACAATCTCGGCGGTTCGCGTTTCACAGTCTTTCGCCGCATCGTCGTGCCCTATGCCATGCCGGGCATCGTTTCGGGCTGCATCATCACCTTCATGCTCGCGGCCGGCAGCTATCTGACACCGATCCTTTTGGGCGGCAAGAATTCCAGCTGGTTCACCGAGCAGATCTACAACCAGTTCATCACCCGCTACAATTGGGAAGCGGGCGCTACCTTCGGCGTGCTGCTGCTTGGTTTCACTTCCCTTGTGGTCTGGGCGGGCCTGAAGCTGACCGGCCAGAGCCTGGCAACCACCGTGGCGAAGGAGTAGTCGCATGCGCACCCCTGTCCATCTCCTGTGGATCTACCGCGCCTATGTGCTGGTCTTCTTTCTCTATCTGGTTGGCCCCCTCGTGGCCGCCGCAGCCTTCGCCTTTAACGATTCGCTCTTTCCGTCCCTGCCCTGGCGAGGCTTCACGCTCGACTGGTTCGTCTCGCCGGTCGAACCGAAACTCGGCTTGTTCCATGATGAGCGACTGCTGCGCGGCCTTGGCAATTCGGTCTATATCGGCGTCATTGTCGCGGCCCTGTCGGTCGCGGCCGGCACAGCCAATGCCTTCCTGTTCGTGCGCAAGGATTTTCCGTTCAAATCCTTCTTCTACATTCTGATGGTCGTTCCGCTGGTCATTCCCGGCGCCATCCTCGGCATTTCCATTCTGGTCTTCGCCTCGATGATCGCCAATTTTGCCGACCGGGAATTCGGGCTTTTCCTGACCTGGCTGAGGCCCGGCATACCGCTTGTCGTGCTCGGTCAGTTCTCGTTCCTGACGACCATTACCTCGCTGGTCATCGCAGCAAGACTGCAGAAATTCGACATGGCGCTGGAAGAAGCGGCGCTCAACCTAGGTGCCAGTGGGTTGCGGGTGCTGATGACGGTCACGTTCCCGTTCCTGCTACCGGCACTGTTTTCCGCCGTCGTCGTCGCCTTTCTCGTCTCCTTCGAGAATTTCAACACGACGCTGATGCTGGTCGGCTCCGATGCGCCGCTGACGGTCACCATGTATGACCGCATGGTCAAGGTCGGCTCCACGCCGGTGTTAAACGCGGTGTCGGTTGTGCTGATGCTCGGATCGGGGATGCTGGCATTGCTGAGCGTCGTGGCCCAGCAGGAAAAGTCTCCATCTTGAGGCTTGCCTGTCGAGTTTCAGCAGGATTTGACCCGGTGGGGATGCGGACGAAAACTTGGACTACCAAGGAGGTAGTTCATGTATTCATCGCAGACAAGATTCGAGCGGTCGAGCTCTACATCAAGCTCGGCAAACGTGTCAGAGCGACCATTCGTCAGCTGGGTAACCCAACCAAGAATGCCCTGAAGGGCTGGCGCCGCGAATACGAGCAACGCCTCAATTTGCCTTGGGCTGTGCTGTCCGAGCCCCCAAATGGACTTGCTTCGGAGAAGTGGAGA
>NZ_AHZC01000113.1 GCF_000247475.1 Rhizobium sp. PDO1-076 | reverse complement strand
ATTTTTGCTGGATCGCGCGGTAGTCGTGCCGAAATGTATCGACCGCAACATTGGAGAAGGAAAGAAGGGCTATTCGGCTCCGTTCGCCACTCAGCAGTTCTTGGAGTTTGGCAACTCGATGCACAACGGTGCGTGTTTTTCCGCTGCCCGCGCATGCAATTACGCAAAGGCGACCGCTAGGTCGATCAACAACAAGCTGTTGCTGCGGAGAGATACTGGTCATCGCGCCGTTTCGTTTCCGCAGACATGCTTAATCGCATCGATGATATAGGCAGGAGCTTTGACAATTTTCTTCTCATCAGTAATCTTCGATGCTAGCGCTTGGCCGAATTTTCCCTTCTGAACGTTCCCTTCTGCTCGCTCAAACATTCCTCGGAATAGCGCTGTCGCCTTTTCCTGGTCGGTGGTTTTGGATGCTAGCTCAGCCTGCAGAGCCGCTGCTATTTTAGGATGAATTTCCTTTAGCGCTTCAATCATCGTCGGTCGGTTGTCTTCAAGCAACGCAAGATCGTATTCGAACGTCTTCACACCGTGGAATATCTTCACGAAGCTGTCTTCGCTTTTCTTCATCTTTGCCGTGTTGTCGGAAACGGTAATGACTTCATCTAACGCAGGGTAGTGAGCGACCGGCTCGCTGTCAGCGATGACGATTTTCTCCGGATCTGCATCTGTTATGACGGCGACCTTGACCCCAAGTGCCCTATCTCCGAAAAGCGGAAGAAATGAATCGAAGTTCAACCCTTCTACGCTGATAACGCTCACTCCGTATTGGCGTAGATCATATCCAGCGCTTTCGGCGAGTGTTGTGACCATCAGCAGCTCAGCTGCGCCCTCGACGAAAATAATTCTTCGGGCGAAAAATAATTCCGCGCGCGTGACGTCGAGATATCGAGCAAGTTTTTCTTTTTTCCCCTTTTCGAAGCTTATGGTGCGAGGAGCAAATGCATTGATGGCGCCTCCAGTTTCGATGAGGCAGGTGATAGTATCTAAGGGCGCGATACTCGCGAAATTTGGGGAATGGCTGGTGACGAAAACCTGCACGGGCTTGTCGGTCTCTGTCGTCTTAATGTCTGACAGGTACTTGAGGAGTACGGTTTGAAGCTGGGGGTGCAAGTGAGCCTCGGGCTCTTCGACGATTAGGCCGCGAAACGCAGCATCAGGATTCATAGCCATTTCGCTCAGGACAACCGCCATGAAAATCAGGTTGTTGAATCCGAGGCCATTCTGTTCAATTTCGAATGTATCGACCAGAAGTGACAAGCGCGCAGCCAGTCTTTGGAAGTCAGTCCCTGAAAGTCCCAGTTCAAGCGCCTGTCTTAACTGCGCACCAATCATATTTTCATGGCGGGTCAAAATCGCTTTGTGCGTGTCCAGCAGCGGGCCCTGTTTTTTCAGGTCGCTGTCGAGTCTCGCTAATGCATCATTGATTTGCTGACGACCATCGTCATCAGTGAGCAAATGAAAGAGGCGCGCTAACTGGCTCGACCGCCCAGGTTTTAGTAACTGGCCCGCATCCCGCAGCGGCTGAAGATATACACTTCGCAGGTTTTCCAGAATATCTGACGTAAGCGATGTTTCTTCGTGCTCCCCGCACCACCTCTTTGCTCTGAGGCGTCCCGACTTGTCTGGGTCACCATACTGGACCGATAGAACGGCCTCGAGTTTTTTGTCCACTCCCATCCTCAACGCTGGAAGGAAATCTGCCTCATCGGCAAGCGTCAGGCCCCTAAAGGTGAATGAAAATAGTATGCTACCTCGGCTTTTGCCGCCCTTTGGAGTGTGGATGTCGTCGATTGTGAGCCGAGGATACGGATCGTCTGCACCGGCCAGCAACGAACGCAGAGCGTCAACCACCGCCGACTTCCCGACGTTGTTCGGTCCGACAATGATATTGAGCCCCTCGTTGAAGTCGAGAGATACGTTCGAGAGCTTGCGAAAGTTTGAGACTTTCAAATTTGCCAGATACATTGATTCTCCCCCGATCAACGCATGACAGCGTTATTCCGAGCGCATGTAAACTATGGAACTGGCTTTTGCCCGTCGAAGTTGTTGTGAACCGCACGGGGTTTGCCGGAGGCAATTTCGTTGAAGTTATGCGGCCATGGCTGCTTCGTCCAGCATGGCGTAATAGCGTTCTTCAGCTTCGGCTGGCGGTATATTTCCGATGGGCTCCAGAAGTCGTCGGTGGTTGAACCAGTCGACCCATTCCAGGGTGGCGAATTCCACCGTCTCGAAGCTCCTCCAGTCGTGAGCATAAAATCTCGCAGAAACACAACACGGGGTCGCTTTTGTGTGTTGATGAGGGGCGGAAATCGATCTGCTCTTCGGTGGACTGCCTCGCCTTTGTTTGATCAACCGTCCATTGTGGCGTCATGAGCGAACCAACTTTTAACGGCGATAGGCCGATTCAATCTCAGAATGAAGACCTGTTCGGATTTGCGGCGCTCGCCGACCGCATCGCCGCATCCCTGACCTCGCAAGCCGCAAGCAAGGGCTTCGTATTCGGCCTTGAAGGAAAATGGGGGTCGGGCAAGTCGAGCTTGCTCGCGCTGATATTGGCGAGGGTACGCGAGATGGATCGGGCCAAGGTCGCAGCTGTCGAGTTCAGGCCGTGGTTGATCGGTGATCGTGATCAACTGTTGATGGCACTATTTGAAGACTTGGCCAAGGCCATCACCGAAGTTCAAGCCGCCCGAGGAGATGCGAGCGGCAAAACCAAACGTGCTGCCGGCGATGTCGTTGAGCAGGTGCGTAGTTTCGCCCGGCACCTTGGGCCGGTGGGCAAGCTTGCGGGATTGGCCGGCGTCCTGGTTCCCGGAGCGTCCTTGGCCGGCGATGTAATCGAGAAGATTGCCGCAGCAGCATCCGAGCAGACCGAGGGGCCTACCTTGGTCGCGCAGAAGGAAAAGCTGGCCGCAGCGCTGCTCGATCTCGATTGTCGGATTGTGGTTGCGATTGACGATGTCGATCGTCTCGAGCCGGCGGAAGTCGCTGAATTGCTGCGTCTTGTCCGTTCTGTCGCCGACTTTCCCAATGTCTCTTACCTCCTCTGCTATGATGGGCTCACATTGGCGCATGCGATCGAGACTGGTACGGGCGTTTCAAGCGGGACCGCCTACCTGGAAAAAATTGTCCAGACCGAAGTGGCCGTGCCGAGGCCGGAATCCTTCGCGCTCAGACGCTGGTTCACCAAGGAGCTTGAGTCCTTCATGACCTGCGATGAAACACGGGTCTCGGAGCTTCAGCAGGTGATCGACGAGACGGGTGGCCGTGTTTTCAAGAACCCGCGCGCAGTTACTCGCGTTCTCGACAGCCTCAGGGTCTTTTGGCCTAGCCTGGCCGATCGCGTCGACACACCGGATTTGGTCTGGCTTCGGCTCATTGCGATCGGGTCGCCCAACTTTTATCGCTGGGTCGAGGAGTACCTGGTCGAGTACGCCGCTTTAAGCAGCGGTCGCAGCAGTGTTTCGGACAAAGATCAAGTCGCTCATACGCAAGCGCTGGATGCGGCACTGGAAAAGGATGGCTTGACTTGGGACGCGCTGCAATACGAGCTGGATCGGCACCTTCCCGGAATTGACCTCTACAATCTGGGGACAGAGAAGGATAGCCGGATCTTCTCGCAAGGGGATCGCCGTGCACTGGCACAGGCCGCCAAGGAAAAGCGGCTTGCCAGCCCAAGCCATGCGCGTATCTACTTTACACTGGTCGCACCGGCCGATGGCATTTCCGAACCCGATATCACTCGGCTGATCGAGGCGGCGGCGAAAGGAAGGGATGCCGTCGCGGCATATCTTGCCGAAATCGATCGCCATAGGGGGGATGCGGGTGCCTCTAAGGCAGAACGCTTGTTCGATCAGCTCCGCTTCACCCCGCACGAGACGCTGAAGACCTGGCCTGTCGAAATCCTGATCGAAGGCATGGTCGATGCGGCGGACGAGCTCGCCAAGGATAAAGGGGGGCGAGAATGGGGCCGGCCGCAGATCTGGTTCCTCATGGAAAAGCTCCTCAGGCAGATACAGGCTGCGACGCCTGCACGATACGAAGCGGCGCTCGCATCCGCTTTCGAAACGAGTGCGTCGATGGGCTTTCTTACCGAGATTTTCCGGCAGGAAACGTTCGGTCATGGATATTATGGTGACAGGGCGACCCCTCATGATCGGCTGATGACGGCCGAGGGATACGAGGTCGCTCGCATTGTCATGTTGAAGCGATATTCCGAGCTCGACCTGGACGGTATCGAGCCAAGCCCATATGCCTCGTTAATGCTCTATGCCTGGTCTCAGGGCGGAGCACGGGGCGATGTGATGCAGAAGGTTGCCGCGCGTGCGTCGAACGAGGCCTGGCTCCTCAAATTCCTTCAATCACTATATGGTCCAAGGTCTACGCTGTCGCGCGGGGCGATGGAAACATTCTTCGCGTCTCCGGCCGATGTCGTCCGCCAGGTTTATTCACTGGCTCGCAATGGCAACCAGCAGGCAGACGACATTATCCGCTCGTTTCTCGCTAACAACAATGCAGATGAAGATGAGCTTGAGGCCATCTTCACCGACTGGGAAGAAAGCGCCGGTTCACCGCAAATTCCGGTCGAATCGGATAGCGATGATGGGGATCCGGAGGGCTGAAATCAGCCCGCCGATTTTAGAACGGTGGATATTCGGTCGCTCCGGGCTTCCGATCGGCGCGCCCCCAGAAACGAAGACCGGCGCGCGCGTAGTCTTTCAAGTACTCGTCACTGATGACGAGCAGGGCGCTATCGGGGGAGGGGCCGGGGTTGATGTCGACGTAGGCGGTCGGATCTTGCTCCCAGAGCCGAGCTGCTGCGCGTTTGAGTTCCGCACTCGCCTTTCCATCTCCGTGCCGGACGATGTTTGCAACGCGATGGCCCTCTACCAGTACGTCACGGATAGCCTGGCTGTTTGCGTCCATGCCGATTTCCCGCATGCAGTCACCCAGCAAAGCGGACAAGGGCTGCGTCTGGACGTCTGGTTTGCGCGGCTGGATGAAAAGGTGAAATGCCCATTGGCGCAGCTGGCGCTCGAAAAGTGCAGACAGCACCAGGATGAACGCCTTGGCGGCCTCGTTGCGTGTATACGAATTGACTTGGGCTTCCGCGCGATCCAGCCCTGCGGCAAGGGTGTCGGGCGTTCCCATGTCCCAATTCTGCAGTTCGCGGAGTCCTACCATGCTCGGCATTACGACACGCTCAAAGAGTCGATGAAGGTTGTTCTGGAACACCCGCGGCAGATGCTGCGCCGGTTCTATCATGGCCCGCTCCGGAGCGATTGAGTTGGGTTGAAAGTCGAGATCGATCCATACCTGAAAGTGCAACTTTGGGCCAAAGCAATATACATGGATCGCTCAGAAGGGCTCTCACGGGCAGGATTGCGCAATTTTTTCCTTGATTGTGGGTCGGCTTGCGCCACTCCACTTTATTCGCTGAGGCGACCTTTGCGATCGGCCGCCGACTATGACACTACGCGGCCGCACTCTGGACTTTTCTTAGAGCAAGTCGTTGCCCGGACTGGAAATTTTTACGCAAATGTAAGCCAGTCAATCACGTGGTCGGCGGTTCAGATCTCTTCAAGGCGTTAGATATTATTGGTGTCTAAGGTGTCCACGTTCACCGCACCTTGCAGTGTGACTGACGGCGATGCGCAAAAACGTCTGCGTTCTCATGCCCATCAAAGGCTGAGGCGAGTTGCGCCGGGTCTGCCATGACATTCACATGGGGTGGGGCAACCTGCCCATGGACTGCTTCTGGTAACGAGACGCATCCTACGGACCGGGCTGTTGTGAACAGAGCCCATAGTCTCGGCCATTCGGCTTCCATTCCTTGCGTTTGACGGGCCGCTTTTGCAGCCCGTTTGCTGAGCATGGCTCATATCTGAGCCCTGCGATCTTCTTCTGTCTGTTTGGGGGCTTGCAGCCCCGTCCTCCGTCAAGACCAAGCCCTTCGGGCAAAAGCATCCGGGCCGTGGCTCGGCATTCGCCTGCGCCCGCACCACCCCGGACGCTTTT
>NZ_AHZC01000114.1 GCF_000247475.1 Rhizobium sp. PDO1-076 | reverse complement strand
GGCGGTGCTAAACCGGGCCATGAAGGCCATAGCCGGTCCTTGGCCAGCGATTTCGACCGTGTCGTCGATCATCGTCCCGATCAATGTTCATGCTGTGGGATTTTACTGGCGGGTGAACTTGCCGCTGAGATCGTCAGCGAACACGATGCGATCGAGCTGCCCAATATCAAACTGAACCGCACCGGGTTTGCCGGAGGCCATTTCGTTTAAGTTATGCGGCCATGGCTGCTTCGTCCAGCATGGCGTAATACCGCTCTTCAGCTTCGGCTGGCGGTATGTTTCCGATGGGCTCCAGGAGGCGTCGGTGGTTGAACCAATCGACTCATTCCAAAGTGGCGAATTCCACCGCTTCGAAGTTCCTCCATGGACCGCGCCGGTGAATGACCTCGGCCTTGTAGAGACCGTTGATCGTTTCTGCGAGGGCGTTGTCGTAGCTGTCGCCGACGCTTCCGACAGATGGCTCGATACCTGCTTCTGCCAACCGCTCGGAATAGCGAATGGACACGTATTGAACACCGCGATCCGAGTGATGCACGAGGCCGCCGCCATGAGCGGGACGCCGATCATGAAGTGCCTGCTCAAGGGCATCGAGGACGAAACTTGCATGTGCCGTCCGGCTCGCCCGCCAGCCAACGATGCGACGAGCGAAGACGTCGATGACAAAGGCCACGTAGACAAAACCCTGCCATGTGGCGAGTGGAGTAAGAAGCGCGGATGCGCTTCTCCTCCCCGAACCGTACGTGCACCTTTCAGCGCATACGGCTCTCTATTCAAGCTTGGCCCATGGCCATTGCAACATCATTGTAGTGCGATGTGACGGTGCTGCGGTTTTCGATCCAGAAGATGTATGGGTTTTCCTCCGGATTGCGCCACCGGAATTGCGCCTTGGGGCTTGAGACAAGCCGTTGCAGCGCTTTTCCGACAGGGTTACCGCGTTCATTGCGACCAAACACGAGCCAGGTTTTCGCCTTGCCCGGCTCCGGGACCCGGTACCATTTCCGCATCAAGGGTTTGATGCGGGATCGGTACTTGTGTCCCAGCCAATGCGCCATTTTCCAGAACACGACATGGGTCTTGTCCATGTTCAGCGTCAACTTCAACTCGCCTTCCAGAAACGCCCGGCATTCCTCACGGATTTCCTCTGCCTGAGCCTTGGTTCCTTTTACGATCACGACAAAGTCGTCAGCGTATCGGCAGTAGGCAACGGCCGGTTTCCATTGCCGGTTCTCTCGAACCGTAATGGGGCGGCGCTGCTTGATGCCGAAGTTCCATGCCCAGCGGTCCTTGCGGGCCTTGTCGCTCAGATATTTCGCCTCCAGCCACTTATCAAACTCGTGGAGCATGATGTTGGACAGGAGCGGTGACAGAACGCCACCTTGCGGAACGCCCTCGCTTGAGGCCGTAAACAGGCCACGGTCGATGTGGCCTGCCTTCAGGAACCGATAGAGAAGATCGACGAACCGTCCGTCCTGTAGGGGTCGGTTCCGGCTGGGGGCGGAATCCTACGTTAGCGATTTGAACGGGCGGATCATGATTGTCCGAGCCGTATAATTCGCTCGGCGATGGTTCTGAGCACGTTTTGCGCAACGATCTGGCTTTGGGGTGGCAGGTCTGACGAGCGGAACATCTCGACCAGATGCTGCAAATCCACGGCCCATTGCCGTCTCATGTGATCAAGTTGGCTGGCTTGACGGGCGAAGCCACCGGAATCGACGGCGGTCTGGAAAGCGCGTTCGAGGTCGGCGGCACAAGCCATCAGGGCAGAGAGGCTTCGCTTCAGCGGTTCGGGAAGTTCAGGCAGGTCGCGGTAGGGATGTGTGCCCGCTTCGGCCATTTGTCGATTGTTCTCGGACATGGCCTCCATCAGATCGGCGCAGCGATAAAAGCTCGGATAGCGCTCACAAAGGTCCATCAGTTCCTTGTCGGAGGCGGTGTCGTAAATCTTCTGAAGGCCCTCCATATAGCCCAGCATATGATCGAGCATCGCGCCGCCTTGAACACCCTGCTTCTCCAGCTGCCTCATCCGTAGATCAATGGCAGCGGCGATCTGACGATTGTCTTTTGACATGGTACCTTCCTGGAGCACGGCTATAGATTGGTGAGGTCGTCTGGAAACCGGCCACCTCGTTGGAGGAACTGGAACCACGTTTCCTTGCCGCGGTTCGAGACGACCAGATGCGCGGGATTATCGTCGTCTGCCTCAAGGACGCCAAGACGCACCAGGGGTACGATCGTTTTATCCCCGAGCACCTTCTCGTGGGTTCGCTGTGGTATGACAAGCATCCATCCCGATGTTCCGCGTTCGGTGGTGGCCGGGACAAGATATCCCCCAGGGGCGGGCTTGTTGTCGCGCGAAAGCGTGAACAGGCAGATGGACCAGAATGCGTTTCTTGGTCGCGGCGGTATCAACGCCCAATCGATTAGCCCGTCGGCTGGATATTCGATAATTGGGGCAAGCTGGCTTCCGCCGCCGCTGATCCCTTCCCTGTACGCCCTCTCGAGCGCATTGGCGATTGCGCCGGCCGTATCGACGGACAGGCCGTATTTGCGATTGTAACGGTCCTTCGCAACGATCTCGCGTGCAATCTCCCTGAAGCGAGCCTTGCGATACGGATCGGGCGGAGGACGCCTGACTTGTTTGGTCATAATGCGCGCTCCTCCGTTGCAGCCAAGGACGGACTACAGCGCTTGACAATGTCAGCGACAGTATTCTTGCTGATGCCGAGATCGCGTGCGATCCATCGGTAGCTGCGGCCTTCGGCGCTCAATGCCAGGACCTTCGGTGCAAGGCGATCTGATTTGGGGCGTTGGCCAACCTGACGGCCGAGTTTTTTCCCACGGGCCCTGGCGGCGGCAAGCCCCGATTTCACGCGCTCGCTCAGCAGATCCCGCTCGAACTGGGCAATGCCGGCAAGCAGGGTCGCCATCATCCGGCCGTGCGGCGTGTCGAGCTCGAAGGTCATGCCGCTCATGGCAACGACCGAGACCTTCCAGCCGGCCAATCTGTCGAGCGTATCCAGCAGATCCTGCGTGGAGCGCCCCCAACGCGAAAGCTCGGTGACGAGGACGGCTTCGATTTGTCTGGTCTGGGCGAGGTCGAGGATCCTGTTCCTGGCAGCCCGGTTTGCCGATGCGCCGGAAGCGGTTTCCTTGAAGATGCCGAAGACTTCGTAACCGCCGCGCTCAGCGAATGCGATCAGCTCGTTGACCTGCCGTTCGCACGACTGGTCGGCCGTCGAAACACGGGCATAAATGGCGGCACGTTGTCCCAATTGAACCTCTACGAATTTCGGCCTTGCAAGCCGTTGATTTTGCTGATCCGATTTTTGTCCAAAACAGACTAATGTTCAATAGAGACGATGACCCATGCCACGACGTCAAATTCTGACCGAGCGACAGCGCTCGGCCCTTTTCGATATCCCGGCCGGCTGCTGTCGCCTGGTGAGCTCATTCCGCAAGAGCTGTCCGGGTTTCTCGCCGCCCAGCTTGGACTGCAGAGCGACGATCTGGCCGAATATGCGGCACGAGAGGAAACACGCCACGACCATTTGGCTGCCTTGCGGGCAATCTATGGCTACAAAAGCTTTGCAGGCCGCGGCGCCCAGGAAGTGCGCGACTGGCTGGTCGCCCAGGCAGAAGACGCGCGTTCCAATGATGACCTTGCACGCCGCTTTGTCGAACGATGCCGTCAAACCCAAACTATTCTGCCGGCGATGACGACAATCGAGCGCTTATGCGCCGACGCTCTGGTAGAGGCCGAGCGCCGGATCGAGACCCGGATTGCCGATCGCCTTGATCAACCCATGCGTGACCGGCTCGACGCGCTGCTCACAGAAACGGTCGAGGGCAATATCAGCCGCTTCATCTGGCTGCGCAAGATCGAAGCCGGCAACAATTCCGCCAGCGCCAGCCGGTTGCTCGACAGGCTCGAATTCCTGAAAGGTCTCACTCTCGACCCGCAGGTACTCATCGGTGTTCCGCCACACCGGGTTGCCCGGCTGCGCCGGCAGGGCGAACGGTATTTCACTGACGGTTTGCGCGATATCAGCACGGATCGCCGTTTGGCGACGCTTGCCGTGTGTGCGGTGGAATGGGCGGCAATGACCGCGGATTCCATCGTCGAAACGCATGATCGCATCGTCGGCAAGACCTGGCAGGAGGCCAAAAGGCTTTGCGACGGACATGTCGCTGATGCCAAAGCCGCCGTAATGGACACCTTGCGCGCCTTTTCCGGCCTCGGCATCGTGATGCTCGAAGCCCGCAACGACGATATCTCTCTCGAAACGGCAGTGGCCGCTTCACCGGGCTGGTCGGAATTGGAGAAACTGGTCGCCACCGCCTCGCAACTCACCGACACGCTTGCTGCCGATCCCCTGGCTCACGTCGTGCAAGGATATCATCGGTTTCGACGATATGCACCGCGCATGCTGGCCTGCCTGGATATTCAATCGGCAAGCGTGGCCCAGACGCTCATGCAGGCAGTCATCAAAATCAGGGACAAGCACGACACATCATCGCAGCCGGCGGCTTTCTTGCGCCCGACTTCCAAATGGCACCGCCATCTCAAAGGGCGAGACGAAGGTGACAGCCAGTTGTGGGAGGTGGCTGTCCTGTTTCACTTGCGCGACGCATTCCGGTCCGGCGACGTCTGGCTCGCGCATTCGCGTCGGTACGCCGACCTCAAACAGGCGCTGGTGCCGATGGAGGCCGCCCAGGCAACAGCAAGGCTTGTCGTTCCGCTCGAACCCGACATATGGCTGGCCGATCGTAAGGCCAGGATGGAGGACGGGCTGAAGCGGTTGGCGAAGGCGGCCCGAAGCGGAACCATTCCGCTCGGGAACATCGAAGACGGGGTCTTGCACATGGAACGCCTGACAGCCGTGGCACCCCAGGATGCCGACGAATTGATCCTCGATCTCCACCGGCGCATGCCAGAGGTGCGTATCACCGACATCCTGCTTGATGTCGACGCCGCGACCGGGTTCACCGAAGCCTTCAGCCATCTTCGAACCGGCGCGCCCTGTCAGGACAGGATAGGGCTGCTCAACGTACTCCTTGCAGAAGGTCTCAACCTTGGGCTCAGAAAGATGGCCGAAGCCTGCAACACCCATGACTATTGGCAGTTGTCACGGCTGTCGCGCTGGCATGTCGAAAGCGACGCCATCGATCAGGCACTCGCCACGGTGGTCGCCGCCCAGGGGCGTTTGCCTATGGCGCAGTTCTGGGGAATGGGTGCCTCCGCCTCCAGTGACGGCCAATTCTTCCCGACCGCCCGACAGGGCGAAGCGATGAACCTCGTAAACGCCAAATATGGCAACGAGCCCGGCTTGAAAGCCTACACACATCTGTCCGACCAGTTCGCACCGTTCGCGACCCAGCTTATTCCGACGACAGCCAGCGAGGCGCCTTATATTCTCGACGGCTTGCTGATGAACGAGGCCGGTCAGCGCGTCCGCGAGCAATATGCCGATACCGGCGGCTTCACCGATCATGTCTTCGCCACCGCCTCGATCCTGGGCTACCGCTTCATCCCCCACATTCGGGACCTGCCGTCGAAGCGGCTGTATGTCTTCAACCCGGCTGGCACGCCCAACGAACTGCGCGGTCTCGTCGGGGGCAGGATCAGGGAAGACCTCATCGTCTCGAATTGGCCCGATATCTTGCGCGCCGCTGCGACCATGGTTGCCGGCATCATGCCGCCCAGCCAGTTGCTACGTAAATTCGCCGCCTATCCGCGGCAGCACGATCTCGCTCTCACCCTGCGCGAGGTCGGCCGCATCGAGCGCACGCTCTTCATCATCGAATGGATCCTGGATGCCGACATGCAACGGCGCGCCAGGATCGGTCTCAACAAGGGCGAGGCCCATCATGCGCTCAAGAACGCCTTGCGCATAGGCAGGCAGGGCGAAATCCGCGACCGAACGAGTGAGGGCCAGCATT
>NZ_AHZC01000115.1 GCF_000247475.1 Rhizobium sp. PDO1-076 | reverse complement strand
CCGGCTGCCGGCTGCCCTGCGCTATTCGTCGCAGCCGGAGGATATCGCGGACGCCGAAATCGTGCTGTTTGCCATGCCCTCGCAGGCGCAGGTCGATGCGGCACATGCCTATGGTCCTCACCTCGGCCGGGATGTGCCGGTCGTCATCTGTGCCAAGGGCATCGAGAAGCAAACTGCCCGATTGCTGACCGATGTCTTGGAAGAAGCCCTTCCCGAACATTCGATCGCGGTGCTGTCCGGTCCAGGCTTCGCTGCCGATATCGCCAAGGGACTGCCCACCGCAATGGCGCTCGCCGCCGCCGATCTTACGACCGCCGAACGGCTGGCAAAGGCGATCTCGGGCAAGACATTCCGGCTCTATGCCTCGGATGACCGGGTCGGCGTGCAGCTTGGCGGTGCGCTGAAGAACGTGCTGGCGATCGCCTGTGGTGTGGTTGAAGGCATGGGCTTGGGCGATTCGGCCCGGGCCGCGCTGATTGCACGCGGGCTTGCGGAAATGTCGCGCCTGGTCGAGGCGATGGGCGGGCGTGGTGATACCGTGCGCGGCCTGTCCGGCCTGGGAGACCTCGTGCTGACGGCGACAAGTCACCAGTCGCGCAACCTGCGCTTCGGCATCGGCCTCGGGCGTGGCGAGGATATGGCGGCGGGCAATGGCCCGCTGGTCGAGGGCGCCTTTGCCGCGACCGTTGCTGCTCGTCTGGCCGAAGGGTTGCATGTCTCCATGCCGATCACCCAAGCGGTGGCGGCTATCATCGATGGACGTCTTGATATTCCAACCGTGATCACGCAGTTGATGTCACGTCCGATCACCACCGAATAGTCCCCGTTTCCGAAGGAGCGTTTCATGCTGTTTGCCGTTATTTGCGCCGACAAGCCCGGTCATCTCAACCTCAGAATGGAAACGCGTCCGCCGCATGTGGAATGGCTGAACGGCCTGAACGCTGCCGGCACGCTCAAGATCGGCGGCCCGTTTCTCGACGGCGACGGCAAGCCCTGCGGCTCGATGCTGCTGATCGCTGCCGACAGCCTGGAGGATGCCAAGGCTCTTGCAGCGCAGGATCCCTATGCCAAGGCAGGCCTGTTCGAAACGGTCGAGATCAAGCCCTATAACTGGGTCTTCAACAATCCGGAGGCATGAGCAGCATGGCGTTCTGGCTCTACAAGTCCGAGCCGTTCAAGTGGTCCTGGCAGATGCAGAAGGATGCGGGCGCCACGGGTACCGAATGGACCGGCGTGCGCAACTATATGGCGCGCAACAACATGCGGGCGATGAAGATCGGCGACAAGGGCTTCTTCTATCATTCTAACGAGGGGCTCGAAGTCGTCGGCATCGTCGAGGTCTGTGCCCTGTCGCATCCGGATTCCACTGCCGAGGGTGATGCCCGCTGGGACTGCGTCGACATCCGGGCTGTCTGCGACATGCCGAAGCCTGTCTCGCTGAAAGATGTGAAGGCGAGTTCAGCGCTGGAAAAGATGGCGCTGGTCACGTCCATGCGGCTTTCCGTTCAGCCGGTGACGGAAGAGGAATATTTCGAGGTCTGCCGCATGGGCGGGCTGCAAAACCCGCCGGTCTGAGCCTTTGAAAACAGATCCCGAGCGTTTCATCCTCGACAATACAAGTCTGCTTGCGCCGCCGCATGTGCCGGAAATCCGGCTGCATCTGGCGAGCGAGGTTCACGACTTGTGGCTGAAGACCGAGGCTGACCTTGAGGCGATCGGCTTGCCGCCGCCGTTCTGGGCGTTCGCCTGGGCTGGCGGGCAGGGGCTCGCGCGCTATATTCTGGATCATCCCGAGACCGTGCGCGGCAAGCGGGTTCTCGATTTCGCCAGCGGCTCCGGCCTTGTGGCGATTGCTGCGGCGATGGCCGGGGCTTCCGATGTGGTCGCCGCAGATATCGATCCGTGGGCGAAAAATGCCGTGCGGCTGAATGCTGCGGCGAATGGCGTGGCGCTCGATTTCACCAATGACGACCTGATCGGCATGTCGGTGGATGCGGATGTCGTTCTGGCCGGCGACGTATTTTACGACGGGGATTTTGCCGCTGCGCTGAAGGGATGGTTCGGTCGGTTGGCCGCCTCTGGCACGATGGTCCTTGTCGGCGATCCGGGCCGGAGTTACCGACCGACCGAACATCTGGAAGCGCTTGCCACCTATCAGGTGCCGGTCACGCGGGTGCTGGAAGACAGCGAAGTGAAGAAAACCACCGTCTGGCGGTTTGTCTGAGGTGATGTGATCCGGGTAGGTATGTTCCGGGCAGGTTCAGGGACGAATCACGCAGACGCCGGCTTCAAACGAGCAGGCGGCATCGGGCGCATCCTCTGAAATCTCGATGATCCGCGCCTTGGGAGCCTTGTAGGACACGGTGGCAGGCCTGGCTGCGCCATCGCGATAGAAATATATTCCACTGCCCTTGATGCGGACAGCCGCGATGCTTCCTGCAAATGTGCCGACACCCGGCACCACCGACGGAAGCCCGTTGCCGCCGATCACGGCCTGAGACCGGTTGTGATGCGACCGGTTGTGATGACCGTGGTGGCGATAGTCTCCAGCCAGGGATGCCGTGGACATCGCGATCGTGGCGATGGCTGCCGCGCCCGCCAGGGTGAACCGAAAGACAGTCATGGGGCGCTCCTCTGCAGCGTGGTTAACGTAACGTTAACGCACAATGCCGCATACGGTTGCTAAAGTCATCCGCCGCCGTCGTTTTTTCGTAAGGGGGATATTGGGGCGCTGACTAGGCTAAAGTTCTATCGACCCGAATCGATTAAATTGAAAACGTCAAGCGAATGTGCTTGTCGTCCGGGGTGACGAGGATTAAAGCCGTGATGCAGTGCACCCGATCTGGGCTGCAACTCTGTAATCGGATCTCCGAGAATTCGGACCGCATCGAAACGCCGCGAGGTTTAGATGGCGAATGTGACGAAAAGCCGGCCTCTGTCGCCGCATCTGCAAATTTACAAGCCAATCCCGACCATGATGGCGTCGATCATACACCGCATCACAGGTGCTGCGCTGTATTTCGGTACCGTGCTTGTCGCCTGGTGGCTGATCGCCATGGCGTCGGGTGGTGTGTACTACGACTGGGTCCAGTGGGCGATGAGCTCGATCATCGGCAAGCTGATCCTGATCGGCTATACTTGGGCGCTGATGTATCACATGCTCAGTGGCCTTCGCCATTTCATGTGGGATCTCGGTTATGGCTTCGAGAAGCATTTTACCACCAAGCTGGTGAAGGTCTCCTTCGTCGTGTCGCTCTGTCTGACCGCGCTGATCTGGGTCATCGCCTACATCGTGCGCTAAGGAGATAAATTCATGGATATGCGTACACCTCTCGGCAAGGTTCGCGGTCTTGGATCCGCCAAGGATGGCACCGAGCATTTCTGGCGCCAGCGCGTCACGGCCGTTGCCAATGTCCCGCTCCTTATCATTTTCGTCGTCTTCCTCGTCATGTATGGCGGCGCGCCGTATGCGGAAGTGACGGCTGCCCTTTCGAACCCGCTGGTTGCAGTGGTCATGGGCCTGGTGGTCATCTCCGGCATCATTCACATGAAGCTCGGCATGCAGGTCATCATCGAAGACTACGTGCACGCGGAAATTCCGAAGCTCGTGCTTCTGATGCTCAACACATTCTTCGCAATCTTGATGGGCGCGCTCTGTCTTTTCGCCATCTTGAAGATCGCATTCGTAGGATAATTCAAAATGGCACCCATTCATAACACCGCCCCGAACGGCAAGGCCTATACCTACGTTGACCATTCCTACGACGTCGTTGTCGTCGGCGCCGGTGGTGCCGGTCTGCGCGCGACGCTTGGCATGGCCGAACAGGGCTTCAAGACCGCCTGCATCACCAAGGTCTTCCCGACCCGTTCGCATACGGTTGCAGCGCAAGGCGGTATCGCCGCTTCGCTCAACAACATGACGCCGGACTCCTGGCAGTGGCATCTGTATGACACCGTCAAGGGCTCCGACTGGCTCGGCGACGTCGATGCCATGCAGTATCTCGCCATGGAAGCGCCGAAGGCGGTCTATGAGCTCGAGCATTACGGCGTGCCGTTCTCGCGTAACGAGGAAGGCAAGATCTATCAGCGCCCGTTCGGCGGTCACATGCAGAACTACGGCGAAGGCCCACCGGTGCAGCGCACCTGTGCTGCCGCCGACCGTACCGGCCACGCCATCCTGCACACGCTGTACGGCCAGTCGCTGCGCAACAATGCCGAATTCTTCATCGAGTATTTTGCCCTCGACCTGATCATGTCGGATGACGGTAGCCGCTGTACCGGCGTTGTCGCCTGGAACCTGGACGACGGCACGATCCATCGCTTCTCGGCGAAGATGGTGGTGCTGGCGACCGGCGGTTATGGCCGCGCCTACTTCTCGGCCACGTCCGCCCATACCTGCACCGGTGACGGTGGCGGTATGGTTGCGCGTGCCGGCCTGCCGCTGCAGGACATGGAATTCGTGCAGTTCCATCCGACCGGCATCTATGGTGCCGGCTGCCTGATCACCGAAGGCGCGCGCGGCGAAGGCGGCTACCTGGTCAATTCCGAGGGTGAACGTTTCATGGAGCGT
This sequence comes from Rhizobium sp. PDO1-076, assembly GCF_000247475.1. Lineage (GTDB taxonomy): Bacteria > Pseudomonadota > Alphaproteobacteria > Rhizobiales > Rhizobiaceae > Allorhizobium. The sequence continues at coordinate 1,349 of NZ_AHZC01000115.1, read as the reverse complement.
TACGCACCCTCGGCCAAGGATCTGGCTTCACGCGACGTTGTCTCGCGCTGCATGACCATGGAAATCCGCGAGGGTCGTGGCGTCGGCAAGAACAAGGACCACATCTACCTGCATCTCGACCATCTGGATCCGGCGGTGCTGAATGAGCGCCTGCCGGGCATTTCGGAATCGGCGAAGATTTTTGCCGGCGTCGATGTGACCCGCGAGCCGATCCCGGTTCTGCCGACCGTGCACTACAATATGGGTGGCATTCCGACCAACTACTGGGGTGAAGTGCTGAATGCCGACAGCGACAATCCGGAACGCGTTCTTCCTGGCCTGATGGCCGTCGGTGAAGCCGGTTGCGCTTCGGTGCATGGCGCGAACCGTCTCGGTTCGAACTCGCTGATCGACCTGGTCGTGTTCGGCCGTGCTGCTGCTATCCGCGCGGCAGAGGTCATCGATCGCACCACGCCGATCCCGGCACTCAACATTGCCGCCTGTGACAAGATCATGGATCGCTTCGACAGCATCCGCAATGCCAACGGCTCGACCCCGACGGCCGTGCTGCGCGACCAGATGCAGCGCGCCATGCAGGAAGACGCCGCCGTGTTCCGGACCCAGGAAGCGCTCGAAAGCGGCTGCCGCCGCATTTCGGCGATCTGGAAGGAAATGCCGGACATCAAGGTGACCGACCGTTCGATGATCTGGAATTCCGACCTCGTCGAAACGCTCGAGTTGCACAACCTGATGGCCAATGCGATCACCACGGTCTATGGCGCCGAGGCCCGCAAGGAAAGCCGCGGCAGCCACGCCCGCGAAGACTATGTCGACGGTCCTTTCGCCGGTCGTGACGACGTCAACTGGCGCAAGCATACGCTGGCCTGGGTCAACGAGGCCGGTGACGTGAAACTCGACTACCGCCCGGTTCACACTGAACTCATTGCCGAAGGCATCGATCCCTACAAGATCGCGCCCAAGGCACGTGTTTATTGATCTGCAGAGGAACTGGACATGGTTGAACTCGCTCTCCCCAAGAACTCCCAGATGACCGAAGGCAAGGTTTGGCCGAAGCCGGCCGCTGCCAAGAATGTGCGCGAGTACCGCGTCTATCGCTGGAACCCGGACGACGGCCAGAACCCGCGTATCGACACGTTCTACATCGATATCGACGATTGCGGACCGATGGTTCTCGATGGTCTCTTGTACATCAAGAACAATATCGACCCGACATTGACGCTGCGCCGCTCCTGTCGCGAAGGTATCTGCGGATCCTGCGCGATGAATATCGACGGCACGAACACGCTCGCCTGCACCAAGGGCATGGACGAGATCAACGGCACGGTGAAGGTCTATCCTCTGCCGCATAT